>NZ_CP059219.1:27062-398950 GCF_014252395.1 Blattabacterium cuenoti
TTTGAATATTTTTTTCATTATAATAATAAATATGAATTCAATAATACAAAAAAATTATTTTATATGACTTTGATAGCTAAAAATATATATAAAAAATATAAAGGAAAATATATAGTAAAAAATATTTCTTTAAAATTATTTCAAGGAGAAATAGTTGGATTAATTGGACCTAATGGAGCTGGAAAAACTACTTTTTTTTACATGATTATAGGAATTATTAAGCCAGATAAAGGAAAAATAGTTATTAATCAGGAAGATATAACTATGAAACCAATATATCAACGTTCCAAAAAAGGAATTGGATATTTAGCACAAGAACCATCTATATTTAGAAAATTATCTGTGGAAGATAATATTTTATGCATATTGGAAATGAAAAAAAAATTTTTTAAAAAAAGAAAAGAAATAACAGAAAAATTAATTGAAGAATTAGGATTACAAAACATTAGAAAAAATTTAGGAGAAATCCTTTCTGGAGGAGAAAGGAGACGTACTGAAATTGCTAGATGTTTAGCTATTAAACCTAAATTTATTCTTTTAGATGAACCTTTTTCTGGAATAGATCCAATTGCTATAGAAGAATTACAAAAAATAATTTTTTCTTTAAAAAAGAAAAATATAGGTATATTAATAACGGATCATAATGTTCAAGAAATTTCTATGATAACAGATCGTATTTATTTAATGTTTGAAGGAAAAATATTTAAACATGGAACAACTACAGAAGTATTAAGAGATACTACAGTTAAAAAAGTTTATTTAGGAAATCGTTTTATTAATTATTAATATGAATTATCGTTTAAAAAATAAACAACAAAAAATAGAGTTATTTCTTAATGGAGATCCACCTTATTTTTTAAAAAATAAAATATTTTATCATAAAATATTTTCTGTAGATGGGGCTTTTTATTATTTAAAAAAATTGGGAATTTCTATAGATTATATAAGTGGAGATTTTGATTCTATATTAAAAAAAGATTTTCCTTCTAAAGGAAGGATTTTTACTACTTATAATCAAAAATATACAGATTTTGATAAAGCCTTAAATATTCTTTATAAAAAAGGATTTTTTAATATAAACGTTTGGGGAGCTAGTGGAAAAGAACAAGATCATTTTTTAGGAAATTTATCTACAGCTTTAAAATATAAAAAAAAATTATCTATTGTTTTTCATGATAAATATTATTTTTATTTTTTTTCAAAAAAAAAAAATATATTTTTTTTTTCAGAAAAAAATAAAAAAATATCACTATTTCCATTTCCAGAAGTAAATGGATTAAAAACTAATGGACTAAAATATCCTATTCATAAAGGAATATTAAAAATTGGTAAAAATATAGGAATTAGAAATGAATCTACTAATAAAAAAATAGAAATTAATTACAAAAAAGGAGAACTTATAATATTTATAGGAAAATAAACTTTTTTTAAAAAAAATTTTTAAGTTTATTTATTGTATTTTTAACATAATTTCCAGATTTTTTTAAAAGAGACATTTCTTCCTTATTTAATTTTAATTCTATTATTTTTTCAACTCCATATTTACCTAAAATAACTGGAACTCCTAAATATAAATTTTCTAATCCATATTCTCCTTTTAAAAAAACAGAACAGGAAAAAATACGTTTACTATTTTTTAAAATGCATTCTACCATTTTTACAACAGAAGCACTAGGGGCCATCCATGCAGATGTTCCTAATAAATTTACTATTTCTTCTCCACCTTTTTTTGTTTTTTCTATAATAATATCATTATCTTTTTCTGATAAAAATTCTTTAATAGGTATCCCAGATATAGATGTATATCTATATAAAGGAACCATAGTATCCCCATGACTACCTAATAATAAAGATTGTATATCATGAAATGATATATTCAATTTTTTTGATAAAAAAAAACGATATCTTGCGGAATCTAATATACCTGCCATTCCAAAAACACGAGAAGAATCTATTTCTGATGCAAGATAACTTACATATGACATTATATCTAATGGATTAGATACTATAATTAATTTAGCATTTGGTGAAAAAAATATAGATTTTTTAGTGACAGAATAAATAATTTTTGCATTAATATTGATTAAATCATCACGACTCATTCCAGGTTTTCTGGGTATTCCACAAGTTATAATAATTATTTCTGAATTTTTAGATTTAGAATAATCATTAGTTATTCCAAATATTTTAGTATTTGATTCTACAAGAGATAACATTTGAGATATATCTAAACTTTTTCCTTCAGAAAAATTTTTTTTTATATCTAATAATATGATTTCTCTAACTATGTCTTTTTGAGCTAATAGACTAGCACAATGAGCTCCTACATTACCTGCTCCAATAATAGTTACTTTCATTATATTTGTTTTTTTTTAAAAAAAAATGATAAGATGATAAGCATTTATCTAAATTTGTAAACCAAATTAAAGATAAACACAATTTATATTTTTATGAAAGAGGATTACAGAAAAAATTTTTGTTTTAGACATATAGGCCCATCTTATAATGAAGTTCATGATATGTTAAAAACATTAGAATATTGTTCTATCAATAAATTTATAAAAAAAACTATTCCTAAAAAAATACGTTTAAAAAAAAAATTAAATTTACCTAATTCTATTTCTGAATATGAATATTTAAATCATATAAATAAAATAAGTAAGAAAAATAAAATTTATAGATCTTATATAGGATTAGGATATAAAAATACTATCACTCCAAGTGTAATACAAAGAAATATTTTAGAAAATCCTGGATGGTATACTCCTTATACTCCATATCAATCTGAAATATCTCAAGGACGTTTAGAAGCTTTAATGAATTTTCAAACTATGATTTCAAATCTTACTGGAATGAAAATAAGTAATGCTTCTATGTTAGATGAATCTACAGCTGCAGCTGATGCTATGTATATGATATATCAGGAAAAAATAAAAAACAAAAAAATAACAAAAAATTATTATTTTTTTGTTTCAAATGAAATACTACCGCAAACTTTTTATGTTTTAAAAACAAGATGTTTTGGATTAGGTATTAACATAATAAAAGATTCACATAAAAATTTATATAAATATAAAGAAAAAAAAATATTTGGTTTATTAATTTCTTATCCTTCTTCTACAGGTATGATATATGATTACAATGAAATCATTGATTTTTCTAAAAAAAATGATATATCAATTATAGTATCTGCAGATTTATTATCTCTATCTTTATTAAAACCTCCTGGAGAATGGGGAGCGGATGTTGTTGTAGGATCAAGTCAATCTTTTGGAATTCCTATGGGATATGGTGGACCTCATGCTGCTTTTTTTTCTACTAATGAAAAATATAAACGTTTTATTCCAGGAAGGATTATTGGAATGTCAGTAGATGTTACAAATAAAAAGGCATTTCGTATGGCTTTACAAACTAGAGAACAACATATAAAAAGAGAAAGGGCTACTTCTAATATTTGTACTTCCCAAGTACTTCCAGCTATCATGGCTTCTATGTATGCTTTATATCATGGAAAAAAAGGATTAATCAAAATAGCAGAATCTATTCATACACATACAAAAAAATTAGAATTATTATTGATAAATAATTTTAATGATATCAATCAATTAAATACTTTTTATTTTGATACAATAAAAATTAAAACAAATTTTATTAATCATAAAATAAAAGAAGTAGCAGAACGAAAAAAAACAAATTTTAGATACATAGATCAAAATTATTTAACTATTACTTTAGATGAAACAACATCTACAAATGATATAAATCATATTTTATCTATATTTTATGAAGTTTATAAAAAAAAGAATATAAAAAAAATAATAAAAAAAAATATAGAAAATAGGATTCCTTATTCCTTAAAAAGAGTTTCTGATTTTTTAACTCATGAAGTTTTTTATAAATATCATTCAGAAAATGAACTTATGCGTTATATAAAAAGATTAGAAAAAAAAGATCTTTCTTTAAATCATTCAATGATTCCATTAGGATCATGTACTATGAAATTAAATGCTTCTACAGAATTATTTCCTTTAAGTCAATATGAATGGAGGAATATACATCCTTTTGTTCCTGAAAATCAATCTAATGGATATAATATTATTATTAAAAATTTGAAAAAATATTTAAAAGAGATAACAGGATTTTCTGGAATTTCTTTACAACCTAATTCAGGAGCACAAGGAGAATATACTGGACTTATGGTAATCAAACATTATCATAACTCAATAAATGAATCAAAAAGAAATATAGCATTAATTCCTTCTTCTTCTCATGGAACTAATCCTGCTTCAGCAAATATGGCAGGAATGAAAGTGATTTTAATTGCTACTAAAAATGACGGAACTATTGATAAAAATGATTTTTTAAAAAAAGTAAAAGAAAATAAAGATTTTTTATCAGTATTAATGATAACTTATCCATCAACTAATGGTATATATGAAACACATATTAAAGAATTAATAGATATTATACATGAAAATGGAGGACAAGTTTATATGGATGGGGCTAATATGAACGCTCAAGTAGGATTAATAAAACCTGTATATTTAGGAGTAGATGTTTGTCATCTTAATCTTCATAAAACTTTTGCAATTCCTCATGGAGGAGGAGGACCTGGTATGGGGCCTATATGTGTTGATACACATTTAAAAAAATTTCTTCCTAATCATCCTTATCATCCTTTTAAAAAAATGGAAAAAAAAGAAATGATAACCGTTTCTTCTTCTCCATATGGATCTTCTATGATTTTAATAATTTCTTATGCTTATATTCGTTTATTAGGTCCATATGGACTTAAAAAATGTACAGAAATATCTATTCTTAATGCTAATTATATAAAAGAAAAATTAAAAAAATTTTATAAAATATTATACGGAGAAAATAACGAAGTAGCTCATGAATTAATTATAGACTGTAGGATATTTAAATCTATAGGAATAGAAGTTATAGATATAGCAAAAAGAATGATGGATTATAGTTATCATGCTCCTACAATATCTTTTCCTGTAGAAGGATGTATGATGATAGAACCTACAGAAAGTGAATCTAAAGAAGAATTGGATCGTTTTATTGAAACACTTATTAGTATACGAAAAGAAATTCAAGAAATTAAAGATGGTAATTTTTCTAAAACAGAAAATGTACTTAAAAATGCTCCACATAGTATAGATACATTAACACATAGTAATTGGAATCATCCTTATAGTAGAGAAAAAGCGGCTTATCCATTATATTGGGTTAGAGATAGAAAATTTTGGCCATCAGTAAATCGTATTAATGAAGGATATGGAGATAGAAATTTAATATGTACATGTATTTAAAATATTTCAAATTTTGAAAATGGATGAACATCAATAGAATCAAATAATTTTTTTTCATATTTAAATAAACCAGTAATAGCTATCATAGCTCCATTATCTGTTGTATATATTTTTTTTGGAATAAATATTTCATATTTTGGATTTTTTTTAGAAAATAATATAAACATTTTTCTAATATCATGATTAGCAGATACTCCTCCTGCTAAAGCTATTCTACAAATTTTAGTTTTTAGAATAGCTTTTTGTACTTTTTCTAAAAGAATTTCAGCTATTGTTCTTTGTATAGAAGCACACAAATCTGATTTATTTTCATTTATAAAAAATGGATTTTTTTTTAATTTATTTTTTATTAATTGTAAAATATTACTTTTTAATCCACTAAAACTAAAGTTTAGTCCGTTTACTAATGGTTTTGAAAAAATAAATTTTTTATAATTACCATTTTTAGAAAAAGTATCTATCATAGGTCCACCAGGATAATGAAATCCTAATATTCTAGCTACTTTATCAAAAGTATCTCCTACAGAATCATCTAAAGTTGATCCTAATACTTTCATTTTAAAAAAATCATTTACTTTTATTATTTGAGTATGTCCACCACTTATTACTAAACATAAAAATGGAAATTTTGGATAAGAGTTATTAATATTTGCATTTTTTATAAAGTGAGTAAGTATATGTGCTTGAATATGATTTACAGTTAGTATAGGAATATTTAATCCTATAGATAATGATTTTGCAAAAGAAGATCCTACTAATAAAGAACCTATCATACCTGGTCCTATAGTAAAAGAAACCGCATCAAGTTGTTTTATTTTTATTTTTGCTAAAAAAATAGCTTTTTTAACAGCTATTGGTATATTTTTATCATGTAATCTTGAAGCTAATTCTGGAACTACTCCTCCATACTTTCTATGAATGTTTTGATGAATGATAATATTAGATAATACTTTTCTATTTTTGATAATAGAAACAGCTGTTTCATCACATGATGATTCTATACCAATGATAATAGGTTTTTTATTCATATAAATAAGAATATTTTTAAAAATGAAGAATGTTTTTTATTACAATTTTTCTTATATAAAAAGAAAAATATTATTTTTATTAATTTTATTTTTAAGTTTATTAGTTTTTTTTATTATTGATTATAAACAAGAAAAAATATCAACGTTTTTTTTAAAAAAAATAATATACCGTATTAGTCCAGAAATTTGTATAAAAAATGCTTCTATAGATTTTTTTAAGAAAGAACTAATTTTTCATAATGTAAGAATTATAGATCATCATCATTTTTCTTTTATTTATTTATCTAAATGTAAATTATCTATTGATAATTTATTTTATTTTTTTATAAATCCAAAACATTTAAATATAAAAAATTTTTATATTGATAATTCTTATTTTTTCATAAAAAAATATTTTAGAGAAAAAGAAAATAATTTTTTATTTTTTATCAAAAAATTTTTGATTGATAAAAAGTTAAATAAAATGAATTCATTAACTTGTTCTAAGTTAACAATAAAAAAATTACATTTAATATATAATATTAATAAAAAAAAAATTAATAATTTTTTTTCAATTCGTATAAAAAATATTTATATAAATAATGAAAAAATAAAAGCATATATATCTTTACAAAATAAAGATTATTCAAATAATTTTTATATTAAAAATTTTTTTTGTAATTTAACATATTATACATCAAAATTAAAAATCCATAATTTTTATTTAAAAACATCTAAAAGTTTATTAATTGGTAGTATTATTTTATACAATAATAAAGTAGAAAAAGAAAATATTATCCAATGTACTATTTTTCCTAATTCAAAATTAGGATCTGATTTAATATCATTTATTTCTAATTCAAAATTAGGATCTGATTTAATATCATTTATTTCTAATTCAAAATTAGGATCTGATTTAATATCATTTTTATGTAAAAAACGATTTTTAAATCATAAAATATTTATTCAAGGAAATATTTTAATAAAATTAAAAAATAAAAGTAAAAAATTTATATTTTCTAATATTTTTATAAAAAGTTTACAAGGAGAAAAATTTTTTTCTCATAAAATTTATATTGATTTTTTAAATAAAAAATGGAAAAAAATTAAATTTTTTAAAACTTTCATTAAGTTTAATTTAAATAATTTAAGTAAGATTATTCCATATCTAAATAATTTTAAATCTAAAAGATGGTGGATATTTCAAGGAAATTTATTTTTAATAAAAAAAATATTAAAAATAGAAGGTTTTTTTCATTATAATTTTTTTAAAGCAAAAATATGCAATTATATTAATTTTTCAAATCCTAAAAATATACAATATGAAGGAAAAATATTGATAAAAAAAAGACATATTTTTAGAATTTTAAAAAAAAGTAAAATTTTTTTATATTTTTCAAAAAAACTATATAAAAATATATCATCTCATATTTTAATTAATTTTCAAGGAGAAATTAATAAAAATAATCAAAAAATATATGTACAAATAAATAATAATAAAAATAAAATTTTAAATAATACAAAAATTATATTAATTAATGATCAATCTTTTTTTAAAAAAATTACTATAAATGTATCTAATATGTTTATTGGACATATTCATGGATTTTTTAATTGGCATCAATTAATACAAATTGTAGAGAAACAAATTATTTTTTATTTAGAAAATAAAAAATTTGTTAATTTTTCTATAAAACATATAAATTTTAATTTTTTAATAAAAAAAAATTTTCTTGATCTTTTTTTAATAAAAAAAAATTTTTATTTTTCTGATATTCAAATATTAGGAAAAAAAGAATATAATCTATTGAAAATAAATTTTTTTGCAAAAAAAATACAATTTAATAAAATATTTATCAATAGATTATTCATTAAAATAAACACTTCTTTAAAGAATAGTATACAAATAAATATAAAAAATTTTTTTTATAAAAATATTTTTGCAAAAAAAATAGATATATATATTTTTAATAAAAAAAATCATTACATAATAAATTCAAAATTTTTTTTTAAATTAAAAGAACAAAAATATAGAAAACAAATATTAAATTTCTTTTGTAAAAAAGAAAATAATTTTTTTATATTTTTTCATTTTTTTTCTAAATTCAATTTTAATGGACATGATTGGTTTATTTATAATGGATTAAAAAAAATAGGAAAAATAAAAATTGATTTTTTTAATCAAAGATATATTGTTGATAATATGATTTTTTATCATAAAAATCAAAAAATTATTATGAATATAGATTTTTTAAAAACAAATTCAAATATATTTGAATTTGTTTTTAAAAATGTAGAATTAAAAGAATTTTTTTTCCAAAAAAATTTAATGATAAATGGTTTTGTTAATGGATTTTTTTCATTAAAAAATAAATTTCATAAAATTGAACCTAATATTAATTTAATTATACATAATTTTTATATTGGAAAAAAAAATTTAGGAAAATTATCTATTTTATCTTCTAAAAAAAATAAAAATTATAATATTAATATAATCCTTAAAAAAAAATTTCATGATATTTTTAATATATCTGGAAATATTAATAATGAATTAAAAAATCAATCAAAACTTGATTTAAATATTAATATTAAAAAATTTGAAATAGATAATTTATCTTTTTTATGGAAAAAATTTAACAGTGAAATAAAAGGTTATATCACAGGATATATACAAATTTCTGGAAATTTAAAAGACCCTAATTTTTTTGGAAAAATAGAAATTAAAAAATTTGGTTTAAAAATAAATTCTATAAATACAAATTATAAAATAATAAATCCAATTTTTATAAACATTTTTAATAAATCTTGTACATTATATCCTTCTATTTTTAAAGATACAAAATACAATACTGAAGGACTCATAAGTGGATCTATATTATTAAAAAAATTTTTTAAATGGGATTTAAAATTATCTATAAAAACAAAAAATTTACTTGTTTTAAATACAAATAAAAAACATAATTATTTTTTATTTGGAAAAATATTTTCTTATGGAGAAATACAAATAATAAAAAAAGAAAATATTTTTAATATTTTTATAAATAATGGAAAAATTTTAAATTCTTCTCATTTATATATAAAAAAACTAAAAAATAATGAATTTTATCAAAAAAATAATAATAAAAAAAATAAAATAAATGATATTTTATTTAATATTAAAATTAATATAGAAAATAATACAAAATTATCAATTTTTTTAGATAAAAACTTAGAAAATTTTATTGAATTAAAAGGAGAAGGATTTATTTTTTTAGAAAAAAAACTAAAAAAAAACATTCAAACTAATGGAAAATTTTTTATAAAAAATGGATTATATCATTTTTCTAATAAAGAAAACATTCCAATTTTTAAATTGGAGAAAAAATTTAAAATAAAACCAGGTGGATTGATTACTTGGAAAAATAATCTTAATAAATCAATTATAGATTTAGTAGCTTATGATTCTAAATATGTATTCAATGCTTTTAAATATATTAATTATCCAATAAATTTAAAAAATAACGTAAATATGATATTTACGGAATTAAGAATTATTATTTATGGAATAATACAAAAACCTAATATCAGTATGGAAATATTATTTCCTACAAGTAATATAAAAATTCAAAACAAATTATTTAATAAATTAAATTCTTCTTTTGAAGAAAAAGTAACACAATTTATATACATTCTAATTTTAGAAAAATTTTATTTAAAACATGAGATAATAAAAAATTTTATATACTCTTCTTTTTATGGATTTTTTTTTAAAAAATTAAAAAATATATTTATTAATTTAATAGATAATAAAAATATAATTTATAAAAAAAATAAAAATTGAATTTAATTCAAAAAAATATAATATAAAGGATCAAATACATTTTAAATTTATCTATTTATTAATACAAAAAAATTTTAAAATATTTCAATAATTTTTTATATGATTGATAATAAATTATTGAAAAAGAAAGTTTTGTATCTTGGTATTTTTAATATCTTTATTTAAAAAAATATAAAACAATGATCCTAAGATATAATACAGATGAAATAGACAATACTATTGTCAAAAAATTAAATATAAATGCTAGAACCCCTTATACTGAAATAAGTAAACAAATAAGTAAGGAAATCAAACCTCTATCTGTTGGAACAGTACATGTTAGAGTAAAAAAATTAGAAGACGCAGGTATTATAAAAGGTAGTACTTTGATTATTGGATATGAATCATTAGGTTTTCATTTAATAGCTTTTGTAGGAATATTATCAAATTCTCGTGAATCTAAATCAGTAAAAGAAGAATTAAAAAAAATTCCAAATATAGTACAATTATATATTACTTCTGGTAAATATAATCTTTTTTGTAGAATTATGGCTAGAGATCCTTCAGATGCTAGAGATGTTATTTCTAAAATTGGAGAAATTAAAGGTGTTCTTAGAACAGAATCCACTATTTGTTTAGAAGAAAGTATTAACGATGAAAACCGATTATTATCTAATATTTTACAAAATAAATCATATTAATAAAAAAAATATGATTATAATAAATTAAATTATTTTTATTATTATAATATCATTAATTCATATGATACTTATCCTTTAAAAATTAAAAAAAATATCATCCTTCCGAAAGAATTGCATAATTACACAATTTCTAGGTAATGGCTAACTTCTTAAAAGCTTATAAAAGTATTATAGATAAAATTTTAGTTACAATTATTGCAATCTTATTATTGACATTTTTTTTCCCAAAAAAAGAAATTTTTAAATATGAATTTTCAAAAGGAAAAATTTGGTCTTATGGAGATTTATTTTCTCCATTTAATTTTTTTATTCTAAAAAACCATAAAGATATAAAATCAGAAATTTTAAATTTAAAAAAAAATAAAGATCTGTTCTATATTAAAGATGAAAAAATAGTAAAAAATATAAAAAAAAAATTTAAAAAAAATTCATTTATAAAAAAAAATAAACACTATTCTATAATTTTAAAAAAAATAATACGTTCTATTTATAAATATGGATATATAGATCATAATAATTTTTCAAAAAAAAATAATATTAATGTAATTTTTTTAAAAAAAAATGAAAAATGGATTCCTATTTTATATAAAAAAATAAAAAATTATAATACAGTAAATAATATTATTGAAAATAAATTAAATAAAAAAAATTATAATAATAAAATTTTTAAAAAAATATTAAAAAAATTAATAATACCAAATTTATTTTATAGTCCATATTGTACTAAATTTTTTTTAGATAAAAAAATTAAATCTATTAAAAATATTAAATTCTCCTTTATTAAAGGAGATATAATTATTGTCAAAAATGAAGTAATAAATAATAAAAAATTTGAAATTTTATCTTCTTTTAAAAAAGAATATGAAAAAAAAATATGGAATAAAAATAAATATTATGGTCTTATTATAGGATATTTTTTAATTATAAGCATGATATTCTATCTATTTATATTTTATCTTTTTTGTTTTCAAAAAAAAATATTTCAAAATAATAGAAAAACAAATTTTTTAATTATTAACATATTATTAATATCCTTAATTACTATCTTAATTTTAAGATATCATTCTAAAATACTATATATAATTCCTTTTTCTATTTTACCTATAAGTATTCGTGCATTTTTTAATTTTAATTTAAGTATTATTATTCATTTAATAACCATTTTATTGTTATCTTTAATAACACCAAATAGTTTAGAATTTATTTTTCTTCAAATTACTACAGGATTTATAGTTTTATTAACTAAAAAAAATATTTATAATAAAATGGCTAATCTTTTTATTGCTGTAGTAAAAATAACTATTACCTATATAATTACTTTTATATCTATAACTTTAATACGTGAAGGATCTTTGGAAAAAACTTCTTTATATACTTTTTATTTATTTTTTTTTAGTGGAGTTTTAACTTTATTTGTTCATCCGTTAATATTTCTTTTTGAAAAATTATTAAATTTAACTTCTGATATTTCATTATTAGAATTATCTGATACTAATACACCTATATTGAGATTGTTATCTAAAAAAGCTCCAGGAACTTTACAACATGTTTTAACAGTAGCTAACATTGCAGAAGAAGCTGCTGTTACAATTGAAGCAAATTCACTTTTAGTAAAAATAGGTTCAATTTATCATGATATAGGAAAAATTAAAAATTCTAAATTTTTTATTGAAAATCAGCAAAACAAAATAAATCCACATGAAAAATTAAGTCCAAAAAAAAGTGCAAAAATTATTTTAAATCATGTTTCTATAGGTATAGAATTAGCTAAAAAATATCATTTACCAGATGCTATAACTGATTTCATACGTACTCATCATGGAAATAGCATAGTTTATTATTTCTATAAAAAACAACAAGAAAAATTTCCAAATATAAAAATAGATAAAAAACAATTTCAATATTCTGGACCTAAACCTTTTTCTAAAGAAACAGCTATTGTTATGATAGCAGATTCAGTAGAAGCAGCTTCAAAAAGTATAAAAAATCCATCTTCTAAAGATTTAGAAAACTTAGTAGAAAATATTGTTAATAAACAAAAAAAAGAAAATCAATTTTCAAATACAGATATTACTTTAAAAGAAATAGAAAAGGTAAAAGAAGTTATTAAAAAAAAACTTATAAACATTTATCATACTAGAATAGTATATACAAAAAAATAAATATAAAAACTAATATTTGCTTATTTAATTTAACTATTTTAGATTTGTATTTTTAGGAGAATTGCCGGAGTGGTTAACGGAACAGTTTGCTAAACTGTCGGTATATTTTACCGCGTGGGTTCGAATCCCACATTCTCCGTTTCGGGGTATAGCGTAGTTTGGTTATCGCGCCTGGTTTGGGACCAGGAGACCGTAGGTTCAAATCCTGCTACCCCGATTTTATAGATAGGTCACGTAGCTCAAATGGATAGAGCAACTGCCTTCTAAGCAGTAGGTTATAGGTTCGAATCCTGTCGTGATCATTTTACTTTTTATTTTTACCTTTTAATACTTCATCAATCATTCCATATTTTTTAGCTTCTTCAGACGTCATCCAATAATCTCTATCTGAATCTTTTTCTATTTTTTCAATAGAAGCACCTGAATGTTTAGATATAACTTCATAAAGTTCTTTTTTTAGTTTTAAAATTTCACGTACTGTAATTTCAATATCTGAAGCTTGACCATGAGTACCTCCTATAGGCTGATGAATCATTATTCTAGAATGTTTTAAGGCAGACCTTTTATTTTTTACACCAGAACAAAGTAAAACAGCTGCCATAGATGCAGCCATACCAGTACAAATAGTAGCTACATCTGGTTCTACAATTTGCATTGTATCATATATACCTAATCCTGCGTAAACATCTCCTCCTGGAGAATTAATATATATTTGTATATCTTTTTTATTATCTACAGATTGTAAAAATAATAATTGAGCTTGAACTATATTAGCTACTTCGTCTTCTATAGAAGTTCCTAAAAAAATAACACGATCCATCATTAAACGAGAAAAAACATCCATTTGAGCTATATTTAATTTTCTTTCCTCTACTATATAAGGAGTCATCATTTTAATATATTCATCTATTGTTAAACTACTTATTTTTCTATGTTTAATCGCATATGATATAAATTCTTTTGATTTTTTTCTATAATTCATTTTTTATTCTAAAATTTTTTTAACAAAATTACTCATAATTAATTTCTATTTAATAGAAAAAATTTTCAATTTATAAAAAACGTTGAATTTGTACAAAAAATTAGCAATACAAACTATTATATATTCTATAGGATTACTTATTCCAAGATTTATTAACTATTTTTTTTTAAAATTTTTTACTTTTCATTTAAGAAAAGAAGAATTTTCTCTTTACACGGATATGTATGCATTATCTTTTTTAATCATAGGATTCCTATCTTTTGGATTAGAAAATACTTATTTCAGATTTTTTTATAAAAAAAATTATAATAAAGATATTATTTTTTCAACAGGAGTAATTATACAATTATTAATTACTTCTTTTTTTTTAATTTTTTCTATAAAATTAATAAAAAATATATCATATATAACTGGATATCAAAATCATATAGATTATTTTTTTATGTTTTTTTTAATCATATTTTTTGATACTATTTGTATTCTTCCTATGGCTTGGCTTCGTGTCAATGATAAACCAATAATATATACTATCATAAATATGATAAACGTATTAATACAATCTATTTTAATAATATATATGTTTTATTGTTATAAAAATTTTTCTGAAAAAAAAAGTTTGTTTTTTTGTGTTTTTAAAATAGTAAATTCTTTTACAGATAAAACTGGTTATATTTTTTTTGCTAATATGATATCTTCTTTAAGTAATTTATTTTTAGTATTACCTATACTTTTAAAAAGAATTAATATCAAAAAATTCAATAAAATTTTGGCTATAAAAATGTTAAATTATGGTATTCCTATTATGTTTGGAACAATAGCTTTTTCTATTAATGAAAATTTAGATAAAATTTTAATTAAAAGATGGTTATCTGATGAAATAAATGGAGCTTATTCTGCTTGCTATAAAATAGCATCTTTTATGAGTTTATATATAAGAGTTTTTAAATTAGGTATTGAACCTTTTTTTTTTAAAAAATATAATGATTCTAATGCAATATATTTTTATGAAGAAATTACCTATATGTTTATTTTAATTGGATTAATTTTTTATGTATTAATATGTGGTAATATTTCTTTATTCATCAAATTTTTAATTGATGATAAATATCATATTACCATTTCTATTATTCCTATAATCATGATGGCTAACCTATTTTTAGGTATTTACACAAATCTATCAATTTTTTATAAAATAATAGACAAACCTATTATTGGTACTTACCTATCTTTAATAGGTGTATTAATAACTTTATTATTTAATATCATTTTTATACTAATTCCAAATAGTAATTTTATGATTCCTGCTTGGGGGACTTTTACATCTTATGGATGTATGCTAATATTTTTATATTTTTGGAGTAAAAAAAATTTTAAAAAATTTTGTAATAAAATAATAAATATTATATTTCACTTTTTTTTTGCCATTTTTATAGTTTTTATAGCAAATTTTAAAAAAATAGAAATTAATTTATTTTTTCAATTTTTATATTTAATAAGTATTTTCTTTTTAGAAAGAAAAAGATTTATTAATCTATTTAAATAATATTTTGCATAAACAATATAGATATACAGAAATTTTTTCTAAAATTAAAAAAACCATATCAATTAGTTTTTTGGAAAGAAAATTAATTTCTACTGGATTTTTCATTGAATTCAATAAAGAAATGAAGTATCATATTTTTTTTAAAAAAAAATTAATAAAAGGACTTTTAATAATACACATAGAAAAAAAAGAAATTAAAATAATTGTAATAAATATATTTTTCAATACTACTATTATAATAAAACCTTATGAAAAATTAGCACTATTAAATATAGTTAAAGTTATTAAAATAAAATGGGAAAAATCTACCTGTCTAAATAAAAGTATTAGAGGAAATAATAATTTTGGAAGTACTGGAATATAATATAAAACACTATAAATATGAAAATTATAATTCCTATGGCTGGTAAAGGAACACGTCTTCATCCACATACATTAAATACTCCTAAACCATTAATCCCTATCGTAGGAAAAACGATTTTAAAAAGATTGATAAATAACTTATATAAAGTCATTAAAATTTTTTCTATACAAGAAATTATTTTTATAATAGGAAATTTTGAAAATGATATTAAAAAAGAATTAATTAAATCAACTAACGATATAGGAATTAATCCTATTTTTTATTATCAAAAAAATCCACAAGGAACTGCAGATGCATTACTAAAAGCTAAAAATTCTTTAATAGGACCAATAATTATAGCTTTTTCCGATACTTTATTTTATCATACTTCTATTGAAAAAGAAATAACTAATAAAGTGGATAATATTATATGGACAAAAAAAGTTAAAAAACCTCATTTATTTGGTGTTGTAAAATGTGATTCTTCAGGATTAATTACTAATTTTATAGAAAAACCGAAATATTATGTATCTAATTTAGCAATTGTTGGTCTTTATTATTTAAAAAATGGTCATCATCTAAGAGATGAATTGCAATATATTTTAGATAAAAAAATAAAAAATGAAGAAGAATACCAATTAACATCAGCTTTAGAAAGAATGAGAAAAAAAGGTGAAAAATTTACTAATAAAAAAATTAAAGAATGGATGGATTTTGGAAATAAAAAAAGAACTCTTTCTTCAAATTCAAAAATACTTTCTATTGAATCTAAAAATTCAAAATTAATTCATAAAAATACAGTTATAAAAAATAGTTTCATTATAAAACCTTGTTACATAGAAGAAAATACGAATATTGAAAATAGCATAATAGGACCTTATGTATCTATAGGAAAATATACAAAAATTAAAAATAGCAATATTAAAAAATCTTTAATATTAAATTATACAATAATTGAAAATGCTAATTTATACAATTCTATGATAGGTAATTTTACTTCTTATACAAAAAAAGCAAAAGAAGTTAGTTTAGGAGACTATTCTAATTTCAATTAAATAATAATAATTCATAATTTTTTTTATATTTGATAAAAAATTCCATGTTAACAGATTCTATTTTTTCTTTTTTAATATTGCTTGGAACTTTTGGAACTACAGAAATTGTAGTTATTGTCATTCTTGCACTTTTACTTTTTGGTGGTAAAAAAATACCAGAATTAATGAAAGGATTAGGAACAGGATTGAAAGAATTCAAAAAAGCTTCTGAAGAATCTGAAGAAAAAGATTCTGAATCTGAATCTGAAAAATAATAAAAATTTCTTTCATCTTACGTTTATTTATGATAGGAACAAGATTGAAAGAATTCAAAAAAGCTTCTGAAGAATCTGAAGAAAAAGCTTCTGAAGAATCTGAAGAAAAAGATTCTGAATCTGAATTTGAAAAATAATAAAAATTTCTTTCATCTTACGTTTATTTATGATAGGAACAGGATTGAAAGAATTCAAAAAAGCTTCTGAAGAATCTGAAGAAAAAGCTTCTGAAGAATCTGAAGAAAAAGCTTCTGAAGAATCTGAAGAAAAAGATTCTGAATCTGAATCTGAAAAATAATAAAAATTTCTTTCATCTTACGTTTATTTATGATAGTAATAGGATTGAAAGAATTCAAAAAAGATTCTGAAAAATCTGAAAAAAAAGATTCTGAATCTGAATCTGAAAAATAATAAAAATTTCTTTCATCTTACGTTTGTTTATTAGTACTTTTTTTATACAATTTTAAAAACTAATAATGGTAACGATAACGACAAGAAATATTGTTTTTTTTATGATCATATTAAAAAGCTTGATTATTCAATCTTTATCTNAAGAATCTGAAGAAAAAGCTTCTGAAGAATCTGAAGAAAAAGCTTCTGAAGAATCTGAAGAAAAAGCTTCTGAAGAATCTGAAGAAAAAGATTCTGAATCTGAATCTGAAAAATAATAAAAATTTCTTTCATCTTACGTTTATTTATGATAGGAACAGGATTGAAAGAATTCAAAAAAGCTTCTGAAGAATCTGAAGAAAAAGCTTCTGAAGAATCTGAAGAAAAAGATTCTGAATCTGAATCTGAAAAATAATAAAAATTTCTTTCATCTTACGTTTATTTATGATAGTAATAGGATTGAAAGAATTCAAAAAAGATTCTGAAAAATCTGAAAAAAAAGATTCTGAATCTGAATCTGAAAAATAATAAAAATTTCTTTCATCTTACGTTTGTTTATTAGTACTTTTTTTATACAATTTTAAAAACTAATAATGGTAACGATAACGACAAGAAATATTGTTTTTTTTATGATCATATTAAAAAGCTTGATTATTCAATCTTTATCTAAACCATTCATCGAACACAAAAATGTAATAAACTTTCATAAAAATATTAATCATCAAAAATTATATAATAATATTAATCATCAAAAATTATATAATAATATTAATAATATACATGTAGAAAAATTATGGATAAGAATGTTGGAAAATAAAAAAAAAATTAGGAAAAGATCTTTTTCTAAAAAAAGAAATCATATTGTTTATACTAATATAGATTTTAAAGATTTAAAATTTAGATTAAATATTCTAAATCAAAAATCACAAATTAAAATACTAAACTATAATAGTTTAGTGCATGCTTCTATAGAAAGTTATCTTCGTATGAGCAATTATATAGAAAAAATTATTTCATTATCATATTTTTATTTTCCTATGTTTGAAGAAAAACTTAAAAAATTTCATTTACCAAAAGAATTAAAATATTTAGCTATTATAGAATCTAATTTAAATCCATTTGCTACTTCTAAAGTAGGAGCTCAAGGTATTTGGCAATTTATGCCTGAAACAGGAAAAATATATGATTTAAATATTATTCATAATGTATATGATGATAGAAATGATCCTGTAAAATCTACAGAAGCGGCTTGTCGTTATTTAAAATTTTTATATAAAAAAATTGGTAATTGGGAATTAGTTTTAGCTGCTTATAATGCAGGACCAGGGACTGTAGATAAAATATTGCAACGTTATCAAAATAATAAAAAAGATTTTTGGAGTTTATTGGAGTTTTTTCCTAAAGAAACACAAAATTATATTCCGAAATTTATTGCTATAAATTATGTAATGAATTATTATAAAGAACATAATATAGCATCTATATATCATAAATATAAATATAAATATAAAGATACAGTATTAATTCCTATAAAAGAAAAGATTTCTTTAAAGATTTTATCTTTTTATATAAATATACCTTATAAAGATTTAATATTTTTAAACCCACAATATCTTGTAGATTATATACCATTTGATAATGGAAAATTTTTTATACGATTACCAAAAAATAAAATTATTCTTTTAAAAAAGAAAAATATTTTCTTATTAAGAAAAAAAGAATCATAGTATTATTACTTAATAATTTATTTTCAATATTATGAACGAAAAAATTGAACAAAAGAGAAAATCCTTAAAACTTGTCTTAGAGAAAATGGATAAGATATATGGAAAAGGAACAGTTATGCGTATGGGCGATTCTAATATCGAAAATTTAGAAATTATTTCTTCTGGATCGTTAAGTTTAGATATAGCTTTAGGTATAAAAGGATTTCCAAAAGGAAGAATTATTGAAATATTTGGTCCAGAATCTTCTGGAAAAACTACTTTAGCTTTACATGCGATTACTCAATCGCAAAAATTAGGAGGATTTGCAAGTTTTATAGATGCAGAACATGCTTTTGATTGTTTTTATGCTAAAAAAATAGGTGTTAATATAAAAGAATTAATAATATCTCAGCCAGATAATGGAGAACAAGCTCTTGAAATAGTTGATAATTTAATTAGATCAGGAGTTATTGATCTAATAGTGGTAGATTCTGTTGCAGCTTTAACACCTAAAAGTGAAATAGAAGGAGAAATGGGTGATTCTAAAATAGGATTACAAGCAAGGCTAATGTCTCAAGCTCTAAGAAAATTGACATCTAGTATAGGAAAATCTAGAAGTATATTAATATTTATTAATCAATTAAGAGAAAAAATTGGAGTTTATGGAAATCCAGAAGTAACAACAGGAGGACATGCTTTAAAATTTTATTCATCAATAAGATTAGATATACGAAAAGGAAATCAAATTAAAAATGGAGATAAAATATTAGGAAATAAAACAAAAGTAAAAGTAGTAAAAAATAAACTTTCTCCACCTTTTAAAATAGCTGAATTTGATATTATATATGGAGAAGGTATTTCAAAAATAGGAGAAATTTTAGATATAGGAGTTGATTTAGGAATCATTAAAAAAAATGGTTCTTGGTTTAGTTATAAAGATTTAAAGTTAGGTCAAGGAAGAGATTCTGTAAAAGAATTTTTAAAAGAAAAAAAAAATATTATAAGCGAAATAAAAAAAAATATAATAAATCAATATATACAAAAGTAGTTACAATAAAAATATGAAAATTACTTTTTTAGGAACTGGAACTTCTCAGGGTATTCCCATTATTGGATCTAAACATCCAGTATGTTTATCTAGAAATCCAAAAGATAAAAGATTGAGAAGTTCAATTTTAATTGAAAAAAATAAAAAAAATTTTTTAATTGATTGTGGACCAGATTTTCGATATCAAATGTTACGAGTAAATCATGAAAAATTAGATGCTATTTTTATTACACATGAACATTATGATCACACAGGAGGATTAGATGATGTAAGACCTATTATTTATAATAATAAAAAAACTATACCTATTTATGGATTACGTAGAGTATTAGAAAGTTTAAAAAAAAGATTTTTTTATATTTTTTCAAATAAAAAATCAGATATTTATAAAATATCTGTACATGAATTAGATTTTTATGAAAATTTTTTCTTTGTAGAATATTTTAAAGTAATTCCTTTATCTATATGGCATGGATCTCTACCTATTTTAGGATTTAGGATAGAAAATTTTGCATATATAACAGATGCAAGTAGTATTCCAATTAAAACAATTAAACAATTAAAAGGATTAGATATTTTAGTTTTAAATGTATTAAGAAAAATACCAAAACATCCATCTCATTTTACACTTTCTGAAGCTTTAAATACTATACAGATAATTTGTCCTAAAAAAACCTATTTAACACACATTAGTCATATGTTTGGATTTCATGAAGAAATACAAAAAGAATTACCTAAAAATGTATATATAGCTTATGATGGATTAATTATATAAATAAAATGTTTTCTAAAATTAAAATAATAAATATTGTTTAGATTTATTTTTTTATGTAAGAATTTATTATAAAATGTTAAAAAAAATTCTTTTTTCAACAAGAATAACTTCTTTTTTATTTTTATTGATAGCCTTGTCAATGGGCATAGCTACTTTTATAGAGCAAAAATATTCCACAGATATAGCAAAATTATTTATTTATGAATCAACTTGGTTTGAAATAATCATGTTATTATTTATAATAAATTTATTAGGAAATATATTTAAATATAAATTATGGAATAAAATACCTTTATTTATTTTTCATTTTTCTTTTGTATTAATTTTTATTGGAGGTATTTTATCTAGATATTATAGTTTTGAAGGAATGATATCATTAAGAGAAGGAGAAACTAATAGAAAAATTATTTCTAAAAAAAATTATATAAAATTAAAAATAGTTAAAGGTAATTATACTAAATTTTATCATAAACCCTATATTTTATCTTCTTTTCATAATTCTTTTCAAGGAAAATTTTCTTTTAATGATAGTCCTATAATAATAAAAGTTATAAACTATATTCCATGTGCAAAAATCATTTTTTCAAATAAAAAATCAAAAGATAAAATTATAAAAATAATTTCAACAAATAAAAAAGGTAGAATAGATAATTTTATTAAAAATGGAGAAGTTTTAAAAATAAATAAAGTTTTTTTTTCCTTCAATAAGGAAATACCTTATGGAATAAAAATATTTGAAAAAAAAAATAAGTTATATATAAAATCTTCTTTTTCTGGAAGAACAATAAATATGATAAATGGAAAAACTACTTTTTTTTTAAAAAATTCTTATAATGTTTTAAAAATAAAACAATTATATCAAATACAAATAGATCACAATAATTTGATACAATGGGTAATACCACATGGTATTGTTAAAAAACAATTAAAATATATTAAATCTTGCGAAGAAGAAAAAAATAAAGATACTTTATTAAGTGCTATTACAGTAAAAATATTATTTCATAATAAATATAAAGTATTTACTTTTTTAGGAGGTAAAAATAGTACTGAAATGAGTCCTCCTATATTATTAAATAATCACAAAATATCTATTGGATATGGATCTATATTTTTGGATATTCCCTTTTTTTTACGATTAAATAAATTTAAAGTAGAAAATTATCCAGGTTCTGACTTCCCATCTTTTTTTATGAGTAATGTTACAATAATAGATAAAAAAAATAAAAAAAATTATCATATTTATATGAATAATGTTTTGGATTATAAAGGATATAGATTTTTTCAATCCGGATATGATCCGGATGGTAAAGGATCACATTTTTCTGTAAATAATGATTATTTAGGAACTTATTTTTCTTATATAGGATATATTTTTATGAGTATTGGAATGTTTTTTACTTTGTTTTGGAAAGGAACAAGATTTAGTTTTCTTAAAAAAAGATTAAAATATATTACTTCTAAAAATTATTTAATATTATTTATTTTTCTATTTTTTTCTATAGAAAAAAATTATGCTTTTTCAACTAAAACACAAGAATTTAAAAAAATATCTTTAGAAAATATTTCTGATGTTATTCATATTCCTAAAAAACATGGAGAAAATTTTGGACGTTTATTAGTACAAGATTATAAAGGTAGAATAAAACCTATTAACACTGTAGCTATTGACCTACTTAGAAAAATATATAAAAAAAAATATATAGGAGATATAGATGCTAATCAATGGTTTATATCTATGCATCAAGATAATATATTTTGGACAAAAGTTCCTTTTATTAAAGTAGATAAAAAAGGAGGATTTAATTTTTTAAAAAAAATAAAAGCTAATAAAGAATATTATGTTTCTGTGATGGATCTATATGTTATAGATTCAAAAACATCAAAATTAAAATTTCTTTTTCAAGAAGATTATGAAAACGCTTTTTCAAAAAGTCCAGTACAAAGAAATGAATATGATAAAGCAGTACTTAGTTTAAGTGAGCGTTTAGGTATTATTCATGGTATTTTTATGGGTAAATATATTCGTATTTTTCCTATACCAAATGATAGTAATCATACTTGGTCTAGTTGGATAATATCAGATTCTAATAAGTTAAACCCTTCAGGATTTTATATGTTTAGTAATTATTTGAAATCTTTATTTCATGCTCAAAATGAAAAAAACTGGAATATTGCAGATAACAAAATAGAAAAAATACGATCATATCAATTTAAATATGCTAATAAATCTATTTTACCTTCAGAAAATAAAATATCTATAGAAATTATTTATAATAAACTTGATATATTTTATTTATTATCTTTTTTGTACATATTTTTTGGTATTATTATTATTTTTAATTCTTTTTTTAAAATTTTTTTTCAAAAAAAATATATACATTTTTTTTCTATAATATTTTTTTCAATTCTATTTATTTTATTTTTTATAGAATTTATTGGATTAATTTTAAGGTGGTATATATCTGGACATGCTCCATGGACTAATGGATATGAATCCGCTATTTTTATTAGTTGGATTTTAATTGGTATAGGTTTTTTATTTTATAAAAATCAATTTGTTTTAGGTATTACAGCTATAGCTTCTTCTATTTTATTAATGATAGCACATTATGGAAACATAATGGATCCAGAAATTACTAATTTAGTTCCAGTATTAAAATCTCATTGGTTAATTATACATGTAGCTACAATAACAACTAGTTATGGTTTTTTTTTAACAGGATCATTTTTAGGATTTTTAGTATTTATTTTGTATATTTTAAATAAATATGTCTATAATAAAAAAATTAAAATACATATTAATAGATTAACTATTATTAATGAAATGTGTCTTATTATAGGTATATTTTTATTAACTATAGGAACTTTTTTAGGTTCTGTTTGGGCAAATAATAGTTGGGGTCGTTATTGGAGTTGGGATCCAAAAGAAACTTGGGCACTTATTAGTATAATGATTTATGCTTTTGTTTTACATATGAGATTCATTCCATATATGAATAATGTATTTTTTTTTAATTTATCCAGTATATTATCAATAATGTCAATTATTATGACTTATTTTGGTGTAAATTATTATTTATCTGGATTACATTCTTATGCTAAAGGAGATCCTATTTCTATACCTTATTGGATATATTATAGTTTATCAATTTTATTAATTATTACGATTTTAGCTTTTTTTTCTTCAAAAAGTACTTCGGTATATAAACAATAAGAAGTGAATTTTTATTCATCTTTTTTCAAAAGAAAAACAAAAAATAATTTTAAAAAAAAAGAAAGCACTTTATTTAGAGATGCATTTGGTAATTTACATTTTATAAAACGTTTTTTAATCTTCACTTTTGGTTGTATTTCTTATAACCGTTATAATGGATTTAATCAATTACAATTAAAAGGGACAGAATATATTAAAAATTTACCTGATAAAAAAGTTCTTTTTGTATCTAATCATCAAACTTATTTTGCAGATGTTTTTGCCATGTATCATGTATTTTGTAGTGTAAAAAATGGATTTATAAATACTATTAAAAATCCAATTTATCTTCTAAATCCTAAAGTAAATTTATATTATGTAGCTGCTAAAGAGACAATGAATCAATCTATTTTAACAAAATTATTTACTTATTCTGGTGCTATTACAGTAAAAAGAACATGGAAAAAAATGAATAAAAAAGTAGATATATCTGAAATTACTCGTATGGGTAAAGCTATTAATGATGGATGGTTAATTACTTTTCCGCAAGGAACTACACAAGCTTTTGCTCCTGGACGAAGAGGTATTGTTCACGTTATAAAAAAGTACAATCCTATTGTAGTACCTATTGTAATAAAAGGATTTAAAAAAGCTTATGATAAAGAAGGAATTAAAATTAAAAAAAAAGGAGTATTAAAAAAAATGGAATTCAAAAAACCTATTCAATTAAATTTAGAAAAAGATACGACTAATGATATTATGGAAAAAATTATGGATTCTATAGAACAATCTCCAAAATATTATAAAAAAAATTTTTTATGAAATATAAATTTATAAAAGAGGCTTTTCTCAATTTTTTTAAAAAAAAAAAACATAAAATTATTCCTTCCTTTCCTATTTATTCTAAAAATGATCCTACTCTTTTTTTTATTAATGCAGGAATGAATCCTTTTAAGGATTATTTTTTAGGACATAAAAACCCTGAGTTTAAAAGAATAGTAAATATTCAAAAATGTCTTAGAATAACTGGTAAACATAATGATTTAGAAAATGTAGGATATGATAATTATCATCATACTATGTTTGAAATGTTAGGAAATTGGTCTTTTGGTGATTATTCAAGAAAAGAAGCTATAGAATGGGCTTTTGAACTGTTAATAACAGTATATAATATTCCAAAAAATAATATTTATGTATCTATTTTTATTGGAGATAAAAAAGATCAATTATCCATAGATAATGAATCTCTAAAATATTGGAAAACTTTAATAAGTGATAAAAATATTCTTTTTTTTGGTAAAAAAGAAAATTTTTGGGAAATGGGGGCTATAGGTCCTTGTGGACCTTGTACAGAAATACACATAGATTTTCGTAATGAAAAAGAAAAAAAAATGATTCCAGGACAATATCTTATTAATAAAAATCATCCAAAAGTAATAGAAATTTGGAATCTTGTTTTTATAGAATTTTTACGTAAATCAGATGGATCTCTAGATCATCTTTCTACTAAACATGTAGATACAGGAATGGGTTTAGAAAGATTATGTATGGTATTACAAAATAAATTTTCTAGTTATGAAACTGACATTTTTTCTTCTACTATTCAAGATATAAAAAAAAATTTAGGAAATATTTATAAAGAAGAGTTTAATCAAAATGTATCTATACGAATTATAGCTGATCATTTAAGAGCTATTGTTTTTTCTATTTCTGATGGACTATTACCATCTAATAATGGATCTGGTTATGTTATTAGAAAAATTTTAAGAAGATCTATTATTTATGCTAATCGTTTTTTATCTAAAAAAGATCCTTTTATTTATCAATTAGTTACTTCTTTAGTAAAAGAAATGGGATATTTTTATCCTGAATTAATAAATAAAAAAAAAGATATACAAAATATAATTAAAGAAGAAGAAATATATTTTTTTAAAGTAATTGAAAAAGGTCATAAAAAAATTAAATATATAATAAAAAAAACTAAAGAAAAAAATGAAAAAATTATTGATGGAAAAATTATTTTTCAATTATATGATACTTATGGATTTCCTATTGAATTATCAAAATTTTTGGCAAAAAAAAATAATTTATTAATTGATGATAAATTATTTAAAAAAAAACTTTTAGAACAAAAAGAAAGATCTAAAAAGGAAAGTAGCGGAATAATAAAAAAAGATTGGATAAGTATAAATGAAAAAAATTTTTTTTATGAAGAAGAAAATTTTATAGGATATAATTATTTAGAATATAATATTTTAATAATAAAATATAGAAAAGTAGAAAATCAATTAAATAACACTTATTATTATGATTTAGTATTCTCTAAAACTCCTTTTTATCCTAAAGGTGGAGGACAAATAGGTGATATTGGTTTTATTAAAAATAAATTTGATGAAATTTTTGTTTTTGATACCAAAAAAGAAAATTCTATTATTATACATTCTGTTAAAAAATTACCAAAGGATATATATTCTTCTTTTAAAGCTATAGTAGATAAAAAAAGAAGAGAAAAAATAGAAAAAAATCACACTTCTACTCATTTATTAAATTTTGCATTAAAAAAAATTTTAGGAAATCATATTCAACAAAAAGGTTCTTATATAGGAGATGATTATCTAAGATTTGATTTTTATCATTATAAAAAAATAACTTATGAAGAATTATATCAAATAGAAGATTTAGTTCAAAAATTAATTTTTTCAAATTTTTTTATAGAAGAAAAAATATTTCTTTCTTTAGAAGAAGCTAAAAAAAATGTTTCTTATTATAGCGATATTTTTGAAGAAAAGTATAAAAAAAAAATACGTTTAATCACTTTTGGAAATTCATCTGAATTTTGCATAGGTACACATGTAAAAAAAACTGGATTAATTCAAATTTTTAAAATCATATCAGAAACTTCTGCTTCATATGGAATACGAAGAATTAAAGCAATAACTTATAAAAAAGCAATACAATACTTAAAAAATTTTTATAATCAATATAATTCTTTAAAAGATAAAATGAAATATCCAGAAAATCCTATAAAAAGTTTTGTATTCTTACAAGATCATAATAAAAAATTAGAAAAAAAAATATTAAATATACATTCACAACAAATAAAAATATTAAAAAAAGAATATTCTATAAAAGCTATTAAATTATCATATATAAAATATATATGTGATATTAATGAATATCAGGAAAAAGAATTTGATATGAATGTTTTAAAAAAAACTTTATTAGATTTGAGACATGAAATATTTAATTTATTTATGATTTTAGGATTTATAAAAAACGGAAAACCAACTGTTTTTATATCTATTTCAGATTATATTATTAAAAATAATAATATTCATGCTAATCAAATAATATGTAAAATGGCAGATCATATTCATGGAAAATATTGGGGAAAATCTTTTTTTGCTACAACTATAGGAATTAAAAAAAATGGATTACAATTAGTCTTTAAGGATTCCATAGAATTTATAAAAAAAACATTTATGGATTAAAATAATAAACTTTGATAGATCTTTAAAATGTTTAAATTTGAAATAAAAACTTTGTGTATGAGTGATAGATATTCTTTTCTAAATTCAATCCAATATATAGAATCTCTTTATGATAAATATAAAAAGGATCCTAATTTAGTAGAACCTAGTTGGAGTGCTTTTTTTCACGGATTTGATTTTAGAAAAGAAACATATAATGAAGAATTAAAAAATAATAACGTTTTTAATAACAAAGTGAAAAAAGAATTTTCAGTATTAAATTTAATTCATGCTTATAGAGAAAAAGGACATTTATTTACTAATACAAATCCTATTAAAGAAAAAAGAAAATATTTTCCTTATTTGGATTTTAGAAATTTTGGATTATCTGAAAAAGAATTAGATTTATGTTTTGAAGTTGGAAACTTAATAGGAATAGGAAAAACTTCTTTAAGAAATATAATTAAATATTTAAAAAATATTTATTGTAATTCTATAGGAATAGAATATATGCATATTTCAGATTCTAATAAAATAGAATGGATTGAAAAATGGTTTCAAAGAGAAAAATTTAAATTTTCTACAGAAGAAAAAAAATTTTTTTTAAAAAAATTAAATGAAGCATTATCTTTTGAAAATTTTATTCATACCAAATTTATAGGTCAAAAAAGATTTTCTATAGAAGGAAATGAGTCTACACTTCCTGCATTAGAAGAAATGATAGAATATGCATCTAATAAATA
Source organism: Blattabacterium cuenoti (assembly GCF_014252395.1). Taxonomy (GTDB): domain Bacteria; phylum Bacteroidota; class Bacteroidia; order Flavobacteriales; family Blattabacteriaceae; genus Blattabacterium; species Blattabacterium cuenoti_AA. The sequence goes on from NZ_CP059219.1 coordinate 55,555, forward strand.
TTTTACTGAAAATTTTGTAATTGGAATGTCTCATAGAGGACGTTTAAATCTATTATCTAATTTTTTTCATAAAGATTATCATCAAATATTTAGTGAATTTCAGGGAAAAGAATATGAAGATAAAAATTTTTCTGGAGATGTTAAATATCATTTAGGCTTTTCTAAAATAAGAAAAAGTCGTAAAGGACAATATGTTAAACTTATTTTAGTACCTAATCCATCTCATTTAGAATCTGTAGATTCTATTGTAGAAGGTATTACACGTGCAAAAATAGATATAAATTATAATAAAAATATACATTCTAAAAAAATTATTCCTGTTCTTATTCATGGAGATGCAGCTTTATCTGGACAAGGGATTGTATATGAAGTTGTTCAATTATCTAAACTAAAAGGATATAGTACAGGTGGGACAATTCATATTGTTATTAATAATCAAATAGGATTTACTACAAATTATACAGAAGGTCGTTCCAGTATTTATTGTACTGATATAGCAAAAGTTATTCTTTCTCCTGTATTACATGTAAATGCGGACAATATAGAATCTGTTATAAAATCTGTTTATTTTGCTGTTGATTTTAGAATGCGTTACCACGAAGATATTTTTATAGATTTACTTGGATATAGAAAATATGGACATAATGAAGGAGATGAACCTCGCTTTACTCAACCTACTTTATATAAAGTTATTTCAAAACATACTAATTCTTACAAATTATATAAAAATAAATTAGAAAAAGAAGGAATTATTAATAATAATGAAGTAATAAATATGGAAAAAAAATATGAAAATGACCTTCTTAAAGGATATAATAAAGCTAAAAATATTAAATGTAATTCTTTTTTAGAATTAGAAGAAGATGAATGGAAAAATTTTCCTATAGTATCTAATGATGAAAATATTTTTAAAGAAGTAGATACACGATTGCCAATAGAAAAAATTGTAAAAATTTCTAATAAGATTTTTTCTATTCCAAAGGATAAAAAATTTTTTAGAAAAACTGAATATATTTTTCAAAAAAGAATGGAAATGATTCATAAAAATTTATTGGATTGGGGAATGGCTGAATTAATAGCTTATGGAACTATTCTAGATGAAGGTAATCCTATTCGTTTATCAGGAGAAGATGTAGCAAGAGGTACTTTTTCTCAACGTCATGCTGTTATAAAAACAGAAGAAGAAGAGGAGATTATTCTTCTTAATCAAATACGTACAGGACAAGCAAAAATACAAGTGTATAATTCTCCTCTTTCAGAATATGGAGTTTTAGGTTTTGATTATGGATATGCTATGTTTACTCCTAATGTATTAACATTGTGGGAAGCACAATTTGGAGATTTTGTAAATGGAGGACAAATTATAATAGATCAATATATTTCCTCTGGAGAAAATAAATGGAAAATTAAAAATGGCATTGTATTATTATTGCCTCATGGATATGAAGGACAAGGACCTGAACATTCTTCTGCTCGTATAGAACGTTATTTACAACTTTGTGCTAATAATAATTTATTCTTGGTTAATTGTACTACTCCATCCAATTTTTATCATCTTTTGAGAAGACAATTAAAATTAAATTATAGAAAACCTCTTATAGTTTTTACTCCAAAAAGTTTACTTAGAAATAAAAAATGTTTATCAACAATTGATAATCTTTCTCAAGATATTTTTCAAGAAATTTTTGATGATATTTCTGTTATAGATTCTAATAAAATAGAAAAAATCATTTTTTGTTCTGGAAAAATATATTATGATTTACTAAATAGAAAAGAATCTATTAAAGATGAAAAAACAGCATTAATTCGTATAGAACAAATATATCCATTAAGAATAGAAAAAATAAAAAAATTACTTATAAAGTATAAAAATAAAAAAGAAATTTTTTGGGTACAAGAAGAACCAGAAAATATGGGATTGTGGAGTTTTATTTTAAGAAAAATAGGACATATAATTCCTTTTAAATTAATATCTCCATCTGAAAACTCTAGTCCATCTACAGGATCTTATCAAGATTTTTTAAAAATTCAAAATAAAATATTAGTGCAATCTTTCCTTTAATTTGAATTTATTTTAATATTTAAAACTTAAAATTATTATGATAATAAAGGTGAAAGTACCTTCCCCAGGAGAATCTATAACAGAAGTAGAAGTATCATCTTTGTTTGTAAAAAACGGAGATTATGTTTCTAAAGGTCAAATAATAGCAGAAATAGATTCAGATAAGGCAACTTTGGAAATTTCTGCAGAAGAATGTGGAACTATAACCTTAATGGTAAAAAAAGGAGAAAGAATAGAAGTAGGAGAAACATTTTGTATTATTAATTCTTATAAAAAAAATGATGAGATTTATAATAAAAATATTACTAACACCCATAAAGTAAAAAATGGTAAAAAAAAACATATTTGCAATAATATAGCTTCACCAGCTTCAAAAAAAATTTTAAATGAAAAAAATATTTCTATAAAAAATGTTAAAGGAACTGGAAAAGGTGGAAGAATTATAAAAGAAGATTGTATCCTTTTTAAAGAAAAGAATATAAATGATTCTATCATAGAAGAAAATACAATGAATAATCGTTTAAAAACAATAACTCCACTTTCTTCTTTAAGAAGAAAACTTTCAGAAAGATTAGTTTCTATAAAAAATAAAACAGCTACATTAACTACATTTAATGAAGTAGATATGCAAGAAATTTTTTTAATAAGAAAAAAGTATAAGGATTTTTTTCAAGAAAAACATGGAGTTCATTTAGGATTTATGTCTTTTTTTACTCTTTCTTGTGTTAAAGCTTTAAAACTTTATCCAGATATAAATGCTATGATTGATAAAGAAAAAAAAATTAATTTTAAATATTATGATATTAGTATTGCTATATCTGGTCCTAAAGGATTAATGGTTCCTGTAATAAGAAATGCAGATCATTTATCTATTTTAGAAATAGAAAAAGAAATAAATAGATTATCAATACGTGTTAGAAATAATACAATTTCTATTGATGAAATGAAAGGAGGTACTTTTACTATTACTAATGGTGGAGTTTTTGGATCTTTATTATCTACTCCAATTATAAATCCACCACAAAGTGCTATTTTAGGAATGCATAAAATTATGGAAAGAACTGTAGTTATTAATGGTTCTATTAAAATACGTCCTATGATGTACTTAGCTTTATCCTATGATCATAGAATAATTGATGGAAAAGAATCTGTTGGTTTTTTAATTAATATAAAAAAAATTATAGAAAATCCAATGAAATTTTTAATGGAAGAAAATGATAAAGATTTTTCCAAAATATTAGATTTATAAAAATCTAATATTTATTTCTAATAAAAGGATTTTGCCTATCTTTAATATTCATTTTTTTTATTTGTATTTTTATTATTTGAATTTGATCTTGTAATAATCCAGAAATATCTGTTTTTTTTGCTTCTAATAATAAATGTTCAGCTTTTTTTTTATCTCCTTTTGATAAAGATGCTATTGCTAGATTTAATTTAGCAATAGCAATATTTTGTTTAAATTTTAAACCAAAATCTAATGCTTTTTGCATATAATTTTCTGATTGAATAATATTTTTTTCTGAATATAAAATTCCATTTAAAAAATAATAATAAGCTATTTGATTTTTAGTAAGTTGTAATTTTGGATTTTTAATATATCCTAAATATTTTTTAAAACCTTTCATGTCCTTTTTACGTATTTTTAAAAAAGCTAATAGTAAAAATTCATTTCTGAAAATGAAAAAAATAGGAATTATACTAAATAAAGATAAAATAGATCCTAAAAAATAATTTTCTTGAAAAAAGAAAAAAATAGATATTAAAAAAATAAATATAGATAATATTATTTTTGTATATTTTCTCATAATTTATAATTTTATGAAAAAACATTTTTTTTTATAATCCAATTCATAAGATCTTTATGATTTAAAATATTTATATTATGTCCAGATTCATATTCTTTATATAGATAGGATATTTGATTTTTTTCAAGAAATTTTAATCCTTTTTTTACCTTTTTAATAGGAATAATAGTATCATATATTCCATGAGAAATAAAAAAATTTAAATCATAATAAATTTTTTTATTTATTTTTTTTGGTATAATATAATTTTCTAAATATCCACTTAAAGCAATTACTTTTTTAACTATATTTGGTTTTATAAAAGCTATAGAATAGCTTAAAATAGCTCCTTGACTAAACCCACATAACCATACTTCATTTTTTTTTAATTTATATTCTTTTATAGCTTCATCTATAAAAAATGATATTTTTTGAATAGTTTTTTTAGCTTGTGAAATATGGATAAGTTTTTTTTCATCAGAAAAATCTATATCATACCAAGAATATTTATTTATTCCATTGGAATAGATTCCTTGAAGACTAATTATAAAAAAATTTTCTGGAATATCTTTTTCTAAAAAAAAAAATAAATCTTTCTCATTACTTCCATATCCATGTAGCATTAAAAAAAGAGAAGAATTTTTTTTTATAGATTTTTTTGTAATATATTTTATAGATAAATTATTGTTTAATACATTTTTATATTTTGTATAATATTCCATTTTCTATTTTTAATTTTTCATCAGACATATCTGATAATTCTAAATTATGAGTTACTATTAAAAAAGTTTGTTTTAATTCTTTTTTTAAAAAGAAAAAAAAATTGTGTAAACTTTCTGCATTTTTCATATCTAAATTTCCCGAAGGTTCATCAGCAAAAATAATTTTAGGATTATTAATTAAAGCTCTTGCTACAGATAATCTTTGTTTTTGTCCTCCAGATAGTTCTTCTGGTTTTGAATCTTTATATTTATAGATATTTAATTTTTTTAATAAATTTTCAGCTTTTTTTTTTAAACATTTTTTTTTATTATTTTTATTTATAAATCCTGGTATACAAATATTTTCTAATACAGTAAATTCAGGAAATAATTGAGGTGTTTGAAACACAAAACCTATATCTTCATTTCTTATGATAGATAATTCTTTATCTAAAAGATATAATACATTTTTTTTATTAATTTTTAAAATTGTTATTATTTTTTTTTTTATAGTAGGTTTCTCTAAAGTACCTAATATATGTAATAAAGTACTTTTACCAGATCCAGATTCTCCTAATATACAAACTATTTTACCTTTTTTTACAAAAAGATTAACTCCTTTTAAAACTTCATCTTTTCCATATGATTTGTATATATTTTCAGCTTGAATCATTTTTATTAAATTTATAATTTTATTAAAAATAAAAAATAAACGAATTTAGTTTAAATTTACTTATGAATAAAACTATTTTTGAATGAATTTATACGAATTTCAAGGTAGAGAAATATTAAGTTCTTTTTCAATTAAAATTCCAGAAGGTATTCTTGTTTCTTCTCCAGAAGAAGCTGTAAAAGCTGCAAAAAAACTTTTTAAAAAAAGCAAAAAAAAATCTTTAGTAATTAAAGCTCAAATACATGCAGGTGGACGAGGAAAATCTGGAGGAATTAAAGTGGTAAAAACTTTAGATGAGGTTTATGAAATTTCAAAAAATATTTTGGGGAAATTTCTTGTGACCCCACAAACCTCTAAAAGAGGTAAATTAGTTAAAAAAATATTATTATCTGAAGATGTTTATCCTTCAAATTCTATTAATACTCCTATAGAGTATTATTTATCTATATTAGTAGATCGTGATATAGAAAAAAATATCATTCTTTATTCTAAAGAAGGTGGAATCAATATAGAAGAAATTTCAAAAAAAAGTCCATATAAAATATATAGAGAAGAAATAAATCCTATATTAGGACTGCAATTATTTCAAGCTAGAAAAATAGGTTTTAAATTAGGAATTAAAAATGAATCCTTAAAAAATTTTATTCATTTTTTAATGCATTTATATAAAGCTTATAAAGCTTGTGATGCTTTATTATTGGAAATAAATCCTTTAATTAAAACATTTGATAATAAAATCATTCCAATAGATATAAAAATAATATTAGACGATAATGCTTTGTTTCGTCATAAAGAATATATATCATTTTATCAAGATGATATAGATCCTATTGAAAAAGAAGCTATTGACGCTAAATTAAATTTTTTAAAGTTAGAAGGGAATGTAGGATGTATGGTTAATGGAGCTGGTTTAGCTATGGCTACTATGGATATGATTAAATCTTGTGGAGGTTCTCCTGCTAATTTTTTAGATATAGGAGGTTCAGCAGATAAAATACGTGTAGAAAAAGCATTTTGTATTATTTTAAAAGATAAATCTGTTAAAACTGTATTAATAAATATATTTGGAGGTATAGTACGTTGTGATACAGTAGCAGAAGGTATAATTAATTCATATTCTAAAATTAATTTTTTTTTAAAAAAAATACCAATAGTTGTTCGTTTACAAGGTACAAATGAAAAAATAGCAAAAAAAATGCTTAATAAAAGTTTATTGCCTATTTATTCTACTGATACTTTAAAAAAAGCAGCTTATAAAATTAAAGAAATTTTGTCTATTGGTTAGATTATTATGTTATGATGAACAAAATAACTTTTGTTAATTATATGTTATCTGATAAATATACTCCATTGAAATGGAATGATGTAATAGGACAAAAAGATATTATTATTAATTTAAAAAAAGCAATAGAAAAAAATTGTTTATCTCAAATATTATTTTTTATTGGACCTAAAGGAGTAGGAAAGAATACATGTGCACGTATTTTAGCAAATGAATTAAAATACAATTCTAAATTAGAAACATTTCATATATTTGAAATTCATAAAATTTTAAATAATAATTCAGAGGATAAAATAATAAACCAAGTTAAATCTATTTCTAATAATAAAAATATTAATATTTTTATTATTAATGATTTAAATTTATTTTCTCAATATTTTTCAAATTTTATTTTAAAATTTATAAAAGAAAAACATTCACATATATTATTTATTTTTTGCGCAACAGAAGAAAATAAAATACCAGAATTAATTTTATCACGTTCTCAGGTTTATGAATTTAAAAGTATTTCTATAAAAGAAATTTTTTTTCATTTAAAAATGATTGCTGATAAAGAAAATGTAGAAATAGAAAATGAAGCTTTATTTGTATTATCTCAATATGTAGAAGGATCTCTTAGTAAAGCTATTTTTATTTTTGATAAGTTTTTTTTGAATAAAAAAAAATTAACTAAAAATATGATAATGAAAAAATTAGGATTAATTGATTTAAAATATTATTTTGAAATAGTAGATTATCTTTTAAATAAAAAAATGCATAAAATATTAATTACTTTGGATGAAATTTTTCAAGAAAAAATAGATTTTTATAACTTATTAATTGGTTTTATTAATCATTTTAGAAATTTATTTTTATCTAAAAATTCAGATACAATTTCTATTTTAAAATTTAATAAAAAAACAATACAATCTTATATTGAACAATCAAAAAAAATATCTTATTTATTTTTAGTTAATATTTTAAATATTTGTATTCGTTGGGAAAAAGAATATAATAATAAAAAATTAAATAAAAATTGTAGATTAATAATAGAAATATATTTAATTCAATTGTATCATTTATTTTCAAATAATAAAGAAAAAAAAGAATCAAAAGAAATTCTTTCTTCTTTGCAAGAAGAAGAAAAAATTTCTTTTTTACAAAAAAATTGGATACAATTTATACAAAATTTTTCTGAAAAAGTAGATCCTATTTATTTAGATTTTTTCAAAAAAAAAATACAATTTCAGATAAAAAAAAATAAAATATTTTTAATTATTCCCTATGAATTAGAAAATAAAGAATTTTTATTAATTCAAAATCATTTTGAAAAATACTTAAAAAATAAATTAAATTGTCCTAACCTAGAATTTAAAAGAATAAGTAAAGAATCAAATGAATCCCAAATAAAGGAATACAACTTTTTATATAAAAAAAATAAGTTTGTAGGAACTTTAGTAAAACGATTAAATCTAAAAATATCTCCTATACAAGGAGAAAAAAAAACTTTATGATCAGTAGTATCATTTGTAGAAATAGAAGAGATATTTTATCTTCTTTTTCTTTAAAAATTTAAAGAAATTAATTTATGATTCATAATTATTCATCAAATAATATTAAAAAATTTTTTTTCTCTTCTACTTATTCAGATGAAGATATAGAAAGTGATAGTTCTACTTCTTCTTATGATGATGGATCTGGAGGTAGTGAAACAGGTTATGGTTATTATGGAGGAGCTTCAATAAGAAAAAGTAAAACACCTGTATTAGATAATTTTGGAAGAGATTTAAATGCTATAGCTATAGAAGGAAAATTAGATCCTGTAGTAGGAAGGGATAAGGAAGTAGAACGAGTTTCTCAAATATTGAGTCGTAGAAAAAAAAATAATCCACTTCTTATAGGAGAACCCGGAGTTGGAAAATCTGCTATAGCAGAAGGGTTAGCTTTAAGAATTGTTCAAAAAAAAGTTTCTAGAGTTTTATATAATAAAAAAGTTATTGTATTAGATTTAGCTAGTTTAGTTGCTGGTACTAAATATAGAGGTCAATTTGAAGAAAGAATAAAAGCAATAATAAACGAATCAGAAAAAAATACAGGATTAATTTTTTTCATAGATGAAATACATACTATGATTGGAGCAGGAGGGACAACAGGATCTTTAGATGCTTCTAATATATTTAAACCTGCTTTAGCAAGAGGATATATACAATGTATAGGAGCTACTACATTCAATGAGTATAGACAATATATAGAAAAAGATGGAGCTTTAGAAAGAAGATTTCAAAAAATAATAGTACATCCATCTTCAGAAAAAGAAACTATTGAAATATTAAAAAAAATAAAAGTAAAATATGAAACTCATCATAATGTTATCTATACTGAAAAAGCTATAAAATCTTGTGTATATCTAACTGAACGATATATTGTAGATCGTTTTTTACCAGATAAAGCTATTGATGCTTTAGATGAGTCTGGATCACGTGTTCATATTAAAAATATAAAAGTTCCACAAGAAATAGTTCTTTTAGAAAAAGAGTTAGAAAATATTCGTAAAGAAAAATCTAAAGTAGTTAAAAGTCAAAAATATGAAGAAGCAGCACGTTTACGTGATACTGAAAAAGGAATAGAAAAACAATTAATAAAAGCTCAAAATGAATGGGAAGAATCATCAAAAAAAAATAAAGAAATAGTTTCTGAAGAAAATGTTGAAGAGGTTGTATCTATGATGAGCGGAGTTCCAGTTAATAGAATAGCTATGGCTGAAATGAAAAAGTTAAATCAAATGATGGATAAATTGAAAAAAAAAATAGTGGGTCAAGATGAAGCTGTAGACAAAATAGTGAAAGCAGTACAAAGAAATAGAACTGGATTAAAAGATCCTAATTCTCCTATAGGATCTTTTATTTTTTTAGGACAAACAGGAGTAGGTAAAACCTATTTAGCAAAAGTTTTTTCAAAAGAATTATTTGATTCAGAAGAATCATTAATACGTATAGATATGAGTGAATATATGGAGAAATTTTCTGTATCTAGATTAATAGGAGCTCCTCCAGGTTATGTTGGTTATGAAGAAGGAGGACAATTAACAGAAATTATACGTCGTAAACCTTATTCCGTTATATTGTTAGATGAAATAGAAAAGGCACATAACGAAGTATTTAATATATTATTACAAATATTGGATTACGGATCTGTAACAGATAGTCTTGGTAGAAAAATAAATTTTAAAAATACTGTAATTATTTTCACTTCAAATACAGGGACAAAACAATTAAAAGAATTTGGTAAAGGTATAGGTTTTAATACAAAAGCAAGAAGATCAAATAATTATATTAAAAATGTATTTGAACAGGCTATAAAACGAACTTTTTCTCCTGAATTTTTAAATAGAATAGATGATGTTGTTATTTTTAATTCTTTAAAAAAAGAAGATATATTAAAAATAACTCATATAGAATTAGAAAAAATAAAACTTCATATGTTTAATTTGGGATATAAAGTAATTTTACTTTCTGAAGTAAAAAATTTTATTCAAAAAAAAGGATTTGATAATGAATATGGAGCACGTCCTTTAAAAAAAGTTATAGAAAAATTTATAAAAAATCCTATATCTGAATGTATAATCAATGGAAAATTAAAAAAAGGAGATAAAATTTATCTAAAAATAAATGAAAAAAAAAATAATATAGAAGTTATTATTCAATAATAAACATGAATTTTTTTACAAAAAAAATAAAAATTATTGAAAGAATATTGGATTTTTTGTATCCTAATCCAATCAAAACATTATATTATATTAATGATTATACTTTATTGATAGCTATAATACTTACTTCTAAAAGCAAAGAACAAAAAGTAAATGAAATCACAAAAAAATTATTTAAAATAATAAAAGAACCTAAAGATATTGTTAATTTATCTCTTAAAAATTTAAAATTTTTTATAAAAAGTATAGGTTTATATAATATAAAGTCTAAAAATATTTATGATTTATCTATCATTTTAATAAAAAAATATAATGGAATAATTCCAAATAATATTCTAGAACTAGAATCTTTTCCTGGAGTAGGACATAAAACAGCATCTGTTTTTTTATCTATAACTAATAATTATGTTTTTCCTGTAGATACTCATATTCACAGAATGATGTATAGATGGAAATTGAGCAATGGAAAAAATGTAAAAAATACGGAAAAAGATGCTAAACGTATTTTCAATAAAAAAAATTGGAAAAAATTACATTTTCAAATTATTTTATATGGTAAAGAATATTCTCCATCAAAAAATTGGAATCTTAAAAAAGATATAATATACCAAGAATTAATAAATAATAATTTATTAAATGTTAAAATGGAAGATCATCAAAATCATCAGAAGATAAAGACGAAGGTATAACAGAAGATTTTTTTGATGAAGAATTACTACTACTATTTGAAATAGAATCTATTTCCTCTATTTTCCATCCTTGGATAGAATTAAAATATTTTATAATTCCTTCATTATTAGTCCATTCTCTACCTCTAATATTAATATAAATTTTTATTTTATCCTTTATTTTTATATTTTCTAATAAATCTACTTTATCTTGAATAAATTCAACTAATATATTTTGAGGATAAGGTTCTTCAGTAGTAATTACTATTTCTTTTTTTCTAAATCCACTATCAAATTTTTGAACTTCAAATATTTTTTTAATTATTCCTATTATTTCCATAAATTTATTTATTATTATTTTTTATTTTTTTTTTAATATTTTCTCCTATTTGATTAGAAATATTAAATGAAGTAATCATATTATTTAACATATCACTGGCAGATCCTGGAGAATTAGGAAGTAAAATCAAATTAGTATTTGTATTTTCTCCCATAGATTGAAGAGTATCATAATGTTGTGTTACAACTATCAAAGCAGATGCCTCTTGTGAATTAATACCTACATTATTCAATACTTCTACTGACTCTAAAATACCTCTAGCTATTTCTCTACGTTGATCAGCTGTTCCTTTTCCTTGTAATCTTTTACTTTCAGCTTCAGCTTTAGCTTTTGCTACTATTTTAATTCTATCAGCTTCAGCTTTATACTCAGCTGCTACTTTTTCTCTTTCCGCTGTATTAATACGATTCATAGCATGTTTTACTTGTTCATCTGGATCAAGATCTGTAACTAATGCTTTAATTATGGAATATCCATAATTTAACATGGCACCTTTTAATTCTCCTTTTACTACAAGAGCTATATGATCTTTTCTTTCAAAAACATCATCTAAACGCATTTTTGGAACTTCTGCTCTAACAACATCAAATATATAAGAAGTAATTTGGGCATGAGAATTATCTAATTTATAAAAAGCTTCATATACTTTATCTTTTATTACTTGAAATTGAACAGATATTTTTACTTTTACGAAAACATTATCTTTAGTTTTAGTATCTATTAAAATATCTAATTGTTGAATTTTCAATGTCAATTTTCCTACTATATGATCAATAATAGGAATTTTAAAATTTAATCCAGCATGACGAATACTATGAAATTTTCCCATTCTTTCAATAATAGCAGCTGTTTTTTGATTTATTATAAAAATAAAACTTGAAAATATAGATAAAATTAAAATAAGTATTATTCCATAAAATAGTAAATTAAAAATACTCATATTTAAAAAATTCATAAAAAACCTAATTCTAAACGTGCTTCTTCACTCATAAATTCTCTACTCCAAGGAGGATCAAATGTTAATACAACATTAACATTTTTAACTTCGTTTATTGATTTTATTTTTTTTTCCACTTCAAGTGGTAAACTTTCTGCAACTGGACAATTTATAGTAGTTAAAGTCATTATAATTTTTACTTCTTTTTTATAAGAAATTTGAATATCATAAATAAGACCAAGTTCATAAATATCTACTGGAATTTCCGGATCATATACTTTTTTTAATACAGAAACAATAGAATCTTCTAAAGATTGATAATTATTGCTTATATTCATATTTTTTTAATTAAAGATCCAAATTGATTAAAATATCGAATAGGATAACCTAACTTTTTTATATTTGGTAATATATCATTTGCTTTTCCAATAATCAAAATACGACCATTTTTCGTATTAAAAAATTTTTTACATGATTTATGCACATCTATTACGGTAGTAGATTCTATTTTTTCTAAATAATTTTTATAAAATCCATTTGGAAGATTATTTTTTAATTCACAAATAAAAAGATCACTAATTCTATTTGGATCTTCTAAATCCAAAATAAATTGACCTTTTATTTCCTTTTTTTTGATATTTAACTCTTCAAGAGAAACTTTATTTTTTGTTATTTTTTCAATTTCTTCTAAAATATCTTTAATTGCATTTTCTGTAACTTCATTTCTAACTTGTGTATAAACAGAAAAATAACCTATATTTTTATCGGATTTTAAAATAGAGTAAGCTCCATAAGTATATGCTTTTTTTTCTCTAAGATTTAAAAATAAACGGCTTTGAGGTCCTCCTCCCAAAATACCATTCGCTAAAATAGAAGAAAAATATGATGGATCACTTTTCTTAAAACAAACAGGTCCTCCAAAACAAATAGAAGATTGAGTAAGAGAAGGTACATCTACTATATCTATTTCTATTTTAGAAGGTAAAATATATTTTTCTATAAGTGGTTCATCAACATATTCTTTTTTTTTCCACTTAGAAAAATAAATATTACACAATTTTTCTGCTTCTTTTTTAGAAATATCTCCTATAAAAGATAAATATGATATATTAGGAATATAATATTTTTCATATAATTTTTTCAAGTCTTTTAATGTTATATTTTCAATAGTTTCAGGAGTTTCATATTCTCCATAAGGATGTCCTTTTCCAAAGTATAAAATATTTCTAACACGTTGTAAAATAGAATTTGGATCTTTTTCTGAAATACTAATATCTATGATTCTTTGTTTTTTTATTTTATTTAATTCTCTAAAATTATCAAATTTACTATTCATTAAAACATCACTCATAATAGAAATAGATTTTTCTAAATGTTTTTTTAAAGTAAAAATAGATATTTCAGAAAAAGAAGTATAAAAATTTACACCCATGTAATCAATAATATCATCTAACTGTTCTTTAGAATAATTTTTTGTTCCAGAACGAAGCATTTGTCCAAAAACTTTTTGTATTCCTGCTTTATCTTTTTCCAAAAAAGAATTAAAATTTAATTCTAATCCAACTCTTACTAAAGGTAATTTGTGATTTTCAACTATTAAAACCTTTAATCCATTTTTCATTTGAAAAAATTTAGGTTTTTCTATATTTATAATAGTTTTCCTCTTTAAGGATTTAGGTGGTATACTACGATTTATTGTATGAGAAAGCATAGTTATATAAAAAAAAATTGTTACAATAAAAAAAATTGTATTTTTTATGTTATTTTTGATCTGGAACATTGTACAAGCGTACTCTATTATTTTTATTTAAATATTTATTAGCTACTCTTTTAATATCTTCTATAGATATAGAATAATATTTTTCTATATCAGTATTAATTAAAGTGGTATTTTTATAATATAGATGATAATGAGATAAGTTAGCAGCTATTCCACTCATGGAATAATTATCTGATATAAATTTTTTTTCAAAACAATTTATTTGTTTTTTTAATTCATATTGTGTAATTCCTTTTTCTTTTAAAAGATCAATTTCTTCATCTATTATTTTTGTTAATTGATTCAAATTTGTTCCATGATTAACCAATCCATATATAATAAAAATTCCATAATCTTCCATTGCATCTAAAAAAGAACCTGCATAAGATGCTATTTGTTTGGTATTTACTACATTTTTCATTATACGTGAACTTTCTCCATAAGAAAGCACATGATCTATTATTTTTAATACATATGAATCTTTATCCGTTATTTTTGGAACTCTATAAGATAAAAAAACTCCAGGAACTTTTATATTTTTATCTTTATAAGTATAAAATATTTCTTTATTTATAGGATCTTCTATCATTTTTTTCATTTTAAAATTCATTTTTCCTTTTGGAATAGATGAAAAATATTCCTTAATTAATTTTTTGGTTAAATTCATTTTAAAATCTCCTGCAACAACTAAAATAGCATTATTTGGAACATAATAAGTTTTATAAAATTCTTTATAATCATTTTCTGTAGCTGAATCTAAATCTTTATTGTATCCAATAATTGGATATTTATATGGATGTTTTTTAAATAATAAAAATGGTATTACTTCTGTAAGTGCAGTTACATATGGTTGATTTTCTATACGCATTTTTTTTTCTTCTTTTACCACTTTTCTTTGTATGTTAATACTTTCTTTATCTACTTTAGCATGTAACATTCTTTCTGATTCTAACCACAAAGCTAACGGAAGACGATCAGATGGCAATATTTCATAATAACATGTTTCATCATAATTAGTATAAGCATTATTTTGTCCTCCATTAGATGCTATATATTTAAAATATTCACCTCTTTTTATATTTTTAGATCCTTCAAACATAAGATGTTCAAAAAAATGAGCAAATCCAGATTTTCCAAGTGTTTCATTTTTACTTCCTACATGATATAATACAGAAACTGAAACTAAAGGATTAGTATTATCTTGATGTAAAATGACGTGTAATCCATTTGATAATTTTTCTTCTACAAATTTAATTTTATACAAATTTTTGGAATTTAAATGATTAAATATCATAATTAACATTAAGAAAAAAAGAAAAAACCGATTCATATAACAAATTTAAAAATTCAAAATTAAAGATTCAAATAAAGAAATTTACGAATTTTTTTTTTTCAAAAAATGAGATTTTTTTCTTTTATTCTATTTTTGTTAAATAAAACAACCATGAAGTTGATTGTATTATGAAAAAAATTTTATTTCCTATTTTCCTTTTTTCATTTATTTTTTTGTTAAAATCTGAAGATATAACAGGAAATCCTGAAAATGGGTTATATATTTTTAAAAAAAATTGTACTACATGTCATTCTATCAAATTAAAAGAAGAAATGATAGGACCAGCTTTACATGGAGTAACAGAAAGAAGAAGTAGAGAATGGTTGATTAAATGGATTAAAGATAACAAATCTTTAAGAGAAAGTGGAGATAAAAATGCTATAGCTATTTACAAAAAATACAATAATGTAGAAATGAATTCATTTTCTACATTATCTGATAATCAGATAGATGATATTCTTTCTTTTATAAGAAATCCAAATATAAAAAAAGATATAGATAAAAAAAATAATAAAATAGAAGTAACAGAAATAGGAGAAAAAAAATTTTTAATTAAACTAATTATTTTTTGTTTTAGTATATTTTCTTTAATATCTTTTTGGGTTTTATATAGAATTTATATTTTAACTAAGTTACTTAATGAAACAAAAGAAGATCCTGTTTTCAAAAAGATAGATTTCCCTATAAATATTTTATACAAAAAATTTTTAGGAAGAAAAAAAAATAAGTGGTATTTGTTATCTTCTTTTATGATTTTTTTTGTTTTATTAGGAATATATGGTATTTGGAGTTTTATGATGAAAATTGATGTTAATAAAGGTTATAAACCAGAACAACCTATTTATTTTTCTCATAAAATACATTCTGGTATCAATGAAATTGATTGTCAATATTGTCATTTTACTGCTAAATATGGTAAGGTTTCTGGTATACCATCTGCTAATGTTTGTATGAATTGTCATATAACTATTGATGAATATAATGGAAATTATATAGAAAAAGGAAAAAGTATAGATTATTATAATAAAGAAATACAAAAAATATACTATGCGGTAGGATGGGATCCAAAAAAAAGAAAATATTCTGAAAAAACTCATCCCATTAAATGGGTTAGAATACATAATATGCCAGATTTTGTTCATTTTGATCATTCTCAACATATAATAACTGGAGAAAAAATGATAAAAAAGTTTAAAAATGTAGATTTAATATGTCAAGCATGTCATGGAGAAGTTCAAAAAATGGATCAAGTAGAAATGTCTAACAATTTTACTATGGAATGGTGTATTTCTTGTCATAAGAATGCAGAAATAGATAAAAATAATCAATATTATAAATACCATTTTCCAATTACAAATAATAATAAAAAAATAACCGTAGATATGATTGGTGGAACAGAATGTGCCAAATGTCATTATTGAATGAGAAAAAAAATGAAAAGGATTAATTAATTTTTGTATCGTTTATGAATAATAAAAAAGAAATAATAACATATAATCCAGTAAAAAACTTTTTTAATGAAAAAAGTTCTAGAAGAGATTTTCTTAAATGGATAGGATTTAGTACGGCTTCAGTAGCTTTAGCAGCTTGTAAAGGACCAGTTATTAAATCTATTCCTTATGTTGTTAAACCAGAAGAAATTACTCCAGGAGTACCTACTTATTATGCTTCTACAATGATTGATTCTTTTGATTTAGCATGTGTTCTAGTAAAAACTAGAGAAGGACGTCCTATAAAAATAGAACCTAATGTTTTTTCAAAATATTTTAATACAACTTCATCAAGAATACAATCTTCTTTATTATCTCTTTATGATGAAGAAAGATTAAAGAATCCTTTTTTAAAAGGGAAAAAATGTTCTTGGAATCAGATAGATAATTATATTTTAAAAAAATTAGAATATATATATAAATCTGGAAAAGATATAATCTTTATATCTTCTTCTTTTCCAAGTTTTTCTACAAAAAAATTAATTCAAGATTTTAAAAAAACATATTCAAATACTAAATGGATAACTTATGATGCCGTTTCATATTCTAAAGCATTAGATGCTGCAGAATCAGTTTTTGGAATTCGTGCCTTTCCTATTTTTAATTTAGAAAAATCTAATTTAATAATTTCATTTGATGCTGATTTTTTAGGTGATTGGAGTCCAGAAAACATGGCAAAATATTATGTAAAAAGTAGAAATCCAAAAAATTCTATGATGCAACATATTCAAATTGAGTCTAATATGACTATTTCTGGAGCTAACGCAGATATTAGAATATCTAAAATTCCTTCTGATATTAAGAATATGTTATTAGAAGTATATAAATATATTTTTTTTGGAAAAAAACCTAAAAATAAAACATCAAAAAAAATAGCATTTTTAATAAAAGAAAAGGGATCCAAAAGCGTTATTTTTGCAGATGGAGATAAAGAATCTTATGAGTTATCCTTTTTAATAAATAAAAAAATTAATAGCGAAACATTACAAAATGATAGGTATATTTTATCAAAAGAAAGTAATGATAAAAAATTTATCAATTTTTTTAAAAATTTTAAAGAAGACAAAATTGGAGGTATTTTTATTCATAATACTAATCCTTTATATAGTCTTCCATTATCATTATCTACTAAAATAAAAAATATTTTAAAAAAAATACCTTTAACTGTATCTTTTTCTACAAAAAAAGATGAAACTAACGAAATAATGAAGGTATTAGCCCCTATACCACATTGGCTTGAGTCTTGGGGGGATACTAATCCTATTAATAATGTTTATACACTTATACAGCCCACTATTCAATCAATTTTTAATACAAGACAATTACAAGATTCCTTAATAATTTGGGGGAAAATTAAAGAAAGTAATTATTATGAATATTTAAAAAAAACTTGGGAAAAATATATTATACCTAAATCTAATGTTTCTTCTTTTAATGAAGCTTTATACCATGGATTTATAGAAATAAACGATAAAAATAATATTTTATATAAAAATGTAAATAAAAAAATAGAGTATTACAAAGAAAATAAATTATTAGAAAAAAAAGATCTAAATTTTGAACTTAGACTATACACAAAAATAAGTATGGGAGATGGCCATCAATATAATAATCCTTGGTTACAAGAGTTTCCAGATCCTATAACACGTACTACTTGGGATAATTATTTGACTATGTCGTATATTGATGCAAAAAGAATAGGATTAAAAAATTGGAATATAGGAGATGGATCTTTGAATGGAAATTGTGTAGATTTAATCAAAAATAGTAAAATATTCATTAAAAATTTACCTGTTTTAATTCAACCTGGACAAGCTATAGGTTCTATAGGATTAGCTTTTGGATATGGTCAAAAAAAAGGAAAACTATATAATGGAAAAAATGCCTATAAAGTATATGAAGATTTTAATATAATACAATATAATATAAAAATAAAAAAATCTAGAAAAATACATGAATTTGCTTGTGTACAATTGCAAAATACAACAGTAGGAAGAGATTTAATTAAAGAAACAGATTTAGATTCTTTTTTAAAAAAACCTAAAGAAGTTTGGAATCATGAGGAAAAAATATCTATCAACAATACAATAATACCCATAGATCATATTTCTATGTGGGAAGAAAAAAATAAAAAAGAAAAAAGTGGACATCATTTTAATCTATCTATAGATTTAAATGCTTGTATTGGATGTGGAGCTTGTATTATAGCATGTCATTCAGAAAATAATGTTCCTGTTGTAGGAAAAAAAGAAATAAGAAAATCTAGAGATATGCATTGGTTACGTGTAGATAGATATTATAGTGATGAAAAAAAATATAAAAAAGAAATAAATAATCCAAAAGTATCTTTTCAACCTATTATGTGTCAACATTGTAATTATGCACCTTGTGAAACAGTATGTCCAGTTGGGGCTACTACTCATGGAAAACAAGGTCAAAATATGATGGCTTATAATCGTTGTGTAGGAACTCGTTATTGTGCAAATAACTGTCCTTATAAAGTTAGACGTTTTAATTGGTTTAATTATGCTAATAATCAAAAATTTGATTTTAATATGAATAATACACTAGGAAAAATGGTACTTAATCCTGACGTAGTTGTTAGAACTAGAGGTGTTATGGAAAAATGTTCTTTATGCATACAAAAAACACAATATGTTATTGGAATAGCTAAAAAACAAAATAGAAAAATAAAAGATAAAGAATTTGAAACTGCTTGTAGTATTTCTTGTCCTACAAAAGCTATTACTTTTGGAGATATTAATGATAAAAATAGTATTATTTATAAAAAAATAAAGGATTCCAGAACTTATAAACTTCTTGATTTTATAGGAGTACAACCTAATATATCTTATCAATTAAAGATTCATAATAATAAAAATAAAGAAGAAATAATATAAAAATGAAATAGAAAAATTATGTCAAATCATTATGATTATTCTTCTATTAGAAGACCATTAATTTTAGGTAAAAAAACATTAAAAAATATTACCGATGACATATTAAAACCTATAGAAAGTAAAGCAAGTAATTTATGGTGGATTGCTATATTTATATCTTTATTTGCTTTTATTTGGGGGTTAATATGCATTTTTTATACAATTGGTACAGGTATTGGAGTATGGGGGTTAAATAGAACTATTAATTGGGCATGGGATATTACTAATTTTGTTTGGTGGGTTGGAATTGGTCATGCTGGAACTTTAATTTCTGCTGTTTTATTATTATTTAGACAAAAATGGAGATTATCTATTAATCGTTCTGCAGAAGCAATGACTATTTTTGCAGTTATTCAAGCTGGTTTATTTCCTATCATTCATATGGGAAGACCATGGAATGCTCATTGGGTTTTACCTATACCTAATCAATTTGGTACTTTATGGCCTAATTTTAATTCTCCACTATTGTGGGATGTATTTGCTATTAGTACTTATTTTTCTGTATCCACAGTTTTTTGGTTTATGGGATTAATACCTGATTTTGCAATGATACGAGATAGAGTAACTGATCCTTTTCAAAAAAAAATTTATAGTATTCTTAGTTTTGGTTGGGGAGGAACTTCTAAAGATTGGCAAAGATTTGAAGAACTTTCCTTAGTTTTGGCTGGTTTATGCACACCATTAGTTTTTTCTGTACATACTATAGTTTCTTTTGATTTTTCTACTTCTGTAATTAAGGGATGGCATAGTACTATATTTCCTCCTTATTTTGTAGCAGGAGCTATATTTTCAGGTTTTGCTATGGTACAAACTTTATTAGGTGTTGCAAGAAAAGTTCTTTCTTTAGAAAGTTATATTACAAGAAATCATATAGAATATATGAATATGATTATATTATTAACAGGTGGAATTGTTTTATTAGCTTATATAACAGAGTTTATTCTTGCATGGTATTCTGGTAGTATTTTTGAAAAATTTATTTATTTTTCTGCAGAAGCTTCTAAAGGACCATTTTGGTGGGCTTTTTGGGCTTTAATTATTTGCAATATAATTATTCCACAATTTTTGTGGATAAAATCTGTGCGAAGAAGTTTTTTTTGGTCTTATATAATAGCTATCATTATAAATATAGGAATGTGGTTTGAAAGATTTGATATAATAGTTTTGAATTTAAGTCATGATTATCTTCCATCTTCTTGGACAGGTTTTATTCCATCATTTGTAGATGTTGGAATATTTATAGGAACTATTGGCTTATTTTTTGTTCTTTATTTATTATATATACGAGTTTTTCCAGTTATTTCACAATCAGAATTAAAAACAATATTAAAAACTGATAAAAAATAAAATGAATAGATCTAAATTTTTTAATGTATATGCATTGTATGAAAATGACGAAAAACTTTTAAATAGCATTAAAATTATTATAAATAATAATTTTAGTATACATGAAGTGTATTCTCCTTTTCCTATTCATAATCTAAACAAAATATTAAAACTTAAAAAAAGTAATTTATCTTTTCTCTCTTTTATATATGGATTATTTGGTTTTTTTATATCTAGTATATTTATTTGGTATACTATGATTTTTGATTGGCCTCAAAATATTGGAGGAAAACCATCTTTTTCTTGGATAAGAAATATTCCTTCATTTATTCCTGTAATATTTGAATTATCCATATTTTTTTCTGCTCATTTTATGTGTATTACTTATCTTGTTCAATGTAAATTATTTCCAGGATTTATTCGAAAAAATCCTGATTTTAGAACTACTGATAATATGTTTTTAATAGAAATACATACAGAAATAAATACAAAAAAATTAGTTTCTTTATTAAAAGAAAATGGAGCTAAAGAGATTAAAATAAATACTATTCTTTACTAAGAATCATAATTTATGAATCAATATTTATTATTTTTAATTATTATTATATCTTTATCTTCTTGTTGGTTTGATAAAAAAAAACCAAATATAGTATATATGCCTGATATGTATTATTCTGATGCATATGAACCTTATTCGGATCCATATTTTGATTACAATAAAAAATATAAAAAAATAAAAATTTCTTTTTTTATAAAAGGAAAAACTTCTAGTCTTTTACCAGTAAAAGGAACTGTTTCTAAAAACAATTTTTATAACTTTAATATTAAATCTTATAAAGATTTTAATTATTTTAAAAAAATAAAAAAATATCCCTTTTTAGTAAAAGAAGTAAATGAAAAAATAGAAATAATTGAAACAGGAAAAAAATTATATAAAATTAATTGTTCTATATGTCATGGAGATAATGGAGATGGACAAGGTCAACTAGTAAAAAATGAAAAAATTTTAGGAATTCCTAATTATAAAGAAAGAGATATTACTATTGGAAGTGTTTATTATGTTATTACATATGGTAAAAATAATATGAATTCTTATGCTTCTCAATTAAATGAAATAGATAGATGGAAAGTAGCAGAATATGTTATTTTATTAAAAAATAAATAAATGTATATTTTTTGTAAAAGAAAAAAAATAATTATTATATCAATAATAATTATAGGATTAATTATTATTTTATTTAATTTATTTAATAATATAAAAAAAGAAAGAATATATTATGAACTTTTTACAGGATTATATACTTCTATTTTTTATTTTACTTCTATATCTTTAGGATCATTATTTTTCTTAGTATTACAAAATGTATCAAAGTCTGGTTGGTCCATTATAATTCATCCAATTATGGAAGAAGTATCTTCTTTTATTCCATATGGAGGTTTTATGATTCTTATAATTATATTTTTAAACACTTCAGATATTATTCATATGTTTCATTGGATGGATACTGATTTATATAACCCTAATTCATTAAAATATGATAAAATTATTGCAAGTAAAGAAATGTTTTTAAATATTCCATTTTTTTTAATAAGAAGTTTTATTTATGTATTAGGATGTAGTTTTTTTTATTTTAAAATAAAAAAAATTTCTAAAGTATTAAATGTTACTTCATCTTTAAATGATTATAAAAAATTAAATTTTATATCTATTATTTATATTATTTTTTTTTCTATTATTTCTATATTCATGTCATGGGATTGGATCATGTCTTTTAATCCTCATTGGTTCAGTACTTTATTTGGATGGTATATTTTAAGTAGTACTATTATTACAGGAATTTCAATGATTACAATGATTGCTATTTATCTGAATAAAAAAAAATATTTTACTTTATTCAATAAAAATCATTTACATGACTTAAGTAAATATTTATTTTCTAGTAGTTTATTATGGACTTATTTTTGGTTTTCTCAATTTTTACTTTATTGGTATGGAAATATTCCAGAGGAAATTTCTTTTTTTATAAAAAGAGAAGAAAATTATAATTACATCCATTTTTGGATGTTAATTCCAAATTTTATAATTCCTTTTTTTACATTAATAAGTAGTAAAAATAAAATTAATTCAAATATAGTATTTTCAGTAGGATTAATTTTAATGATTGGTCATTATATAAATATATATAGCATTATATATCCAGATTTAAATGTAAAATTTGGAATGTATGAAATAGGTTCTATCCTATTAATAGGAGGACTTTTTATTTATATTTTATTTTCAAATCTTAATAAAAAAAAATTATATTCTATAGGTCATCCTTTTTTTAAAGAAAGTAAAAATTACAAATATCCTTACATGTAATTTTACAAATTATTAATTTAAAATTCAAAATATTATTTTTATTTAATATTTTTATCTTTTAAAAAATTCATTATAGATTTATTAGACCCAAAAATAGTTAATATATCTCCTTTTTGCAAAATAGTATCTCCTGTTACTAATCCTATTACTTTTCTTGTAGAATTCTTTTTAAAGGACATAGGATTTTTTATATCTCGTATTACAGTAATTAAAGAAACATAATACTTTTGTGTTAGTTTTAAACTTTTAACTGATTTTCCACTAAAAGAAAATGGAGAAAAAACTTCTGCTATAGAATGTTTATTATCTACTCTAAAATAATCTAAAGCATAATTAAAAGATATTTGTTTAGTTAATCTAAATGCAGCGTCTTGTTCTGGATGAACGACATCATTAATTCCCATAGCTTCTAAAATTGTATCATGTATTTTAGATAAAGATCTACTTACTATTCTAAGATGTTTATATTTTTTTTTTAATATAGCAGTAGTTATTATTGATGATCCTTCATTTTCTCCGATAGCCACAATTCCTAAATTAGCTTGTTGTATAGGTAATACTTTATAAGCAGATTCATTATTTGCATCCATACATACTACATTTGCAATATGATCTTTTAACAAATCTACCTTTTCTATTTTATGATCTATACCAAATACTTCATGTCCATTATCTGTTAAATTAAGAGCTAAAGATCTTCCAAAATTTCCTAAACCAATAATGATAATTTTCATATTATTTTCTTAATTTATAAGAATATTTGCTTTAGAATATCTATAATAATAAGAAGAAATAATTTTATTTTTTTTTCTTAATAAGCCAATCATAACATTGAATACTCCTATTCTTCCTAATAACATTAAAAATATTAAAATTAATTTACTTCCATTAGATAAATTAGAAGTAATACCTAAAGATAATCCTGAAGTTGAAAAAGCAGAAAAAACTTCAAAAGAAATAGATAAAATATCTTTTTTTGGATCCAAAAAAAGAATAATTAAAATACTTATATATATTACAATTAAAGATAACATAATAATTGAAAAAGATAATCTAATCAAATTTGATGATATTTCTTTTCTTTGTATTTCTAATCTATTTTTTCCTTTAGATAAAGAAATAATATTCATTAAAGCTAATGCAAAAGTACTTGTTTTTATTCCACCACCAGTTGAAGCTGGAGATGCTCCTATCCACATTAAAAAAATAGTGAATAAAATTGTAGGAGGTGCTAAGGAACTCATTTTTAATACATGAAATCCTGCTGTTCTAGATGTAGCAGATGAAAAAAAAGAAACAATACATTTACCTAAAAAAGAAGTATGTTCTAAAAGAGAATAATGATATTCACTTATATAATAAAAAATTGTACCAAAAAAAAGTAAAAAAGAAGTTGTAAGTACTACTATTTGTGTATTTAAAGTAACTATTTGTATAGGACATATAAAATATTCATCTTTAAAAATTTTATAAAAATATTTTTTTATAATGAACCATATATATGTAAAAAAATTAAATAAAATATTAAAACCTATTCCTCCTAATATTAATAAAAAAGCTATAATTAATTGTAGTAAATAGTTAAATCTTACTGGTTCTGAATAAAGACCTTGACTAAGAGTAGAAAACCCACTATTACAAAAAGCAGATATAGAATGAAATATAGAAAAAAACAAAATACTATCAGATTCTATTCTATTTTTATCAATAGATAAATAAATTAGTAATGCTCCTATAAATTCTATTGTTATAGTAAATAAAACAACTTTTACTGCTAAACTTAATACATTATTTGTAGTTTTAGTATTTAAAAAATTGCTAATGAAAATAGCTTCTTTAAAAGAAAATCCATCTCTAAAAAAATAACTAAAAAAAGAAGTTATAGTCAAAATACCTAATCCTCCTAATTCAATCAAAATTAAAATAATTATTTTTCCAAAATAAGTAAAATCCTTAGCTGTATCTAATACTATTAAACCAGTTACACATACTGCACTAGTAGAAGTAAATAAAGCGTCTATAAATGATATTTTTTTTACTGTAGAAGATGGTAGCATTAATAAAAAAGATCCTATAAAAGATAAAAAAACAAAACTTGTAATAAATATATAGGCAGGATTATGTATTTTAATATATACTACTCTCATAAAATAAGTGAATCGAATTAGTATATATAAGGTTAAGTTAATATATAAAAATATTTTTATATCATTTGTTATTTTTTTTTCATGTAAAATTTTATAAAAAGAAAAAATAAGAGGTATAAATAATATAAAAAAAGATAATAAAATCATAGATTTATAACCTTTTTCAATGGTTTTATCAAAAAGAATAAAAAAATGTAAAAAACATATGATTAATACTATTCCTATAAGGAATTTAATATTAAAAAATTGATTTATATAATTTTTCCATCCTAAAGAAATAATTATATAAAAAAATATAATTGGAGTTGTTATTTTTAATATATTTCTAAATCTGATTTGAATCATGATTTTTATGAAATATTTTTAATTTTTTTTTTTTTTTGCAATTATTACATTTTTTTTATAAAATATAAACTATATCGTTCATTTAATAAATTTTATACTTTATAATAAAAGGTATTTATAAATAAAATGGAATAAATTTATCAATATTATGAAATTTTTTTTTACAAAATTTTTCGTAAGAAATAAGAGACATATCCATTGCAGATGGATATTTTTTATAAAAAAATTCATTTTTTATATTAAAATTTTTTCCATATAAAGTTTTATGTAAAAATTCAAAAAATTCTATGTTTGCTATAAAACATACTTTTTTATTTTTTATCTTTTTTAAAAATTTTTTACTAAACATTTTTACAGATTTTATAGAACTTAATCTCTTTTTTGATTCATTAAATAATGAAACGTAAAATAAGTCTGACTTAGTATGTATTATAGGAATAAAAAAATCACTTTTTATATTTATTTTTTGAATCATAATTGTTAAAGAATCTATTGATAATAGAGGAATACCTAAAGAATAACACAAACCTTTAGCTGCAGATGATCCTATCCTTAAAGAAGTATAAGATCCTGGCCCCTCACTTACACAAACAGATTGTATATTTCTAATATTTATATTGGAAATATTTATAACATATTGTATAAATGTATGTAATTTTTCTGAATGAAAATATTGATCTGAAAGTTCTTCTATGTAAGATAAACATTTTCCATTTTCAGCAATACTTATTGAACAATTTTTAGTAGAAGTTTCTAAATTTAGAATTAAAGACATACAATTTAAAAATTAATAATATTATGAAATATGAAAAAGTAATTAAATATATTGTATGCTGGTTAAAAAAATATATTAATAAACATAAATCTAATGGTTTTATTATTGGAATATCTGGTGGAATAGATTCTTCTGTAACGTCTTTTTTAGTATCTATGACAAAATATCCTACTTTAGTGTTAGAAATGCCTATTTTAGAAAATGAAAAAAATATTTTATCTAAAAAACATATAAATTTATTAACTACTAAATTTTCAAATGTTCATTATTTAAAAAAAGATTTATCTATTTTATTTACTTCTTTTTGTCATACAATTAATGTTAATCAAAAAATAAAAAATACAGATTTAGCGTTAGTTAATGTTAAATCTCGTATACGTATGTTAACTTTATATTATTATGCTAATTTAAAAAATTATCTTGTTGTTGGAACAGGAAATAAAGTAGAAGATTTTGGAGTTGGATTTTTTACTAAATATGGAGATGGAGGAGTAGATTTACATCCAATAGCAGATTTAACTAAATCTGAAGTTCGTTTTATAGCTAAAAAATTAAATATTCTTGATGAAATTCAAAAAGCAAAACCAACAGATGGACTTTGGGAAGATAAACGTTCAGATGAGGAACAATTAGGTGCTACTTACGAAGAATTAGAATGGGCTATGAATATGAAAAAAAAAGAAAATTATAACTTTTCTAAAAAAGAAAATAATATATTAAAAATATACCAAAAATTACATAAAAAAAATAAGCATAAAATAATAAAAATACCAGTTTGTAAAATCCCTAAAATTTTAAAAAAATTTTAAACTTTAAAAAATGATGTTTACTAACATACAAAATCATTTTTGTAACTTTATTTTATCATGTATTAATTTTTCTTTATGATGGAAGAAAAAAAAAAAACAATAAAAATTATATTTTTGATAATAATTATGATTATCCTTTGAGGAAAGATGCTTTTCTTATGAATGATGAAGAAAAAATTAAAAAAATAGAAAAATACTTTTTTAAAATAATGGATCTATTAGGTTTAGATATGAAAGATGATAGTTTACGTCGTACACCAAAACGTGTAGCAAAAATGTTTATACAAGAAATATTCAGTGGATTAAATCCAAAATTAACACCTAAAACTTCTATTTTTGAGAATAAATATAAATATAATCAAATGTTAATAGAAAAAAATATAACAGTGTATTCTACATGTGAACATCATTTTCTTCCTATTGTAGGTAAAGCTCATGTTGGTTATATTTCTAATGGAAAAGTAATAGGTCTATCTAAAATAAATAGAATCGTAAATTTTTATGCAAAAAGACCACAAGTTCAAGAACGTTTAACTATACAAATAGTTGAATCACTTCATAAAATATTAGAAACAAAAGACGTAGCTTGTGTTATAGAAGCAAAACATTTATGTGTAAATTCTCGTGGAATTCAAGATGTAAATAGTCAAACTATTACTACTGAATTGATAGGATCTTTCAAAAAAAATTCAGAAATACGAAAAGAATTTTTTAATCATATTGGAATTTCCTAGAAAATGAAATATAAAAATTTAACAAATGATATACAAAATCATTTAAAAATATATAATTCTTTAACAGGTAAAAAAGAATTTTTTAAACCTATACATAATAATAAATATGTAGGCATTTATGTTTGTGGACCTACAGTTTATAATTATTTACATATAGGAAATTGTCGTACATTTATATCATTTGATATTGTTTATAGATATTTAAAACATTTAGGTTATAAAGTACGTTATGTAAGAAATATCACTGATGTAGGACATTTAGAAAATGAAAAGGATAATGGAGAAGATAAAATTTGTAAAAAATCACGTATAGAAGGTATTGAACCTATGGAAATAGTTCAAAAATATACTATTCATTTTCATAAATTATTAAATATTTTAAATATATTACCTCCAAATATAGAACCTACTGCAACAGGACATATTATAGAACAAATAGATATAATTAAGAAATTAATTTCTAATAAATTAGCATATGAAATAAACGGATCTGTTTATTTTGATTTAAATCAGTATTGTAAATTATATTCTTATGGAATTCTTAGTAAGAATAAAATTAAAAAACTTTTTAATCAAAAAATTTCTTTTTCAGAAGAAAAACGATCTTATCAAGATTTTTCTCTTTGGAAAAGAGCACATTATAATCATATTATGAAATGGAATTCTCCATGGGGAGAAGGATTTCCTGGTTGGCATATAGAATGTACTACTATGAGTACTAAATATTTAGGAGAATATTTTGATATTCACGGAGGAGGAATAGATTTAAAATTTCCTCATCATGAATGTGAAATAGCACAAGCTATAGGAGCTTATAACAATAATTTTGTACGTTATTGGATGCATACTAATATGTTAACTTTAAATGGGAAAAAAATGAGTAAGTCTACGAATAATTTTTTGTATTTAGATGATGTAATAAATAAATTTAAATTATCACCTAGTATACTTAGATTTTTTATTTTAAAAACACATTACAGAAATATTCTTAATTTTTCGTATGAAGATTTTTTAAATGCTAAAAAAGGATTTTATAAAATAATGAAATCTATAAATATATTAAATAATATAAATTCAGAAATTACAAAAGAAAATAATATTTTTAATGTAAAAAATTGGATTTATGATTGTTATAAATCTATTAATGATGATTTTAATATTCCTTTATTGATTACACATTTATTTAAAGCTACTCATTTTATTAATTCATTTTATATTAAAAATATGGATAAATATCATATTTTTTTATTTAAAAAATATATGAATTATTTTGTTTTTGATATTTTAGGTCTTCAATATAAAGAAAAAAATACTTCAAAAGAAGATTCTGATAAATTAAAAAAACTTATTAAAAAATTAATAGAGATCCGTATAGAAGCAAGAAAACAAAAAAATTGGATCTTATCAGATAGAATACGTAAAGAATTATATTCTATAGGAATTTCATTAAATGATGAAAAATTATTTTAAAGCTTGATCTATATCGTCTATAAGATCTTCTATGTTTTCTATACCAAGGGATAAACGAATCAAAGAATCTTGTATTCCTGCATTAATTCTTATTTCTAAAGGAGTAGATTTATGTGTCATAGTAGATGGATGACAAATTAAACTTTTTGTTCCTCCTAAACTTTCTGCTAATTTAAATATCTTAGTAGATGTCACTATTTTTTTAGATGATTCTATTGTATCATTTTTAAGACTAAAAGATACTATTCCTCCAAAATATCGTTGTTGTTTTAATGCTATTGAATGATTTTTATGATATGATAATCCTGGATAATATACTTTATCAATACAAGAATCTTTTTTTTTATCTAAAAAAGAAGCAATTTTAAATGCATTTTCAGATTGCTTCTTGACACGTAAATATAAAGTTTGACTTCCTCTTATAGTTAACCAACAATCAATAGGTGATAAAACTCCTCCAGTTGCATTTTGAATATATTTTAATTTTTCATATAATTTTGGATCTTTTACTGTAATTAATCCGGCTAATACATCTGAATGTCCTGCTAAATATTTTGTTGCACTATGAATTATTATATCCGCTCCTAATTTAATAGGATTTTGAATAGCAGGAGAAGCAAAAGTATTATCAACTACAATTAATACTTTTGGATTTATTTTTTTAGATTTTTTACTAATAGATTTTATATCAGAAATTTTTAAGGTAGGATTAGTAGGAGTTTCTAACCAAACTAATTTAGTATTATTAGATACTAATGAAGTAGATTTTTCAGTATTAGTTGTATCTACAAATTTAGTATTAATACCTAATTTTTTATACAAATTTAATAAACGAAAAGTTCCTCCATAAATATCATCTACTGCTATTATTTCATCTCCATATTTTAATAATTTTATAACTGCATCTATAGATGCTAATCCTGATGAAAAAGCTAAACTAGCATAACCATATTCTAAATCCGTAATTAAATGTTCTAATATTTTCCTAGTAGGATTATTTGTTCTTGTATAATCAAAACCTTTATGAATTCCAGGGGCTTCCTGTACATAAGTTGAAGTTTGGTATATAGGTGTAGAAATAGCACCTGTAAGAGGATCTGATAAAATGCTTTGAATAAGCTTTGTTTCTTCCTTCATTATAAATAAAATTTCGAACAATATTGTATACAAATGTACTCTTTCAATTCAAAAAATGAAAATTCAATTTTTTATGTAAAAAATTATTTTATATAAAAAACAATTTGTTTTTGGAAAAGATCTAAATTTGTTTATTAATTTTCTTTAAAAAAATAATGATTTTAAAAAAAATATTATTATTCTTTTTATTTTTTTGTATTTTTTCTTTTGTTAAATCTAATAATTCAGATAATAATAAGATATCTAATACAATTATTGAACATATTACTGATTCTCATGAATGGAATATTATTGGTTCTTCCAAAAATGGAATTATTTTTTCTTTACCTGTATTTTTATGGAATAATGGATTAGAATATTTTTCTTCTTCTCAATTTTCATCAGAAAAAGTAGTAAAAGGTAAGTATGGATTTTATAAAATGTTCCATGAAAGAATATATAAAACTAATTCTTATGGAACTTTATATATAGATACAAAAGGAATTCCAAAAAATGAAAAACCATTAGATTTTTCTATTACAAAAAATGTGATATCCATTATGATATCTGTTATTTTATTATGTTATTTTTTTATACGAATGAAATATAGTTATAAAAACAATCAAATTAAATGGAATTTTGGTATTCTTTTAGAATTTTTAATTTTGTTTATACGAGATAAAATCGCTATTCCTAATATAGGAAAAGAAAAATATAGATCATATTTTCCTTTTTTGTTAACATCTTTTTTTTTCATATTAGTTAATAATTTAATAGGTATTATACCAGGATTTCCTAATGTAACTGGTAATATAAATATTACATTTGTTTTAGCAGGTATAACATTTTTAATAAGTAATATTAATGCAAACAAAAGTTATTGGAAACATACTTTTTGTATGCCAGGAGTTCCAATAGGAATTAGATTTTTATTAGCACCTATAGAATTTATTGGAATTTTTATTAGACCATTGACATTGTGTATTCGATTATTTGCTAATATTACTGCTGGACATATAATTATTTTAAGTTTTATATGTCTTATTTTTATTTTTAAAAATTTTTTTATAGCTGGTTTTTCCGTTATTTTCGGTTTTTTTATTTCTATGTTAGAAATTATGGTATCCTTTTTACAAGCTTTTATTTTTACAACTTTATCTTCTTTACTTATAGGGATATCTGTCAAAAATTATGAAAATAAAATTCATTAAAAATATAAACAATATGGATATAGATTTAACTTACTCAGGTTTAGCCGCTTTAGGAGCTGGTCTTGCAGTAATAGGAGCCGGTTTAGGAATTGGTAAAATAGGAGGTTCTGCAATGGAATCTATTGCTAGACAACCTGAAGCTTCAGAAAAAATACAAAATGCTATGATTATAGCAGCTGCGCTTATAGAAGGAGCAGCTTTATTTGGTATAGTAACTGCTTTATTAGCTGTTTTTAAATAAATTTTAAAATATGGATTTGGTAACTCCTTCTGTTGGATTGATTTTTTGGCATACAATAATATTTGTTACATTAATGTTATTTCTTTCCAAATTTGCTTGGAAACCAATAATCAATTTTATTGATCAAAGAGAAAAAAAGATTCAAATATCTATTGAAAAAGCAGATATAATAAAAAAAGAATTGATAGATGTAGAAAATAAAAAGAAAAAAATATTAAAAGAAATTCATATGAAGAGGGATATAATTTTAAAAGAAGCGCTTCAAATTAAAGAAAAAATAAAAATAAAGGCTAAAAAAGAGGGATTGATAGAAAAGAAAAAAATTATTGAAGAAACAATAAAAAGTATTAAAATAGAGAAAGAAGCTGTATTAAATGAATTAAAAAATAAAATAGGAGGTATATCTGTCAAAATAGCAGAAAAAATATTAATAAAAGAATTAAATCAAACAAATAAACAAGATGAATTTATAAAAGAATTGGTAGATAAATTTTACTAATTTTATATCAAAAATGTTTTATAATAAAAAAAAAATAATTAAACATTATGCTAATGTTCTTTTTGAACATTCAAAAAAAATGAATTTGACAAAATTTAATTGTTTTTATCATAAAATAAAAAAAATATATTATTTATTACATAAAAATCATGATTTTAATAAAATTATTTATAGTAAAATATTTATTGATCAAAAAATAAAAATTTTCGAAAAAATTTTTTTATCTTTTGATATTTTACTTTTTAATTTTATAAAATTATTAATTTTAAAAAAAAGAGAATTTCTTTTAAAAGAAATTTTTTTAGAGTATCAAAAAATATATAAAAAAGAAAAAGGATTCATTGAGTGTTCTATTATATCTGCATATCCTTTAAGTATAAATATACAAAAAAAAATTGCACATAAAATAACCCTTTTTGAATTTGAATATGTAGATAAAAAATTTCATATAATTAATAAAATAGATAAGTCTATTATTGGAGGATTTATATTTATTATAGGAAATAAAGAATGGGATATTAGTATTAAAAAACAATTTTTTTTATTAAAAAAAACATTTAAAAATTATTAAATAAAATTTTTATATGTCTGATTTAAAATATTCTGAAATATCATCGATACTTAAAGAACAATTATCAAATTTTAAATTTGAATCAAAATTGAGTGAATATGGTATTATTGTTCAAGTAGGAGATGGAGTAGTTAGATCTTTTGGTCTTAATAATGCTTTTTATGGAGAATTGATAGAATTCCATTCTGGAATAGTAGGCATAGTTTTTAATTTAGAAGAAGATCATGTAAGTATTGTATTACTTAGTTCATCTAAAAATATAAAAGAAGGAGATACAGTAAGAAGAACAGGTAAAATTTTTTCTATAAAAGTAGGAGAAGGAATGTTAGGTCGTGTAGTAAATGTATTAGGAAATCCTATTGATGGAAAAGGACCTATAAAAGGTGAATTATTTGATATGCCTTTAGAAAGAAAGGCTCCAGGTGTTATTTATAGAGAACCTGTTAAAGAACCACTTCAAACTGGTATCAAATTTATAGATTCTATGATTCCCATAGGAAGAGGTCAGAGAGAATTAATTATAGGAGATAGACAAACTGGAAAAACAACTATAGCTATTGATACTATAATTAATCAAAGAAAATTTTTTGAAAAAAAAAATACAGTTTATTGTGTTTATGTGGCTATTAGTCAAAAAGGATCTGCAATTGCAAGAATTAATAAAATTTTAGAAGAAAATAGAGCTATGGAATATACAGTTATAGTTGCAGCAAAATCTTCTGAATCTGCTTCAATACAAGTATATTCTCCTTTTTCAGGTACTACTATTGGTGAATATTTTCGTGATACGGGTCGTTCTTGTTTAATAATATATGATGACCTATCAAAACAAGCTGTTTCTTATAGAGAAATATCTTTATTATTACGTCGTCCTCCTGGACGAGAAGCTTATCCAGGAGACGTTTTTTATTTACATTCTCGTCTTTTAGAACGTTCAGCTAAAATTATAAAAGATCAAAAAATGGCTGAAAAAATGAATAATATTCCAAAATCTATTAAAAATAATATAAAAGGTGGAGGATCGTTAACAGCTATGCCTATTATTGAAACTCAATCTGGAGATATATCTTCTTATATACCTACTAATGTTATTTCTATTACAGATGGACAAATATTTTTAGAAAAAGATCTATTTAATTCTGGAATTAGACCTGCAATAAATGATAGCATATCTGTTTCTCGTGTTGGTGGAGCAGCTCAAATTCAATCTATGAGAAAAGTATCAGGGACTCTTAAATTAGATCAAGCACAATTTAGAGAATTAGAATCTTTTTCAAAATTTGGTTCTGAATTAGATCCTTCTACTATGAAAATATTAAAAAAAGGAAAAATTAACGTAGAAATATTAAAGCAAACTGCTCATTATCCATATGATATAGAGGATCAAATTGCTATTATTTATGTGGGAACTACAAATATTTTACAAGATTTTCCTATTGATAAAGTTTTAGATTTTGAAAAAGAATATCTTTTTTATTTAAAAGAAAAACATGAAAACTTATTAAAATCTTTAAAAAATGGTATTCTTAATGAAGAAATATCTAAAATTTTAGAAAAAGTAGCATTTGAAATTAGTAGGAAATATATTTATTAATTAAATTATTTATGGATAATACAAAAGAGATCAAGAGAAGAATTTTATCAATAGAATCGGTTATAAAAACTACTGAAGCAATGAAAATGATCTCTGTTGTTAAATTAAAAAAATCCAAAAATAAGCTAATACAAGCAAAAATTTATTTAGATTATATTAAATCATTTTTTTTAGATTTTGAAAAAGATTTTTTAATCAAAAAAAAATATTTTTTTTCTTCAATAGGAAAAAAACTATTTATTATATTTACTTCTAATCGTGGTTTATGTGGTTCTTTTAATTCCTTAATTTTTGAAAAAATTAATCAAATTTTAAAAAAAGAAAAAGATCCAAATAAATGTATTTTTTTTTCTATAGGTAAAAAAGGGTTTTCTTTTTTATCAAAAAAATACAATATGTATGAAATCAATAACAGCATATATGATTACATGAATATATTTTCTTATGAAGAAAGAATTAATTTTGTTAAACAATTAATTAAAGATTTTTTTAAAAAAAATTTTTCTTCAATTTATTTAGTATATAATAGTTTAAAAAACTCTTTATTTCAAGAAATAATAGTAGAAAAATTTCTTCCAATTGTTATAAAAGATTTAAAAAATACAAAAATATCATTTTCTATTTTAGAACCTTCTAAAGAAATCATTTTAGAATATATAATTTTAAAATTTTTAAATGCAAAATTATTAAAGATCTTTTTAGAGTCTATTGCATCAGAACATACAGCACGTATGATATCTATGCATAAAGCTACAGAAAATGCATTTGATATTAAAAATAATTTAATGTTAAACTATAATAAAGAAAGACAAACTAATATCACTAAAGAAATATTAGAAATAATAGGAGGTTTAGAATCAATAAATAATGAAAAATAAATATTTTTCATTATTTATTATACATTTGTTTTTAACAATGTAAATTTTTTAAAAAAATGGAAAAAATGTTAACAGGTATTAGAAGTACAGGTACTCCTCATTTAGGAAATATCTTAAGTGTTATAATTCCATCTATAAATATAGCTAATAAAAAAAAAAATACTTCATTTATATTTATAGCTGATTTACATTCTTTGATTAATATAGATAATTTACAAAATATTAAAGATAATACTTATAAAATTGCAGCTGCATGGTTAGCTTTTGGATTAAATACAGAAAATTGTCTTTTTTATAGACAATCTGATGTTACAGAAGTAACTGAATTAGCTTGGTATTTTAGTTGTTTTTATCCCTATAAAAGACTTACATTAGTTCATACTTTTAAAAATGAAATTGAAGAAAATAAAAATAAAATAAATACAGGATTATTTATATATCCTATTTTAATGTCTGCTGATATTTTATTATACAACGCAAAAATTATTCCTGTTGGAGAAGATCAATTACAACATATTGAAATAGCTAGACGTATAGCTAATTTTTTTAATAAAAAAGTAGGAGAAAAAATTTTTATACAACCTAATGCTTTTTTACAAAAAAAAACAATGTCTGTTCCTGGAACAGATGGAAAAAAAATGAGTAAATCTAAAAAAAATTATATTAATATTTTTTCATCAGATGATCTTTTAAAAAAACAAATAATGAATATATATACAGACAATAAATCTTTAGAAGAAAAAAAAAATCCTGAAAAAGATAATATAATGTCTTTATATAAATTAATAGCTCCTTTGGATAAAATAGAAAAAATGAAAAACAAATATATAAAAGGAGGATATGGATATTTAGATGCTAAAAAAGCATTATATGAACTTATTATACATAAATTTTCAGTAGAAAGAGAAAAATTTTTTTCTTTTATAAAAAATAAATCTTTATTAGATAATATTCTTTTTTCAGGAGCTAAAAAAGCAAAAAATATAGCTAATAAAAGATTAAATTACATTAGAAAATATTTGAATTTCAATTCTTTATTATAAATTTTATATATAAAATATGTCATAATGTCATAATTATAAATAGTGGCAAATCTTTTGCTATTAATTATGTTTAAAATATTTTTATATTATGGATATTAATCAAAAAAAAACTGAAAAGAAAACTGAAAAGAAAACTGAAAAGAAAACTGAAAAGAAAACTGAAAAGAAAACTGAAAAAAAAGTAGATTTATCTAATAATAAAAATGATATTACTAACGTAAATTATTCTTGTAAAGAGGATCTATCTGAAATAGATATTTTAAAAAAAAAATTAGAAGAGGAAAAAAATAAGTTTTTACGTCTTTTTGCAGAATTAGAAAATTATAAAAAACGTATTCAGAAAGAAAGATTTGATATTTTTAGAGCAGTTCATGAAGAAATTTTTATAGATTTAATTCCTATTTTGGATGATTTTGAACGTGGTCTTAAAGAATTAAAAAAATCTAAAGATGAATTCCTTATAAAAGGAATATCTTTGATACAAGAAAAATTTATTAAAATTTTAAAAGAAAAAGGATTAAAAAAAATTAAAATAAAAAAAGGAGATGAATTTAATACAGATTTACACGAAGCTATATCACAAATACCAACAATAAAAGAAAATTTAAAAGGAAAAATTATAGAAATAATAGAATCCGGATATTTTCTAAAAGAAAAAGTGATAAGACATGCTAAAGTTGTTACTGGAAAATAATAATATATTTTCATGGTGAAAAAAGATTATTACGAAGTATTAGGTATTGCTAGAAATGCTTCTTCAGAAGAAATTAAAAAAGCCTATAGAAAATTAGCAATAAAATATCATCCAGATAAAAATTTAGATAATAAAAAAAATGCAGAAGAAAAATTTAAAGAAGCGGCTGAAGCTTATGAAATTTTAAGCAATACAGAAAAAAGGAAACGTTATGATAAATTTGGACATTCTGGAGTGAAAGGAAGTAGTTCAAGTTCAGAAATGAATATGGAAGA
The DNA here is from genome assembly GCF_014252395.1 of Blattabacterium cuenoti. GTDB lineage: Bacteria > Bacteroidota > Bacteroidia > Flavobacteriales > Blattabacteriaceae > Blattabacterium > Blattabacterium cuenoti_AA. The sequence continues at coordinate 93,301 of NZ_CP059219.1, forward strand.
CATTTTTGCAAATTTTGGAGATATTTTTGCAGATGCGTTTGGTGAAGGTTTTTCTAGTTTTGGATTTGGAAGATCTGCTAGACATAAAACAATTAAAGGAAGTGATTTAAGAATCAAAGTTAAACTTTCATTAGAAGAAATAGCTAATGGTATAGAAAAAAAAGTAAAAGTAAAAAGATTGAAAGTAGCTAAAGGTATAACAATTAAAAATTGTTATTATTGTAAAGGAGTTGGACAAACAACACGTGTAACTAACACTATTCTAGGAAGAATGCAAACTACTTCTCAATGTCATTCCTGTTCTGGAATTGGAAAAAAAATTGAAAATATACCTTATGGAGCGAATAAACATGGATTAATAAAAGAAGAAGAATTAGTAAATATAAAAATTCCTGCTGGACTTACAGAAGGTATACAATTAAAAGTTTCTGGAAAAGGAAATGAAGCTCCTTTTGGTGGAATACCAGGAGATTTAATAGTATTAATTGAAGAAATTGCACATCCTAAATTAAAAAGAGAAGGAAATAATCTTCATTATGATTTATACATATCATTTCCAGATGCTATATTAGGAGCTTCAAAAGAAATTCCTACTATTAATGGAAAAGCTAGAATAAAAATAGATCCAGGAACACAATCAGGAAAAACTCTTAGATTAAAAAATAAAGGATTACCTAATATTGAGGGATATGGATATGGTAGTCTTTTAATTCATGTTAATGTTTGGACTCCAAAAAAAATTAATGAAGAACAAAAAAAATTTTTTGAAAAAATGAGAAAAAATGAAAATTTTCTTCCACATCCAGGAAATTCAGAAAAATCTTTTTTTGATCGTGTAAGAGAAATGTTTTCTTAATAAATATTTTTAACGATAAATACACATTTTTACTATAAATTAAATTTATTCATTACATATTTCATATGTTATTTTAATAGTTTGTATTAATTTATCGTTTATTTACTTAAAATTTTTTAAAAAAATTAATAACTTTTTATGCAAAAAAAAGTGATAGTAGGACTTTCAGGAGGTGTAGATTCAAGTGTTGCTGCGTTAATTTTAAAAAAAATAGGTTATAAAGTAATTGGTTTATTTATGCATAATTGGGAAGAAAAAACAAGTAAATGTACTTGGATAGAAGATAGTATTGATGCGATGTTGGTTTCTAACCAATTGAATATCCCTTTTCAAATAGTAGAAATGAAAAAAGAATATAAAAAATATGTTATTAATTATATGTTCAAAGAATATGAATTAGGTAATACTCCTAATCCAGATATTTTATGCAATAGAGAGATTAAATTTAATATTTTTTTGAAAAAAGCTATTGATTTAGGTGCAGATTTTATTGCTACAGGTCATTATGTCAATAAAGAAAAAATTATAAAAAATAATAAAATTATTTATCGTCTTTCAATAGGAAAAGATCTTAATAAAGATCAATCATATTTTTTATGTCAATTAACACAATATCAATTAAAAAAATCTCTTTTTCCATTAGGATTATTTACAAAAAATCAAGTACGAAAAATAGCAGAAAAAAACGGTTTGTGCAATGCTCATAAAAAAGATTCACAAGGATTGTGTTTTATAGGAAAAATTAAATTACCTGAATTTCTTCAAAAAAAAATTTTACCAAAAAAAGGAGAAGTTGTATGTATTAATTCTAATTCTTTAATATATAAAAAAAAAATAATTTTTTCTTCTTTAGAAGAAGAATTATTTTTTTTATCTAGAAAAAGAAAATATAAAAAATCAGATGGAAAAGTAATTGGATATCATAAAGGAGCTTATTTATTTACTAAAGGTCAACGTAAAGGAATAGCCATAGGAGGCTATAAAAAAGCTCTTTTTGTTATTGAAACAGATGTAAAAAAAAATATTGTTTATACCGGATTTGGAAATAAACATCCTGGATTATATAATAAATCTTTATTTATTAAGGAAAAAGACATTCATTGGATACGAGAAGATCTTGCACTTTTTGAAGGAGAAAAAATGGATGTATTTTCTAGAATTCGTTATAGACAAGTTTTACAAAAATCTAAATTACATAAAATAAAAAAAGGAATGTTAATTGAGTTTGAAATTATGCAATGTGCAATAACAGAAGGACAATTTGCAGTTTGGTATCTTGGAAAAGAGTTAATAGGTTCAGGAATTATTTCATAATTTTTATGATTATAATCATAAATAATATTTTTATAAAATTTATAATATATTCATTAATAAAACAAAAAAATAATGATATTATAAAAATAAATACCTAAAATATTCTTTTATATAATATATTTTTTTCATATTTTTGCATATTATATAATTTAATAATTCAGTAGTTTTATAATAAAAAAAAACTACTAAAAATTGTTGATATTTCTATCCCTATTGGTTATTCAGTAGGGGTTTTTGATTTATAAAACATTTCATGAAAAAAAGGATTAATCATTTTAGCAAAAAAATAACAGAAGAACAAAATTTACCTGCAGCACATGCTATGTTATATGCTACAGGAATGAAAGAATCTGATTTTTTAAAAGCGCAAATAGGAATAATAAGTAATTGGTATGAAGGAAATCCTTGTAACATACATTTAGACCAATTAGCAAAAAAAATAAAATCATCAATAAAAAAACGTTATTTAATAGGATTTCAAATTACTACTATTGGAGTAAGTGATGGTATAACTATGGGGACATCAGGTATGAGATATTCACTACCTTCTAGAGAATTAATAGCGGATAGCATAGAAACAGTAATAGATTCACATTATTATGATGGAGTCATATCTATTCCTGGATGTGATAAAAATATACCAGGATCTATTATAGGTTTACTTAGATTAAATAGACCATCTATTATTGTATATGGAGGTTCAATTTCTTCTGGTTATTACAATGGTAATAAATTAGATATTGTATCATCTTTTGAAGCTTTAGGAAAAAAAAAATCCTGTAAAATAACTGAAATAGAATATAAAAATATAGTAAAAAATTCTTGTCCAGGACCAGGAGCCTGTGGTGGAATGTATACTGCAAATACGATGGCTTCTGCTTTAGAATGTATGGGAATGATGCTTCCTTATTCATCTTCCTCTCCATCAACAAGTAAAAATAAAATAGTAGAATGCGAAGAAGTTTCTAAGTATATTTTAAATTTATTAGAAAAAAATATAAAACCAAAAGATATAGTAACAAAAGATTCTATAGAAAATGGAATAAAATTAGCTATATGTTTAGGAGGTTCTACTAACTTAGTTTTACACTTTTTAGCTATTTCAAAATCAGCAAATATTAATTTTTCTTTAAAAGACTTTCAAAGAATTAGTGATCAAATTCCTCTTATTGGAAATTTAAAACCTAGTGGAAACTTTCTTATGGAAGACATTCATATGTATATTGGAGGAATACCTGTTATTATAAAATATTTATTAAATGAAGGAATATTATCTGGTAACTGTTTAACAGTTACTGGAAAAACATTATCTGAAAATATGGAAAATGTTCCTAATATTAATTTTAGTCATAAAATAATTTATCCACTTGATAATCCTATTAAAAAAAATGGACATATAAGAATTTTATATGGAAATCTTTCTCCAGAAGGATCAGTAGCTAAGATTACTGGTAAAGAAGGAACTTTTTTTCGTGGTAAAGCAAATGTTTTTAATTCAGAAGAAGAAGCTAATATAGCTATTTTGAATAATCAAATTTATTCTGAATCAGTAATTGTTATAAGATATGTAGGACCTAAAGGAGGTCCTGGAATGCCAGAAATGTTAAAACCTACATCTTATATTATGGGATCAGGATTAGGAAAAAAAGTAGCTCTTATTACAGATGGTAGATTTTCAGGAGGATCACATGGTTTTGTTGTAGGACATATTACTCCAGAAGCATTATCTGGAGGATTAATTGCTTTTGTAAAAAATGGTGATTTTATTAAAATAGATGCAGAAAAAAATACTATTACTCTTGAAGTAGATGAAGAAGAAATACAAAAAAGAAAAAAATCATGGACTCCACCTTCATTAAAAATAAAGAAAGGATATTTATATAAATATGCTAAAATAGTATCTCCAGCTTCTCAAGGATGTGTTACAGATGAATTTTAATTTTATGGAAAATCAATTATTTTCTGGTTCAGAAATAGTAATAAAAGCGCTATTATATGAAGAGGTTGAGTATATATTTGGTTATCCAGGTGGAGCTATTATGCCTATATATGATTCTTTACATGATTATTTAAATATGATATCGCATATATTAATGAGACATGAACAAGGTTCTATTCATGCGGCTCAAGGATATGCTAGAGCAACTGGAAAAATAGGTATATGTTTTACTACATCAGGACCTGGAGCTACTAATTTGATTACTGGATTAGCTGATGCTTTAATTGATAGTACACCTATTATTTGTATTACTGGACAAGTATCTTCTAATCTTTTAGGAACTGATGCATTTCAAGAAACAAATATTATAGATATATCTCTTCCTGTAACAAAATGGAATATTCAAATTTTAAAAGCTAATGATATTTGTGAATCAATTCAAAAAGGGTTTTTTATAGCAAAAACAGGTAGACCAGGCCCAATTTTAATAGATATAACTAAAGATGCTCAATTACAAAAAACTGAATTTAGTTATTCACGTTGTGAACATATAAAAAATTTTCATCCATTTCCTTCTATAGATTTAAAAAAAATAATAGAAGCAGCAGATTTAATAAATACTTCTAAAAAACCTTTAATTATTGTAGGACAAGGCGTTATATTATCAGAATCAGAAGAAGAATTGAAAAAATTTGTTGAAAAAACAGGAATACCAGTAGCTAGTACTTTACTAGGATTAGGAGCATTAGATAGTACACATTACTTATATGTAGGTATGTTAGGAATGCATGGTAATTATGCTCCAAATATTTTAACAAATCAATGTGACGTTTTAATTGCAGTGGGAATGAGATTTGATGATCGTGTTACAGGTGATATAAATAAATATGCAAAACAAGCTAAAATTATTCATTTAGAAATAGATTATTCTGAAATAAACAAAAATATACTATGTCATATTCCAATTTTAGGAAATTGTAAAACTGCTTTAAAAAAGTTAATTCTTTACGTAAAAAAATCTTCTCATAAAGAATGGGTAAAAAAATTTATTCATTTTAAAGAAAAAGAAGATATAACAGTAATACAAAGCGATTTAAATCCAATAAAAAAAGGAATTACTATGGGAGAAGTTATAAAATGGATTAATTTATATAAACAAAAAAATGCAATTTTAGTAACTGATGTAGGTCAACATCAAATGATAGCTTCTAGATATTTTAATTTTACTTATAAAAAAAGTCAAATAACTTCTGGTGGATTGGGGACTATGGGATTTGCTTTACCAGCTTCAATAGGTGCTAAATTAGGAGCAAAAAATAGACAAGTAATTTGTATTGTTGGAGATGGAGGAATTCAAATGACAATACAAGAAATGGGTACTATATTACAAAATAATATTTCTATAAAAATTATATTATTAAATAATAATTTTTTGGGAATGGTACGACAATGGCAACAATTATTTTTTGATAAACGTTATTCGTGTACAAAGTTAGTTAATCCAAACTTTATAAAATTAGCTAACGCTTATAATATTCAAGCAAAAAGAGTTGAAAAAAGAAATAAATTAAAAGAATCTGTAAAAAAAGCATTATATAATGAAAAAGCTTTTTTATTAGAAATTATAGTAGAAAAAGAAGATAATGTTTTTCCTATGATTCCTGCAGGATCTGCTGTAAATGAAATTCGTTTAACATAAATATTTATATACTATGAAGAATCAATTCAGAATAATAATTTTAGGAGAAAATGAAACAAGATTATTAAGTAGAATTCTTATTCTATTAAATAGAAGAAATTTTAAAACTAATCATATTAATGTATCTAATAATATTGTCAATGGAACTATTGGAAATTGTCAATATGTTTTAGATTTAGAATGTAATGAAGATCAACTAATAAAAGTAAAAAAATTAATTGAAAAATTAATTGGAATAATTCATGTCTATTATTCTAAAATAGAAGGAAAAAATTATAAAAATAATTCTTGGAAAAAAATAAATTTACCATTAGCAACATCTTAAATAAAAAAATAAAATCATGAAAATTAAATTTGGATCTGTTGAAGAAAATATTGTTACAAGAGAAGAATTTTCTTTAGAAAAAGCTAGAAAAATATTAAAAAAAGAAACTATTTCTATATTAGGATATGGTGTTCAGGGACCTGGACAATCACTAAATTTAAAAGATAATGGATTTAAAGTTATAATAGGACAAAGAAAAAATTCTTCTTCTTGGGAAAAAGCTTTAAAAGATGGATGGGAAGAAAAAAAAAATCTTTTCTCTTTAGAAGAAGCTTCTGAAAAAGGTACAATATTAATGTATTTACTATCAGACGCAGGTCAAATATCTTTTTGGCCCATACTTAATAAATACCTTACTAAAGGTAAGTCTTTATATTTTTCACATGGATTTGGATTAACTTTTTTTGATAAAACTAAAATATATCCTTCTAAAGATATAGATATTTTTTTAGTAGCTCCTAAAGGATCAGGAACTAGTTTAAGAAGACTTTTTAAACAAGGAAAAGGAATTAATTCTAGTTATGCTATTTATCAAGATTATAGTGGTAAAAGTTTAGAAAAAGCTATATCAATTGGAATAGGAATAGGATCTGGATATTTGTTTGAAACAAGTTTTAAAAATGAAGTATTATCTGATTTAGTAGGAGAAAGAGGGACTTTAATGGGAGCTATACAAGGAATTTTTGCAGCACAATATCAAATATTAAGAAAAAAAGGACATTCTCCTTCAGAATCTTTTAATGAAACAGTAGAAGAATTAACTCAGAGTTTAATGCCTTTAGTGTCAGAAAAAGGAATGGATTGGATGTATGAAAATTGTTCTACAACAGCTCAAAGAGGAGCTTTAGATTGGTGGAAAAAATTTAGAGATGCTACATTACCAATATTTAATGAATTATATGAAGAAGTTTCTTCAGGAAGAGAAGCTGAAAGAATTATAGAAGCAAATAGTGATATAGACTATAGAATAAAATTAAATAAAGAGTTACAAGATTTAAAAAAAAGTGAATTATGGGAAGTAGGATCTGTTATTCGTGATTTAAGACCAAAAAAATAATTTTTTTCATTTTTATTAACATTATTTATCTTTTAAAAGATTGAAAAATAAATTACAAGGATATTTCCCTTCTTATGAAGATGTAATTAGAGCTAAAAATATATTAAAAAATATTATTTATGAAACTCCATTACAAAAAAATTTTCTTTTATCAGAAAAATATAAAGCTAATATTTTTTTGAAAAGAGAAGACTTACAAATTATTCGTTCATATAAAATTAGAGGAGCTTATAATAAAATAAAAAGTTTATCCCATATAGAACTAAAAAAAGGAATTGTTTGCGCAAGTGCAGGAAATCATGCACAAGGAGTAGCTTATTCTTGTAATATTTTAAAAATACCAGGTAAAATTTATATGCCTAGTACTACGCCTAAACAAAAAGTAGAAAGAGTAAAAATGTTTGGAAAAGAGTATGTTGAAATAATTCTTATTGGAGATACTTTTGATTCAGTTAGTAATGAAGCAATAAAATATTGTAAAAAAAATGCAAAAATATTTATTCATCCTTTTGATGATATTAAAATTATTGAAGGACAAGCTACTGTAGGTTTAGAAATTTTACAACAATCTATTTTAGATATAGACTTTATTTTTATTCCTATTGGAGGAGGAGGATTAGCTTCTGGTATAGGAAGCCATTTTAAACAATTTAGTCCAAAAACTAAAATTATAGGAGTTGAACCTAAAGGTGCTCCATCTATGAGTTTTTCTTTAAAAAAAGGAAAAGTGATAGAATTAAAAACAATAGATAAATTTATTGATGGGGCTTCGGTAAAAAAAGTTGGAAACTTAAATTTTAATATATGTAATCAAGTATTACATGATATAAAAACAGTTCCAGAAGGAAAAGTTTGTACAACTATTTTAGATTTATACAATTTAGAAGCTATTGTAGCAGAACCAGCTGGAGCACTTTCAATAGCAGCTTTAGATTTTTATTCTGAAAAAATAAAAGATAAAACTATTGTTTGTATTTTAAGTGGAGGTAATAATGATATTACTAGAACAGAAGAAATAAGAGAAAGATCTTTATTATATGAAGATAAAAAACATTATTTTATAGTTAAATTTCCACAAAGAGCTGGAGCTTTAAAAGAATTTGTAAATAATATTTTAGGACCAAAAGATGATATAGCTTATTTTGAATATTCTAAAAAAACTTCTAAAGAAGAAGGTCCAGCTATTATAGGAATAGAATTAGCAGATAAAAATGAATTTTCTGTATTATTAGGAAGAATGAAAAAACATAGAGTTCATTTTCAATATCTAAATAAAAATCCAGATTTATTTCGTGTACTTATTTAAATTTATGTACCCACGACTGGATTTGAACCAGCACATCCTAAATAGGATACCACCCCCTCAAAGTGGCGTGTCTACCAATTTCACCACGTGGGCTTATTTTTTTAAATAAGTTAAATTTTTATTAATTAAAAAAAAAATATATGAATATAGCAATAATAGGATATGGAAAAATGGGTAAAACTATAGAAAAAATATTAAAAATTAGAAATCATAATATTTCATTATGTTATGATGAAACTCCTACTTCATTTTTATTAAAAGGAACAGATGTAGCAATAGAGTTTAGTGAACCTTATTCTGCGTTTAATAATATTCTATTATGTATAAAAAATAATATACCTATAGTAAGCGGAACTACAGGTTGGTTAGAAAAATTTGAAACTATTAAAAAAATATGCATAGAAAAAAATGGTTCTTTTTTATATTCTTCTAATTTTAGTATTGGTATGAATATTTTTTTTGAAATTAATAAAAAATTATCAAAACTGTTGTATCCATATACTAATAATTTTGATGTAGAAATAGAAGAAATTCATCATAAAGAAAAAATAGATAAACCTAGTGGAACTGCAATTTCTTTAGCAAAAGATATCATAAATAATAAAATGAAAGAAACTTGGACAAGTAATGAAAAAAAAACAAAACATCAAATTTTAATTTTTTCAAAAAGATTAGAAAACGAACCAGGAACACATACTATTTTGTATAAATCTAAAATAGAAAATATAAAAATTCAACATAAAGCTCATAATAGAGATGGTTTTGCTTTTGGAGCTATTATTGCTGCAGAATGGATTAAAGATAAAAAAGGAGTCTTTTATATGAAAGATGTATTAGGTTTATAATAAAAAATTTATATGCATCAATATTTTTTTTATAGTAGTATTTTTTTATGTTTTGAATATTTTATTCATATTTTAGGTACATATAATCTTTATAAAAAATTAGGTATAAGTTCTTGGAAAGTTTTTATACCTATATATAATATTTTTATACTTTTAAAAATTTATGGAAGATCTATATGGTATATTTTTTTCTTATTTGTTCCATTAACAAGTATTATTTTATTTTTTATTTTATGGATTGATTTAATTCGATCTTTTGGTAAAACAAAAAAAAAAGATATTATTTTATTTTTATTATCTGCAGGAGTATTATATATTTATTATATAAATTTTTTTGATAAATCTATAAAAGTAAAAAAAATAATAAAAAAAGATAATCATACAGGAATTTTATTAGCAGTAGTCCTTTCTTTTATAACACATATTTATATAGTTCAACCTTTCGTTATTCCTACTTCTTCTATGGAAAAAAGTTTATTAGTTGGAGATTTTATACTGGTTAGTAAAATACATTATGGATTGAGAATGCCTATGGCTCCTATTTTTATTCCTTTTATGCATAATAATATTATTGGTAAGATTAAATCTTATATATCATTTTTTAAATATCCTTATTTTCGTTTTTCTCCTATAGATTTTATACAAAGAAATGATATCGTAGTTTTTAATTTTCCTAAAGATATTAATCATAAAATAATAGACAGAAAAGATAATTATATTAAACGTTGTGTAGGATTACCTGGAGATTTAATTTATATTAAAAAAGGAATTTTATTTATTAATCATAAAAAAGAAAAATCTTTTTTAGAAAAACAAGAATCTTTTTTTATTAAAACTAAAAATATTCCTCTAAATACAGAATATCTTAAAAATGATATGGATATTGAAGATATTGATTTTTTTGGAGAAAAAAATAATGAATATTATTATCAAATTATGTTAACCAAAAAAAAAGCTATTGAAATAAAAAATTTATTTGATAATATAATTTATATAAAAAAAAATATTTTTCCTTTTAATTTTAAAGAACCATCTATTTTTCCAAACCATTTTAATTGGAATAGAGATTTTTTTGGACCATTACATATTCCTAAAAAAGGAGAATTAATTGAATTAAATTTTAAAAATATTCATATTTATCATGAAATTTTATCTTTTGAAAAGATAGAAAAAGTAATTTATAATTCTAAAAAATTTTTTAAAATAAAAAAAAATTATTATTTCATGATGGGAGACAATAGACATAATTCTTATGATTCTCGTTATTGGGGATTTGTTCCTGAAGATCATATAGTGGGTAAACCATTATTTATATGGATGAGTATAGATTGGAATCGTAAAAATCCTTTAAACTTTTTTAATTGGAAATTTCGTTTTAATCGTATTATGACAACAATAGATGGAAAAAATTCTTATTTTATCCATTTTTTTATATTTTCTATTATATATTTTTTATATTTATTTTTTATAAAAAAAACTACCTATAAAATAACCAGATAAAATCCCACCAACATGAGCAAAATGTGCAACTCCAGGTGCTAAATTAAAAATGGATGAAATAATACTTCCAAAAATGAAAATTAAAAGAGCTTTTCTTACAGCTATAGGAAAAGGAAAAGGTAAAATAAAAATTTTATGTTCTGGAAAAAACTTAGCAAAAGCTCCTACTATTCCACTTACTGCTCCAGAAGCTCCCATCATAGGAGAATACATAGAACTATAAAGATTAATTCTTTGATTTTCATTTAAATAATACAATGTTTTTTTAGCTTGTGAAAAATCTAATGTTTGAAGAAAAAAATACATAACACTAGTATTGAAAATAATTTGTAAAAATGCTGCTAAAATACCTGATAAAAAATATATTATCATAAATTTTTTAATTCCCAATAAAGTTTCTATTTGTCCTCCAAACATAAATAAAGCTAACATATTAAAAATTATATGTAAAAAAAGACGTTTAGAATGCACAAACATATGAGTTAAAATTTGATATAATTCAAATCGTCCATCTAAAGGATGATATAGAGAAAGAATACTTTCTATTTTATATTGAGAGAAAACAAATATAGCTGTATATACAAGTATATTAATACTAATTAAATGTTTTACACCATCTGAGTTGATGTTGTTATTATAGTAATTCACTTTTTAAAAATTTTTTCAAAAAATTGTTTTTTTAAAACAAAAAATATAGGTTTTCCTGAAAATGTATAATATGGTTTTTCGCAAGAAAATAAATCTTTAACTAAACTTTCCATTTTATCAGAAGATAATTTAGTACCACACTTTATAGATGCAAATTTTGATATAGAAATAAGTATTTTATTATTATTTTTTTCTTTTTCTCCTTGAATAAAATTATATTTCAAAATATTTTGAAATATATCAACTAATACATTTTGATGTATTTTTTCAGGAATAGAATATAAATAAACATATTCATTAAAAAAATATAAATGAAATCCAAAATCCATAAGATTTTTACTTATTTTTTTTAAATAAAAAAATTCTTTTTTTAGAAGTTTCATTTTTATAGGAAAAAGAAGTAGTTGACTGATTAAATTTTTTCTTTTTTTTAAAAAAAATTCAAATAATATATTTTTATGTGCTCTATGTTGATCAATTATCATCATATCTTCATTATTTAACGAATAAATTATATATTTTCTATTCATTTGAAACATTTTTATTTTTTTTTTAAATGAAACAGAATAATGATATAATAAATCATTTGAAAAATGATGATTTCTAACAATAGAATTAGATTCACTAATATTTTGAAATAAATTTTTTATTTGAAAAACTTTTTTTTTATTGTAAAATGTTTCAATATTATTAAAAAATGAATGATAATAATTAAAATTATCATTTTTAAATGAATTAGAATCAAACGAAATATTATATTTTTTTAATTCTTTATTTTTAACTTCATATTGATGAAATAATACATTCTTAATCTCTTGTTGTATCATAGTCCCTATGATATCCTCTTTTTCTAATTTTACTTCTTTTTTTTCAGGATGTACATTCCAATTTAATAAATTAGAATCTACATGAATAAAAATAAAATAAGAAATTGTTTTTAATTCTTTTAAAAATCCATCATAAGCATGAATAATTTTATTATGCAAAAATATATGAGTAACACTTCTATAATTTATTAATATAAATTGATTTCCTTTTTTTACAGAAGAATCTGGAATACTTACAAATCCTTTTACAAAAATTTTATTTTTTTTTATAAAAATTGGTGAAAAATTCTTTTTTTTATTTTTAAAAATTTCTTCTATTCTTTGTTTTAAAGAAGTCTTTTTCAAAAAAAAAATCATTTTATTATTATGATAAAAGCGATATGTAATATCTCTATGTGCTAAAACTATTTTATAAAATTCATTAATAATATGTAAAAATTCTATTCTAGAAGATTTTAAAAATTGTCTTCTAGCGGGTATTTTATAAAAAATATTTTTTACAGAAATTCTTGTTCCTTTTAACATATTTAAAGGAATTTCTTTTTTTATTTTTCCTTCTTCTATAAAAAGATGAATTCCCATTGAACTTTTTTTATTTTTAGTTTGTATCTCTAATTGAGATATCAGTGCAATAGAAGATAAAGCTTCTCCCCTAAATCCCTTAGTTTTAATTTGGAAAATATCATCTATTTTATTTATTTTTGAAGTAGCATATCTTTTAAAACTCATTTTTGCATCATGAATATTCATACCTTCTCCATCATCTATTAATTGAATTAATGTTTTTCCTGAATTTTTTATAAAAATATCAATTTTTTTAGCATTTGCATCTATTGCATTTTCTAAAAGCTCTCTTAAAACGGAAGAAGGACGTAATATAACTTCTCCTGCAGCTATTTGATTAATTACTTTTTTTGATAAAAACTTAATTAATCCCTTCATTTATTTAATAGATTTTTTAAATAAAGACATATATATAGCTGTTTTAGCACATTCTATACCTTTATTGCCATTTTTTCCACCTGATCTTTCAAAAGATTGTTTCTTATTTTTATCAGTAAGTACACAAAATATAACAGGAACATCATATTTTATATTTATATCCTTAATTCCTTGTGAAATAGATTGACATAAATATTTAAAATGATAAGTATCTCCTTCTATTAAGGATCCTATTACAATAATAGAATCAAAATTATAACAATTTGCTATTTTTTTAGAAGAATAAATTAATTCATAACTACCTGGTACTTTCCAAGTTTTTATTTTTTCTTTTAAAATTCCTAACTGAATTAAAGTATCATATGCTCCTTGATATAATCTATAAGTAATTTCTTTATTCCATAAAGATAGAATAATAGCAAATTTTAAATTTGCATTTTTTATTTTTTTTTTATCTAAAAAATAAATAGGATATTCTTTCATAAAACATGAGTTAATTTATAACTTATTTTCAATAAACATGATATATTTTTCTACGTTTTTTTTATGTAAAAAAAAAGGATATTTTATATCTATTTTTTTTAAAAAAAATATTGATTTTTCATATTTTTTCATATAAAAATTTAATAATGCTGCTTTATAAAAATAAAGAGGAGTTGTTATTTCATTTTCTCTTATCATAGCTGCCTTCATATAATTTTTTAAAGCTTCTTTTTTATTTTTTATTTGAACAAAAGCATCACCTATTATTCCATATTTTATTGCAGGAAAAATTTCATCTTTTGCAGAAAAATTTTTCATTACTTTTATACATTCTTTATAATTACCTAATTTATAATAACAAATTCCTGCATAAAATATAGAAATATTTCCTGTTTTAGTAAAAGGATATTTAGAAGCTATACCTGAAAATCCTAAATAATTAGGATTTTTTTTTTTATTTAAAGCTTTATCTATAGATCCTTGATAAAGATATTGTTGAGCATAATTAAATTCTTTCATAACTTTTTCTTCCGATGGATATAAAAAAAAATTTATTAAAATAAATACACCAATTCCTGTTATTAAAATACAAAAAAAAAGGATATTTTTTTTATTTAAGTATTTCATAATAAGTATAAAAATATTTACATATATAAATTTAATTTTTATTGAAATATCAAAAAAATAATGTTATATAATTTTTTTTCTTATTACTTCTATAGTTTTTATTCTTTTGTTATCAATACTTTTTATAATAAAAGAATAATTTAGAAAATTTACTTTTTGTTTTCTTTTTGGAAATTCTTTATTTATTTCCATAATAAAACCTCCTAAAGTATCTGCATCTCCTTTTTTCTTTTCAAAAAACATTTCTTCTTTTATTTCCATAATACGATAAAAATTAATTAAAGAAGTTTTTCCATCAAATAAATAATTATTTTGACTCAATTTAGAGTAAGACATATCTTCTTCATCAAATTCATCAATAATATCTCCTACTATTTCTTCAATAACATCTTCAAGAGTTACTAATCCACAAGTTCCTCCATACTCATCCACAACAATTGCTAAATGAATCTTTTTTTTCTTAAAATCACTTAAAAGATCATCTATTTTTTTTTTTTCTGGAACAAAAAAAGGAGGATGAATTAATTGATTCCATTTAAAATTTTTATCATAAATAAATGGTAAAAGATCTTTAGCAAAAAGAACTCCTTCTATATCATCTATACTATCTTTATATATGGGAATTCTAGAAAATCCTTCATTACGAACTAATTTTAAAACATCATAAAAAATCATACTATTATTTAAAGAAAACATATCTATTCTAGGAGTCATAATTTGATGCGTTTCTGTATTTCCAAAGTCAACAATTCTTTGTAAAAATTGTCGCTCTTTCACGTTTTTTTTATTTGAAGATGTAATTTTTAATGCTTTTGAAAGTTGATCTATAGATATTAAATTCTTTTTTTTTACTGTTTTTTTTTCTATAAATTCTGAAATATAAATCATTATTTTACTAATAGGATTTAGAATTTTACTAAGAAATAATAAAGGTTTTGACATAAAAATAGCAAAACTAAAATTGTTCTTTTTTGCATATATTTTAGGAATTATTTCTCCAAATAAAAGCAAAATAAAAGTAAGAAGGAAGACTTCTATAAGAAAATTTATAGGAATATTAATATTTTTATATATTATACGCTTATTTTGTAAAAATTCTGTTATTAGATAAGAACTTAATATTACTATTCCTATATTAGAAAAATTGTTAGATATTAATATTGTAGCTAATAATTTTTTTCTTTTTTTAAGAATTTTTAATACAAGATTTCCTTTATATAAGTTTTTTTTCTTTTCTTTATCAATAGTTTTTTTCTCTAAACAAAAAAAAGCTGTTTCTGATCCAGATATTAATGCTGAAAATAATAAAAATATTATTATTAATACCAAATAAAAAACTAAATATAAAGTATTTTCTGAAAAAACATTCGTAGAATATTCTTTTTCCAAAATATTAAATTTTGATGATAATTTTAGAAAAAAAAATAAAATATATTTATTAATTAGAATTTCATCAAAAAAAAACCAACTAAATCATTTTTTCATGTTTTAAAAATAAAGTAATAGGACGAGGGAAAGGATACTCCTCTATTTTATTATGTGAAACAAAAAAAAATTTTTTAAAAAAAATATTTTTTTCTAAATTTTTTATTTTCTTACAATTCAAAAATTGAATAAATAAAATTTGATGAGTAAGTTTATGTTTTATTTGATAAATAAAAGTTTTCTTGTAAAGAATTATCCTAAATTTTTTCCAAAATTTATTTATTAATTCATTAATTAAAATATTTTTTTTTGATTCTATTAAAGGAAAATCATAAAGTCCTTTCCATATATCTTTTTTGGATCTTTTGTTTAAACAAATATTATTATTACGATCATGTACAATAATATAATAAAAAAATCTATGGGTTACTGATCTTTTAATTTTTTTTATAGGTAATTCATGTGCAGTATTATTTTTTAAAGAAAAACAAGAATCATTAATTGGACATAATGAACACTTATACTGTTTTTTTGTACATAAAATAGAACCCAAATCCATAATTGCTTGATTAAAAATTCCTGGATTATAAATATCCATCATTTTTAAAATGATAATATAAAACATATTTTTTGTCTTAGTATATGTTATATTATCATATATTCCTAAATATCTAGAAAAAACTCTATAAGCATTTCCATCAACAGCAGGAACTACTTCATTGAAACATATAGAAGCTATAGCAGCACCTGTATATGAACCAATACCTTTATATTTAATTAATTCTTTATATTTATTTGGAAAAGTTATTTTATTATTTTTTAATTTTATAGCAAAAGAATGTAAATTTATAGCTCTATAATAATATCCCAATCCTTCCCATTCTTTCAATACTTTTCTTTCTTCTGATTGAGCTAACTTTTCTAAAGTTGGAAACTTTTTTATAAAATTTAAATAATATTTTATTGTATGTGATACTTTTGTTTGTTGTAACATAAATTCTGAAACTAATATATAATAAGGATTTTTAGTTTCTCTCCAAGGAAGTTTTCTATAATTTTTTTCATACCAATTTATTATTTTTTTAGAAAAATGCATACTTTTTTAATTTTAAAGCAATTTTATAAAAAATTGGTATATTTAGGAAACCGAATTTTGTTATTCGATATAATGATTTTTAACATGACAAAAGCAGATATAATAACAGAAATCATATCAGAAACTGGATCTGAAAGAATTGATACGAAAAAGGTGATAGAAACATTTATGAAAAAAATAAAACAAAGCCTTATATCAGGAGAAAATGTTTATTTAAGAGGATTCGGATCATTTATTATTAAATATAGAGCAAAAAAATTAGGACGTCATATATCCAAGGAACAATCTATTATAATTCCTGCGCATAATATACCAGTATTTAAACCTGCAAAATCTTTTACAGAATTAGTAAAAAAAAATGTTCCTATTAAAAAATAATAATTATGCCAAACGGAAAAAAAAGAAAAAGACGTAAAATANAAATATATTATATAATATAGATAAAAAACCTCCGTTTAGAATTTTAAGTGAAATTAATAAAACATCTTGTTTATTAAGAGATAGATTTAACGATGATTTTAAGTTTATCTATTGTAATAATAGTCTGATTTGTGAAGAAATATATTCATATTTATCTTTTATTGCTCCAGAAAAAACTAATATAATTAAATACTATAAAGAAAATACTCCCATATTTAAAAAATATGGAATAGAAAAACAGATCCAAATTTATTTAGGTAAAAATGTCCCTCTTCCAAATGGAGCATATCTTGTTATAGAACATACTGAAGCACTTCATGTTATAGATGTAAATAGTGGTATGAGTAATCATATGGGAAAAAATTGTACAGAATCAGAAAGAATTGATTATATATTAAAAATAAATTTAATGGCTGCAACAGAGATTGCTAGACAATTAATATTAAGAGATATGGGAGGTATAATTGTAGTAGATTTTATAGATATGTATGAACCTATTCAAAGAAAAAAATTGTATGAACATCTAAAAGATGAAATGAAAAATGATAAAGCAAAACATCAAATTTTACCTCCAAATAAATTTGGATTAGTTCAATTTACTCGTCATAGAGTTAGACCTGAATTAAAAGTAAAAAATCATAATAAATATCAAAAAATAAATTCTTATGTAGATTATATTCATCATTTAGAATTTATTATAGATACTATAAAAAAAAATAAAGGAATTCAATTACATATACATCCTTTTGTTTCTTCTTTTTTAAAAAAAGGATTCCCTTCTATACAACAAAAATGGTTTTTTAAATATAAACGATGGATTAAAATTATTCCAAACGATTCTTTTGGATACACAGAATATAAAATTACTAATAAAAATAACGATATGATATCTTCTTCTTTTATTTTTTGAATTATTTGCGGGCATGGTGGAATTGGTAGACACGTCAGACTTAGGATCTGATGCTCATCAAGCGTAAGGGTTCAAATCCCTTTGCCCGTACTAATTTTTTTGAATATTTCTTTTTTTATTTCCTATATAAATTTGTCTAGGTCTTACTATAGGATCCATATTTAATTTCATTTCTTTCCAATGTGCCATCCATCCAGGCAATCTTCCTAAAGCGAACATAACAGTAAACATATCTTTTGGTATACCAATAGCTTGGTAAATTATACCAGAATAAAAATCAATATTAGGATAAAGTTTTTTTTCCTTAAAATAGGAATCTTGAAGGGCTTTTTCTTCTAGATTTTTTGCCAATTCTAAAACTGGATCAGAAATATTTAATTCTTTAACAATATTTTCCGCTACTTTTTTAGCTATTTTTGCTCTAGGATCAAAATTTTTATAAATTCTATGTCCAAATCCCATTAATCTGAATGGATCTTTTTTATTTTTAGCTTTATCTAACCATTTTTTAATATTACCTCCACTTTTTAAAATAACTTCTAACATTTCTATTACAGCTTGATTCGCCCCTCCATGTAATCTACCCCAAAGAGCGCTAATTCCAGCAGATACAGCAGAAAATAAATCTGCATGAGCAGAACCTAGCAAGCGTACTGTCGTTGTTGAACAATTTTGTTCATGATCAGCATGTAAAATTAAAAGTTTATCTAATGCATCTGTTATAATTGTATTTTGTTGATAAGATTTATTAGGAATATAAAAAAACATTTTTAATAAATTAGAAACGTAAGAAATATTTTTATCTGGATAAGAAGGAGGTAACCCTACTTTTTTTCTATAAGTTAAAGCAGCTAATATAGGTAGTTTAGCTAAAAGATGAAAATACATATCTTCATCTTTTAAATAATTTGTAAATGAAGTCAAAATATAAGTTAAAGAAGATAAAATTCCCATAGGATGACAAAAATTTGGAATTTCATCCAGTATTTTATAAATATTTTGATTAATACAATTGAATTCCTTTATTTTTTCAGAAAAATGTTTTAATTGTGCAGTATTAGGTAGTTCTCCATTCAAAATAAGATAACTTGTTTCTATAAAAGAACATTTTTTAATAATTTGTTCAATAGGATATCCTCTATATAAAAGTATTCCTTTTTCTCCATCTATAAAACTGATAGAACTTTTTGTGACTCCCGTATTTTTTAATCCTGGATCAAATGTAATAAATTCTGTATTTTCTCTTAAATGAGCTATATTAATGGCTTTATTATAAGTTCCATAAACTATAGGAAATTTATAATGACAGCCATTAATCTTAAAATCAACAATATTACTACACATATAAAATAGATTTAAAAAATATAAATATATTTAAATAAAATGATTTTTATTTTAATAAAATCATTTCATCAAATGAAATAAGAGTATGAAATCCCTTTTTAGAAAAATAATTTTTCATTCCTTTTCTATAACTTATCAAAACAAAATCTCCCCCCCAACCTCCTAAACTTTTTACTAAACCTAGATAATCTGTAAAATATATTTCTTTAATAGTAGGAATATTAAGTATTTTTGATATAATTGTTTCATGTTTTAGTAATAATTCTTCAAATTCTTTTAACGTTTTACAAAAAGGAATTTTTTTAGTTATATAAGATATATATTGTATACTATCACTAGTAATATTTTTTTTAGAATAAAAAAATTGTATACTATCACAAGTATTTTGTTTTTTATTAAGATGTAGAAAGAAAAGTTTATCTTTAAATGGTATATTCAAATTTATAGGAATAACATAAGGTTTTTTATTATAAATTTTATAAATGATAGGTTTTGAAATAGAAACACAAGCTATATCATAACCACTTCCGGGAAAAGGATAACCTAACAACATATATGGATCTATTTTTGCCCATTTTGAAATATTATTTATTAAAGTAGAACTACTTCCCAATCCCCAATTTCTTGGAAATTCTAATTGTGTTTTAACATGTATACCAAAAGAATTTTTAAGAAAATTCTTTTTAACTTTTTTAGATTTTAATAATAAATATCTTAATCTTTTTGCCGTTTTTTTTTCTGTTTCATAACAAATATCTAAATTTGGTAGTTTAAAAATAACTTCAAACCAAATTTCATTCATTTCATCATAACTTTTCCAATGTAAAATAGAAGATAATTTATTATTATTAATAGTTAATGATTGTCCTTTTATTGTAGGTAAAGCTAATCCACTAGCTCCACATAAAATAAAATATTCTCCTGTTAATAATATTTTTCCATGACTATAAAAACGTTTATGTTGATGATACATTATAGATCAAAAATTCTATATTCTATTTTTTAAAATTTGTTTTATTATATTTAATAATATATTTCCTGGACCTATATCAGTAAATGAAATAGCTCCATCTTTTATCATATTTTTTATAGATTGTTTCCATTTTACTGGAAAAGTAATTTGATTTACAATATTTTTTTTTATGTCGCTAGATTTTATTACAGATTTTCCTGTAACATTTTGATATATAGAACATTTAGGTTTTTTAAATTCCATTTTTTTTATAAATATTTTTAATTTTTTTTTAGCTGGTTCCATAATAGGAGAATGAAAAGCTCCATGAACAGGAAGAATTAAAATTCTTTTAGCTCCTCCTATTTTTTCTAAAGAATAACAAACTCTTTTTAAAGCTTTATATTCTCCAGAAATAACTAATTGTCCTGGACTATTATAATTAGATGGAACGACAATTCCATTATCTTTTTTACAAAAAAATTCCACTATTTCATCTTCTAATCCAAAAACCACTGCCATTCCACCATAAACAGATTCACAAATTTCTTGCATAATTGATGCTCTATAATTCACTAAAATCAATCCTTTTTCAAAAGAGAATACATCAATTGCTGCTAAAGCTGAAAATTCTCCAAGAGAATGACCTGCTACCATATCTGGATTAAAATTATTTGATATTTTTGCTTTTATAACTGAATAAATATAAATTGCTAGTTGCGTATATTTCGTATTTTTTAAAAGATCCTTTGTACCTTCAAACATTATAGATGTTATTTTAAATCCTAAAACTTCATCAGCTAATTGAAATAATTTTTTTGCTAGATTATTTTTTTTATATAAATTTTTACCCATTCCTAAAAATTGAGATCCCTGTCCTGGAAATAAATAAGCTTTCATAAATATTTTTTTTAAATTAAAATAAAATGATTAAAATAATTGATACTCACGCTCATTTATATATGAATGAATTTGAAAAAGATATTAATTTTGTTATAAAAAAAGCCCTTAAACAAGGTATATATAGATTTTTACTTCCTTCTATAAATAGCTATACTGTACCTAAAATATTAAAATTAGAGAAAAAATATCCTAATATATGTTTTCCTATGATAGGATTACATCCTAATATGGTACATCCTAATAGTTTGGAAAAAGAATTAAACAATATCAAAAAATGGTTAGATAAATATTCTTTTATTTCTATAGGAGAAATTGGTATGGATCTACATTTGGAAAAAAAATTTGTTTTTGAACAAGAATATGCTTTTAAAACTCAAATAAAATGGGCTAAAGAAAAAAAACTACCAATAGTGATTCATTGCAGAAATGCTTTTGATCAAATTTTTAATATTCTTTCAAAAGAAAAAAATTTCTTTTTGAAAGGAGTTTTTCATTGTTTCTCTGGAACTTTAGAACAAGCTATGAAAATTATTGATTTTGGAATTAAATTAGGTATTGGTGGAATAATTACTTTTAAAAATAATTATATTAGTAAATTTTTACATAAAATAAGTTTAGATCATATAATATTAGAAACTGATTCTCCATACCTTTCTCCACATCCTTTTAGAGGAAAAAGAAATGAACCCGTTAATTTAAAAATAATTTTAAAAAAACTTTCTAAAATTTATTCTATTCCAGAAAAAAAAATTGCAGATATTATTAATATAAATGTAGAAAATATATTTTTTTAAATTATACCATTTTAGAAGGGTTTACTAGTTTATCAAATTCTTCATTAGTTAAATATCCTAATCTAATAGATTCTTCTTTTAAAGTAGTATTATTTTCATAAGCACATTTTGCTATTTTTGCTGATTTTTCATATCCAATATGAGTATTTAATGCTGTAACTAGCATCAAAGATTTATTCAAATGTTCTTTAATTCTATGATAATTTGGTTTTATACCTTTTATACAAAAGTTAGAAAAAGATAAACAAACATCTGCTAAAAGTTGAGAAGATTGCAAAAAATTATATATTATTAATGGTTTAGAAACATTTAATTCATAATTACCTGAAGATCCTGCGATTGAAATTGTTACATCATTACCTATAATTTGCATACAAACCATAATAAGAGCTTCACATTGAGTAGGATTTATTTTTCCTGGCATAATAGAAGATCCAGGTTCATTTTCTGGAATATAAATCTCTCCAATACCGGAACGAGGACCAGAGGCAAGAAAACGAATGTCGTTTGATATTTTTATTAAGGAAACAGCTATTTGTTTAATAGCTCCATGAGCTTCTACTATAGCATCATGAGATGATAAAGATTCAAATTTATTTTTTGCTACTTGAAAAGGTATATTTGTATATTTAGAAATAAATTCCGTTACCTTTTTATCAAATCCTTTAGGAGCGTTCAATCCTGTTCCTACAGCAGTTCCACCTATAGATAATTCAGAAAGATGATCTAAGGTTTTTTTTATAGAAATTAATCCATGATCTATTTGAGATACATAACCAGAAAATTCTTGTCCTAAAGTAATAGGAGTAGCATCCATAAGATGAGTTCTACCTATTTTAATAATATTATTAAATAATTTAGATTTTTTTTCTAAATTTTTTTTCAATTTTATAATTGAAGGAATAGTTTTCTCTATTAATTTTTTATAAGAAGCAATATGCATTGCTGTAGAAAAAGTATCATTAGATGACTGTGACATATTTACATCATCATTAGGATGAATAAAAGATTTTTTTTTATTAGAAAGAGTTCCTCCTGTTAAAACATGTGCTCTATTAGAAATAACTTCATTTATATTCATATTAGTATGAGTACCAGAACCTGTTTGCCATATTACCAAAGGAAATTGATTATTTAATTTTCCTTTTATAATTTCATCACATACCAAAGATATTATATCTTTTTTTTTTTTAGATAAAATACCAAATTCAAAATTAGCATGAGCTGCTGCTTTTTTTATAAAAGCAAAAGAATGAATTACTTCTATAGGCATGGATGATTCTAATCCTATTCTAAAATTTATTCTAGACCTTTCTGTTTGCGCTCCCCAATATTTTTCCATAGGAACTTGTACTTTACCTAAAGTATCTTTTTCTGTTCTATAAATCATTTTCCTAATTTTTGTGTGAAATTATAAAAAAAAACAGAACTTTTTATCTTATTATATCTTAAATTTTAGTGATGATAATTAAATTTATAGGATTTTTATTTTTTTTATTTATAACTATATCTGGTTTTTGGTGTGTATTTTTTTTATCTTTTTTTAGTATTTACTGGATTTTTAGTCTATTAATTAAATATTTATATTTATTTTTTAATAAAAATGAAAAATAAAAAAATTAAATTATTTATTATAAATAAATACTTTTGGATAAGTTTTTTTTTCTTTATATGGATGTCTTTATTTGATACTAATTCTTTAATATTACATTATAAATTAAAAAATAATATTGATAAAATAACATTAGATAGAGATTTTTTAAAGAAAAAAATTTTATTAGAAACTAATCATTTAAAAAAATTAAAAACAGATTCTAAATATCTTGAAAAATTAGCTAGAGAAAAATTTTATATGAAAAAAAAAGATGAAGATCTATTTGTAATAACAAATTAAAATAATAAATAAATATATTAACGTCCCATATAAATTAATAAAATACTTAAATCTGAAGGAGAAACACCACTAATTCTTGATGCTTGAGATAAAGATATTGGACGGTAATAATCTAATTTTTCTCTAGCTTCTAATGATAAAGATTTAATATTTTTATAGTTAAAATTATTTGGAATTTTAAGATTCTCTAATTTTATTAATTTTTTTGCATTTTCTTTTTCTCTATCAATATATCCTTTATATTTTATACGAATTGATACTTGTTCTAATATTTCTTGGCTAAAATTATTTTTTTCAATTTTCTTTTTTATAAAAGAAATATTTGATATATCTTTTATATCAATTTCAGATCTTGATAAGATAGTTTCTATTTTTTTATCATGAGATATTATTGGTGAATTTTTATAAATTAAAATAGGATTTATTATTTTTGGATCAAAATTAGTTTTTTTAAAAAAAAATATACATTTTTCAATTTTAGATATTTTATTATCTACCATTTTCATTTTTTCTTCTGAAATTAATCCAATATTATATCCCATATAAGTAAGTCTTTCATCAGCATTATCTTGTCGTAATAACATTCTATATTCTGCCCTTGAAGTAAACATTCTATAAGGTTCTTTTATACCTTTTGTAATTAAATCATCTATTAACACTCCAATATAAGCTTCATTCCTTTTAAGAATAAAAGGATCTTTTTTCTCATTTTTTAAATGAGCATTAATTCCCGCTATTAAACCTTGTGCTGCAGCTTCTTCATATCCAGTAGTACCGTTAATTTGTCCTGCAAAAAAAAGATTTTCTATAATTTTACTTTCTAAAGTATGTTTTAATTGTTCTGGAGGAAAATAATCGTATTCAATAGCGTATCCTGGTCTCAATATCTTAACCTTTTCGAATCCTGAAATTTCTTTTAAAGATTTATATTGTAATTCTTCAGGAAATGAGGTTGAAAATCCATTTATATATACTTCTACTGTATTCCATCCTTCCGGTTCCACAAAAATAGGATGTTCTTTTTTATTAGAAAATCTAAAAATTTTCTCTTCTATAGAAGGACAATATCGAGGACTACTTCCTTTAAAAATTGGAGAAAAATTAATATTTTCATATATTAAATCATGAACTTTATGATTTGTATAAGTAATATAACATTTTCTTTGTTTTTTTAATTTTTTAGAATTATAAAAAAAAGAAAATTTTTTTGGATTTTTATCTCCATTTTGAACTATCATTTTCTTATAATCTAAAGAACGACCATCTACTCTTGGAGATGTTCCTGTTTTCATTCTACCATATTTTAATCCAAAATATTTAGTTAATTGTTCTGTAATTCCTTTAGACTCTTGTTCTGCTATTCTTCCCCCATTAATTTTTTTTTCTCCAATGTGTATTTTTCCATTTAAAAAAGTTCCATTTGTTAGAATCACTATTTTAGATTTAATTTTTAATCCAAAAAGTGTTATCACTCCTTTAACTATACATTTTTCTATAATTAAAGATGTAACAGTATCTTGATATAAATCAAGTGTAATATTCTTTTCTAAAAAAAATCTCCAATAATAAGAAAATAATTTCCTATCACATTGAGCTCTAGGACTCCACATTGCAGGACCTTTAGATTTATTTAACATTCTAAATTGAATAGTACTACAATCAGAAATAATTCCTGAATATCCACCTAATGCATCTATTTCACGAATTATTTGTCCTTTTGCAATTCCTCCTATAGCTGGATTGCATGACATTTGTCCTATTGTTTGTAAATTACTAGTAATAAGTAAGGTTTTTGATCCCATCTTAGAAGAAGCAATAGCAGCTTCGGATCCTGCATGTCCCCCTCCTACTACAAGAATATCATATGTATTTAACATATTTCAATATTGAAATAAATTTAAATAAAAATCTTCTTTTTTTTTCATTATTATTTGATCCATTTTATTTTGATCATCATATCCTAAAAAATGTAATATTGCATGTATCATTACACGTTTTAATTCAAATAAAAAAAATTGATGCCATTGATTAGAATTCTCTATAACGCGATCTATACTAATAAATATATCTCCTGATATACATTTTTTTAAAGAGTAATTAAATGCAATTACATCTGTATAAAAATTTTTTTTAAGATATTTTTTATTCATTTCTAAAATAAATTTATCGTTACAAAAAATATAATTAATATTTCCTATATATATATTACCTTCGTTTTTTAATAAAAGATAAATATCTTTAATAAATAAAGATTCATTTATAACATAGAAATCTGAAATTTCATAAAATAATTTAATCACAAAAATAATTTTTATTTTGATCAAAATTAAAAGAACAATTCCAAACATTTTTACTTTATTAAATCTATTTTTTGGATGCATATCTATAACTTTTTTACAAGAAAAAAATTTTGTATTTTCTACTATTGCTACTATTTTTTCTATAATTTTTGATTTTTTGGATGGTTTTTTTTCTAGAATTATAAAAAAAAATGGAAATGAATTTGGAAAAGAATTAGATTCTCTTGCAGATATGGTTTCTTTTGGAATAGTTCCATCTTTAATTACTTTTATTTTGTTAAAGAAAGTAATTCATCAAAAAATTCCATTTATTGAATGGTTTTCTTTTTTTATTTCTATTTTTTCTGCATGTCGTTTAGCCAATTTTAATATTGATAAAAATAAAAAAAATGGATTAACCACTCCAATAAATACTCTATTTTTTTCTTTTTTATCTATTATTACTATTAGTAATAGTACTCCTATTTTTATAAAAAATTTTATAACTAATCCTATTACAATACTTTTTATGATATTTTTTTCTTGTTATTTTTTAATTTCTAAAATATCAATGATTTCTCTTAATTTTGAAGGTCTTTCTTGGATAAGAAACAAAAAACGTTATATTTTTTTGTTGATTAGTATGTTTCTTTTATTAACTTTACATTTATTAGCGTTACCATGCATTATTATTTGTTATATAATAATTTCATTATATTTTCATCTTAAAAAATCATATTAAAAAAAATGAAATTAAAACTTCATCGTCCTATTTGTTTCTTTGATATAGAAGCAACAGGTATAAATATAGGAAAAGATAAAATTATAGAAATATCTATATTAAAAGTATTTCCTAATGGAAATAAAAAAGATAAAACTTGGTTGATTTGTCCTGGAATACCGATACCTCCACAATCTACAGCTATACATGGTATTAAAAATGAAGATGTAGTAGATAAACTTAGATTTAAAGAAGTAGCCTTATCTATTTTGAAAATGATTGAAAATTCAGATTTAGCAGGATATAATTCAAATAGATTTGATATACCAATTTTAGCAGAAGAAATGCTTCGTGCAGGGATATCTTTTGATATAAAAAAATATAAAACTATAGATGTACAAGTAATTTTTCATAAAATGGAACCCAGAACACTTTCTGCAGCTTATAAATATTATTGCAAAAAAGATCTTATGAAAGCTCATAGTTCTAAAGCAGATGTATTTGCTACATATGAAATATTATTAGCTCAATTAGAAAAATATAATCATCTAAAGAAGGATGTAAAAAATCTTAATCAATTTTCTCATCAAAAAAATATAGCAGATCTAGCTGGATTCATAAAAATAGATGAAGAAGGAAATGAAATATTTAATTTTGGAAAATATAAAGGAGAAAAAGTTATTGAAATTTTTGAAAAAGATCCAAATTATTATGTATGGATACAAAATTCTGATTTTCCTTTATATACAAAAAAAATATTAACAAGAATTAAATTAAGAAAATTTAATAAATAAAATTATTTATTAATTAAATCTTCTAATTTTTTTGATATAAAACTTGTAAGATTTTTTCCATGTAATAGATTTTTTGATAAAAGAGTTAAGTTTAAAGCTTCTTGTATGATTTGTTTTCTTTTTTCATCATAAGTTTCTTTTAATATTTTTTTCATTAAAATATGATTTGTATTTACTATTAACTGATAATTTTTATCTTTAATTTCTTTTCCCATATAACTCATTTCCTTCATTCTTCTTAAAAATTCTGGAAGAATAATTAAAAATGGATAATCTTTTTTTGATAAATCTTCTAATTGTATAGAAGAAAACTTATAATTGCACATTTGTTCATTAATAAAATCTTTCAACTCTTTTTTTTCTTTTTCAGAAAGTTCTGAATAATATTTATCTTCTTTTTTAATTAATTTGTCAATATGATCTGAATCTATTCTAACAAAACAAATATCTTTATAATAAGATTCTAATTTTTGTATTAAATGAATTGATAAAGGACTATTCAAAATTAAAACTTCATATCCTCTATATTCTGCTTCTTTAAGATAACTATATTGTTCTTCTTTATCTGAAGAATAAAGAAAAACAATATTTCCTTCTTTATTTATTTGTATATTTTTTATCTTTTCTTTGTATTCATTCAAAGTAAAATAAACATTTTTTACAGTATAAATAATAAAAAAATTTATAGCTTTTTCAAAAAAATTTTGGTTACTAACCATTCCATATTCTACGATAATTTTTATATCTTCCCATTTTTTTTGAAAGTTTTCTCTGTTATTTTTAAACATTAAATCTAACTTATCAGCAACTTTTCTTGTTATGTATTTAGATATATTTTTTACAGATTTATCCGATTGTAAATGGCTACGAGATACATTAAGAGGAATATCTGGAGAATCTATAACTCCTTTTAATAAACTTAGAAAATCTGGAACGATACCTTCCAAATTATCTGTAATATAAACTTGATTTTGATATAAATATATTTTATCCCTTTGTATTTCTATTTTTTTTTCGATTTTAGGAAAAAATAATATACCTGTTAAATGAAAAGGATGATCTATATTTAAATGAACCCAAAATAAAGGATCCTCTAATTGATTAGGATATAATTCATGATAAAAATCTTTATAATCCTTATCAATTAATTGAGTGGCTTTTTTTATCCATGCAGGAGATGTTTTATTAATAAGAGTATTTTTATTATCTTTTGTTGATAAATAAATTTCTATTGGCATGAATTTACAATATTTTTGAAGCAATTTTAAAATATAATCATATTCTAAAAATTCTTTACTTTCCTCATTAATAAATAAAATAATTTCTGTACCTATATCTCTTTTTTCAATTTCTTTCATAAGAAAATTTGGAGATCCTTCACAAGACCAAAATATAGATGATTCTTTTTTTTGATAAGATTGAGTAAATATCATTACTTTATTAGAAACCATAAAAGAAGAATAAAATCCTAATCCAAAATGACCTATAATATTATGTTTTTCATATTTATTATATTTTTGAATAAACTCTTCTGCTCCAGAAAAAGCTATTTGATTAATATATTTTTCTACTTCTTTTTTAGTCATTCCTATTCCATTATCAATAATATGAATTTTTTTATTTTCTTTATTTATTAAAATATTTATTTTAAAATTATCAATATTATCTTCAAATTGACCTAGTCTTATTATAGTTTTTAATTTTGTAACTGCATCTGTAGCATTGGAAACTAATTCACGTAAAAAAGCTTCTTTATCTGAATAAAGAAATTTTTTAATGATAGGAAAAATATTATCTGAGGTTACACTAATTTTGTTTTCCATAAATAATAATGATAAACATATTCATAATAACAAACATTATACCATTTTAATAAAAGAAGACATAATGTCAGTTATTTATGTTTATTCAAAAAAAGAATCAATAAATTTTTTACCATTAAATTTCTTCAAATCTTGTATTTTTTCACCTGTTCCTATATATTGTATAGGTATTTTGAATTGATCCATTATTCCTATCACTACACCTCCTTTTGCTGTTCCTTCTATTTTCGTTAAAATAATAGAAGATACTTTAACAAAAGTTAAAAATTTTTTTACTTGTTCAAAAGCATTTTGTCCAGTATTAGCATCTAAAACAAGTATTATCTCATGAGAAGATTCTGAAATAATTTTTTTTGTAACTCTACTTATTTTAGATAACTCTTCCATAAGACCGATACGATTCTGTAATCTTCCAGCAGTATCAATTAATACTACATCTCTATTTTTAGATTTCGCAGATTGCAAAGTATCATATGCAACAGATGCTGGATCTGCATACATATGTTGTTTAATTAAAGGTACTTTAGCTTTTTTTGCCCATATTTCAAGTTGATCAATAGCTGCAGCACGAAATGTATCAGAAGCTCCTATAATTAAATCAAATCCTTTATTTTTTAATAAATATGCAATTTTACCGATTGTAGTTGTTTTTCCTACTCCATTTACTCCTACCATTAATATAACATACGGTTTTTTACTATTTTTTATTTTATTTTCTAAACATTCGCTTTTAACATCTATAAAAATATTTTGTATTTCTTCTTTAAGAAGATTATACAAATTTTTTTCATTTTTATACTTTATATTATTATTTTTAATTTTATTTTCTAAATTATTAATAATTTTTATAGTTGTTACAACACCTATATCCGAAGATAATAATATACCTTCTATATCATCTATGATAGATATTTCATCTATTTCTATTTTTTTTTTTTTTAAAAAAATATTTTTTACTTTAGAAAAAAAGGATTCTCTAGTTTTTTTTAATTCGTTATCGAATGTTTTTTTTTTAAAAGAAAACATTATAAATAATTATTTTTTTTGAAAAAATTTTTTTACTTCTTTATTTTTTAACATTTTATTTTCAAAAATATAAAAATTAGATTTCTTAGATTTAACCATTTTTATAGCTAAAACCATTTTTTTTGAAATTTTTTTTTTATTATCTATTACTTTTTTAGACACTATTACTTTTTTAGACATATAAAAATATTTTTACTTAATTTTTAATTTCTTTATGAATAGTATATTTTCTTAATATTGGATTATACTTTTTAAGTATAATTCTATTTGGATTATTTTTTTTATTTTTTGTAGTAATATATCTAGAACACCCAGAAATTCCACTTTTTCTTTGTTCCGTACATTCTAATATTACCTGTATTCTATTTCCTCTTTTTCCCATTTTTATTTATTAAAACGTTTTAATGCATTTTCAATTCCTATTTTATCAATTAATTTAATGGCGTAAGCACTCACTTTTAAAGTGATCCATTTATTTTCTTTTGACAAAAAAAAACGTTTTTTACATAAGTTTATATTAAAACGACGTTTTTTTTTATTATTAGCATGAGAAACTTTATTTCCAATCATTGCTTTTTTTCCCGTCAACTCACAAATTTTTGACATAATAGTTTTTTTTAACTAAATTAAATACTATTTTGACTAATATATACAAAAAGAAAGACATTTCATGTCAGGACATAGTAAATGGGCAAATATACAACATAGAAAATCTAATCAAGATTTTAAAAAATCGAGAAAATTTTCAAAAATTCTTAGAGAAATATATGTAACAGTTAAAGAATTAGGTATAAATAATTTTCGTTTTAGAAATGCAATAATTAATGCTAAATCCATTAATATACCTAAAAATACCATAGAAAAAACCATACAAAAAGCTTTACAAATAAAAAAAGATGATTATAAAGATTTAAATTTAGAAGGTAAAATTCATGGAATTTCTATGATTATAGAATGTATGACTGATAATAGTATTAGAACTATTTCTAGTATTAGAACATATTTTAATAAAAATGGAGGTAAATTATGTAAAAATGGAGAATTAACTCATTTTTTTCCTAAAATTGGTTTTTTTTCTATAAAAATAGAAAATATTAATTATTCTATAGAAGATTTTGAACTTATGACAATAGATTTTGGAGCAAAAGATTTTATTAAAAAAAATAATATAATTTATATATATACAGATTTTGAATATTTTGGTTCTATGAAAAATAATTTAGAAAAATTAGAAATATTTCATGAACATAAAATAAAACGTATACCTAAAAAAACTAAATATATTTCAGAAGAAAAGAAAAAAAAAGTATTGAATTTAATTGAAAAACTAGAAAAAATTGAAGATGTAGAGAATATTTATTCTGATATAGAAATTTCATAAAAAGTAAGATGAACTATCGCATTTCTTTATTAATGGAAATGAGGAAAGTCCGGACACCATAGAGCATCACAATGGGTAACGCCCATCCATCTAAAGATGAGGAATAGTGCAACAGAAAGAAAGTACAGAAATTTGCTGTAGTGAAATCATGTAAACTCTGTGCGGTGAAATGCCATATATACCGGAAAACTTGCTCGGTTGACACCGGGGGGTAGGCAGATTGAAATCTAAGGGTAACCTAGATTCTAGATAAATGATAGATATTAAACAGAATCCGGCTTACAATCTTACTTTTGGAGAGATGGCCGAGAGGATTAAGGCGCACGTCTGGAAAGCGTGTACACAAAATAGTGTCAAGGGTTCGAATCCCTTTCTCTCCGCAATTATTAATTAATGATTTTTTTCTATATTCTTTAATTTTTTTTCAATTAAATTAATTTTAACTCCCAATAATTGATCTATATCTTTCGAAGCTCCTTGTAATTTATCTTGAGCTTGGTGAAGTAATAATCCAAATTTTTTGAATTCTTGTTTAACAGATTCTAATATTTCCCATACTTCAGAACTTCTTTTTTGAATAGCTAAAGTACGAAATCCTATTTGTAAACTATTTAATATAGCGGCTAATGTTGATGGTCCTGCTATTATAGTTTTATATTTTCTTAATAAATATTCTAATAAACTAGATTTTTTTACTATTTCTACATATATACCTTCAAAAGGTAAAAAAAGAATAGCAAAATCAGTAGTATGAGGAGGATCTATATATTTATCTTTAATATCTTTAGCCATTTTTTTAAGTACAGTTTCCATATTTTTTATGGCTATTTCTATGTTTTTATTCTCTCCTTTTCGATAAGATTCTTGTACTTTTTCATAAGTTTCTTTTGGAAATTTAACATCTATTGGTAACCATATCATATTACCATCTCCAAGTCCTGGAAGTTTAATTGCATATTCTACCACAAAATTAGTATTAGATTTAGTAATTACATTAGAAGCATATTGTTCTGGAGATAAAATTTGTTGTAATAACATTGAAAGTTGCATTTCACTAAAACTTCCACATATCCTTACATGATTTAATGTTCTTTTTAAAGAACTTACATCTTTTGCTAAAACTTTCACTTCACCTAACCCTTTTTGCAAAAAAGATAATTGATTCCCTATTATATCAAATGATTTTCCTAAATGTAAATTCAAAGATGTTTGAAGCTTTTCATTTACATTTTCTTTTATTTCTTTTAGAATTTTTTCTGTAAGTTTAAAAAACTTTTCTTGTTCTGTATAAATAGAATCTAATTTTTGAAATTGACTTTCAATATGAAATTGAAATTTTTTATCAAAAAAATCCTGTAAATCTTTGATATATCGTATTAAATCATTTTTTATTGTTATTAAAGAATTATCAATATTTACAGAGCTATATTGAGATAATTTTTGAATTTCATTTATTTGATCCTTAAACTCTTCTCTAAAAAATAATTCTAATTTTCTAAAAAAATAAATACATATAAAAAAAATAGAAATAAAAGAACAAAATAAAATAAAAAAATAATACAAATTGAAAATTATTTTGGTAGGAAAAAATAGCGGGAATAGGACTCGAACCTATGACCTTCGGGTTATGAGCCCGACGAGCTACCAACTGCTCCATCCCGCGCTATCACATAATATAATACTTTTCATTTAAAAAATCAAATATTGATTAAAAAATGATCATCCATTCATAGATATTAAAAAATCATTATTATTTTTAGTTCTAGCTATTCTAGCTCTTAAAAATTCCATAGCTTCTACAGGATTCATATCAGAAAGATGTTTTCGTAAAATCCACATTCTTTGTAATGTATTTGTTTCTAATAAAAGATCATCTTTTCTTGTACTAGAAGAAACAAGATCAATCGCTGGATAAATGCGTTTATTAGCTATTTTTCTATCTAATTGAAGTTCTTTATTTCCAGTTCCCTTAAATTCTTCAAAAATAACTTCGTCCATTTTTGATCCTGTATCAATCATAGCTGTAGCAATAATAGATAAAGATCCACCATTTTCTATATTTCTAGCTGCACCAAAAAATCTTTTTGGTTTATGCAATGCATTTGCATCCACTCCTCCTGATAAAACTTTTCCAGATGCAGGAGCTACAGTATTATAAGCACGTGCTAAACGAGTGATAGAATCTAATAGAATAACAACATCATGAGAACATTCTACCATTCTTTTTGCTTTTTGTAAAACAATATTTGCTACTTTAACATGTCTTTCTGCTGGTTCATCAAAAGTAGATGCTATTACTTCTCCTTTGACATTTCTTTGCATATCTGTTACTTCTTCTGGACGTTCATCAATCAATAATATAATTAAATATACTTCTGGATGATTAGCAGCAATAGCATTAGCTATTTCTTTTAGTAAAGTAGTTTTTCCAGTTTTTGGAGGAGCTACAATCATTCCTCTTTGACCTTTTCCTATAGGAGTAAAAAGATCTACTATTCTGGTAGAAAGAGTCGCATTTTTTTCAGCTAACTTAAATTTTTCATTTGGAAATAATGGAGTCAAATGTTCAAAAGAATCTCTTTCTCTTACAAAAGAAGGAAGTCTTCCATTAATTTCTAAAATTTTTATTAATGGAAAATATTTTTCACCGTCTTTAGGAGGACGGACCTCTCCTCTTATAGTATCTCCTGTTTTCATACCAAAAAGTCTAATTTGAGATTGAGAAACATAAATATCATCTGGAGATGATAAATAATTAAAATCTGAAGATCTTAAAAAACCATAATTTTCTGGCATTATTTCCAATACTCCTTCACTAATTATAATGCCATCAAATTCATATTCATGTGTTCTATACTTATTAGATTTTTGTAAATTATCACCACCATGATGATGCACATGAGATTCAAATTTTTCATATTTTTTCCAATTAGGAAAATTTTGATATTTTTTTTTATATTCTTCTGAAAGTTTAGAACCAGAATTTCTTTCTTGAGAAGAAAATTTTTTCCTTGTATTTACATTATTCTTTTTTTCTTTTTCTGTAAATAAATTCTTTGAATCTAAATTTTTACGTATTTGAAATTCTTTTTTATGTGTATTGGAAGTTTTTTTGTTAAAAATGGAAATAATTTTTTCTAGGAGTTCGTTTTTTCGTAATTGTGTACATTTTTTCAATCCTGAAGAACGAGCAATCTCCTGTAATTCAAAAAGCTTTTTACTTTTTAATTCAGTAATATCAAACATAAAGTAATTGGATTATATTTTATAATAGTAATATACTTTATTTACCTTTATTTATAAACAACTTATAAAGTTAAAAATGAGAAATACAATTATTAAATATGATTTAATAAAATTAATTTTATGATATATCGCATACAAACACTATATTTACTTTTATCTGTATTCATTTATTCTATTATTATATACTTTTATCTTTATCCTGTATATTCTATAAAAGAAATAAAAAAATATTTTTTTTTAGAAAAAATAATTTTAATACTATGTATAGTTTTATGTTTTTTTAGTTTTATACTTTTTAAAAAAAGAAAGTGGCAAATATATATAAATAAAATACATATTATCCTATGCAATACTAATTTTATATTGAATATTTTTATTTTTTATCATATTATTGAATATAAATTTATTATACTATTATGTAGTTGCAATATTATTATTACATATTTTTTATATATATCTAATAAAGCTATCAAAAAAGATATAGAATTGATTAACTCTATTTATAGAATACGATAAAGCTTTAAGTTTTTTTAAAATTGAAAAAAATGAAAAAAGCTTTTTTTATTAAAAAATTTGAAATTTTTCAAAAAGAATTTTTAGAAATTTCAAAAATTATAATACAACCTAATATTATATATGATCAAAAAAAATATAATTTTTTTATAAAAAAATATATAAAATTAGAAAAAATTGTTTCTCTTCATGAAAAATATAATAAACAATTAGTTTTCTTGCAAGAAGCTGAGTTTATCTTAAAAAAAGATCCAGATATAAATATGAAAAAGTTAGCCTTTGCAGAAAAAGAGAAAATTTTGTTAAAAATTGATTCTATTGAAAAAGAATCTTATAATATTTTTTTTAAAGAAAATACTGAAAAAATAGAAAATGATAGAAATGCTATTTTAGAACTACGTTCTGGTACAGGAGGTAATGAAGCTTGTCTTTTTGTAGAAGATATATTAAGAATGTACACTATGTATTTTAAAAAATTAGGTTGGAAATATAAAATAATACAGGCTCAAAAAGGAATAAAAGGATATAAAGAAGTAATTATAGATATAAATGGAAAAGGAAATGTTTATGGTACTTTAAAATTTGAATCTGGTGTGCATAGAGTACAAAGAATTCCAAAAACTGAATCTCAAGGAAGAGTACATACATCAGCAATAACAGTAGCTGTTTTACCTAAAGTTCAAGATATAGAAATTAATATTAAATATAGTGATTTAAAAAAAGAAACTTTTCGTTCTAGTGGTGCTGGAGGACAACATGTTAATAAAACAGAATCTGCAGTAAGATTAACTCACATACCAAGTAAAATAACAGTTGAATGTCAAGAAGAACGTTCTCAACACAAAAATTTTGATAAAGCTATAAGTATTTTACGATCACGTATTTATAAAAATGAAATGGAAAAAAAATTAAAAAAAAGATCTATAGAAAGAAAATCTTTAGTTTCTACTGGAGATCGTTCTGTAAAAATACGAACTTATAATTACCCAAAAAACAGGGTAACAGATCATAGAATTCATAAATCCATTTACAATCTTATAGAATTTCTAAATGGGAATATTCAAGAAATGATTAATTTATTAAAAAATTTTGAAAAATAATGATGATTTTTAATCATTTAAAAAAAAATTAGAATTTTTTTTATCTAAAAAATTGGTATTATAATTTCCTTTTAAAAAATTTTCATTTTCCATAAGTTTTTTATGAAAAGGTATAGTAGTATGAATACCTTCTATAACAAATTCATCCAAAGAACGACGCATTTTTTCAATGGTTTCTTTTCTACTTTTTGCTGTAGTAATAATTTTAGCAATCATAGAATCATAATAATGTGGAACAAAATATCCTGCATAAATATGAGTATCTACACGTACTCCTTTACCTCCTGGTAAATGCATTTGAGTAATTTTTCCTGGAACTGGACGAAAATTATGATAAGGTTCTTCTGCATTAATTCTGCATTCTATTGAATACATTTTTGGATAAAAATTTTTTATAGAAAGTTTTTTTCCAAAAGCTAAAAATATTTGTTCTTGTATTAAATCTAATCCTGTTATCTCTTCAGTTATTGTATGTTCTACTTGTATTCTTGGATTCATTTCCATAAAATAAAAATCCTTATTTTTGTCTACCAAAAATTCTATTGTTCCTACTCCTTCATAATGAATAAATTCAGCAACTTTTACTGCATTTTCTCCCATTTTTTTTCTTAAAAATGAAGTTAAAAATGGAGAAGGAGCTTCTTCTATTAATTTTTGATTCCTCCTTTGAATAGAACAATCTCTTTCTGATAAATGACATGCTTTTCCATATTTATCTCCTAGTATTTGAATTTCAATATGTCTTGGATCTAAAATTAGTTTTTCTATATACATATCATTTTTTCCAAAAAAAGCTAAAGCTTCTTTTTTAGCTTCTTCCCAAGAATTTTTTAAATAATTTTTTTCTAAAACTGATCGTATTCCTTTTCCTCCACCTCCATAAACAGCTTTTATAATAATAGGATATCCTATTTCATCAGCTATTTTTTCTATTTCTTTATAAGATGATTTAACAAAACAATTGGACCCAGGTAAACAAGGTATTCCTGCTTTTTTCATAGTTTTTTTAGCTAAAATTTTATTACCCATTTGAATCATATGACTAGGTTTAGCTCCTATAAATTTTATACCATGTTTTTTACACATAGACGAAAAATATGCATTTTCAGATAGAAAACCATATCCTGGATGAATGGCATCTGCATTTGTAATTTCTGCTGCAGATATTAAATTTGGAATATTTAAATAAGATTTATATGGTGTAGGTGGACCTATGCACACTGCTTCATCTGCAAAATAAACATGCAGGCTATGTTTATCTACTGTAGAATAAACAGCTACAGTTTTTATTCCCATTTCTTTTGCTGTTCTTATTATTCTTAAAGCAATTTCTCCACGGTTAGCTATTAATATTTTTTTAAACATAAAAATAATTAATAATTAGGATCTAAAAGAAACAAAGGTTGATCATAATCAACTGGAGTAGCGTCTTCCACAAGAACTTGAATTAATTTTCCATCTACTTCAGATTCAATATTATTGAATAATTTCATAGCTTCTATAACACAAACTTTTGTTCCTATTTTTATTTTATCTCCTACTTGAACAAAAGGATTTTTATCTGGATGAGGTTTTCTATAAAATGTTCCTATCATAGGAGATTTTATTGTTAAATATTCATTTTCATTTACTTTTTTAGAAAATCTATCAGAAAAATTAGAAATAGAAGAAGAAAGTTTACTAGACATAGTACTCCATGAATTTTTTTTCTTTTTCCTAAATGTTATATTATTTTTTATATAAATTTTAGTATTTTTTATTTGAATTTTTATTTCACTAATCTCTGATTTAGAAACAAATTGAATAAGTGATTTAATTTTTTTTAAATCCATAACTTTTACTTGAATACTTGTTTAAGTTTTTAGGTAAAGAATATTTATTCTTTATTATATAAAATTTTACCCCTATAATATAATTTTTTATTATACCAATAAGCATGATGATACAAGTGTTTTTGTTTTGTTAATGGACATTTTATTAATAAAGGACTCTTTATTTTTAAATGACTTCTTCTTTTGTTTTTTCTAGATTTAGATTGTCTTCTTTTTGGATGTGCCATAAAATAACAGCATATTTATTTGTTTAATAAACCTCTAATTTAAAAATAAAATTAAAAGTGTCATTAAAAATAATTTTTATATCTTTAATTAAGAAGTTTTATTTTAATGCTAACTAAAAAAAGTCATAATTATTCAAAATGGTATAATGAAATAATCATAAAATCTGGTTTAGCAGAATTTTCTGGTATTCGTGGTTTTATGATCATAAAACCATATGGTTATTCTATATGGGAAATTATGAAAAATAAGTTAGATAAAATGTTGAAAGATACAGGACATAAAAATGTTTATTTTCCTTTATTAATTCCTAAATCTATTTTTTCAAAAGAAAAAGAACATATTGGAATTTTTTCTGAAGGATGTGCTATAGTAACACATTCCAGATTAAAAAAAAATAAAAATGAAGAATTAACTATAGATCCTGATTCTAAATTAGAAGAAGAATTAGTAATTAGGCCAACTTCTGAAAGTATCATATGGAAAACTTATAAACGTTGGATACAATCTTATAGAGATTTACCTATTTTATTAAATCAGTGGGGAAATGCTATGAGATGGGAAATGAGAACTAGGTTATTTCTTAGAACTAATGAATTCTTATGGCAAGAAGGACATACCGCTCATTCTACAGAAAAAGAAGCCATAAAAGAAGTTATAAAAATATTAAATATTTATACTGAATTTTCTGAAAAATTTTTAGCTATACCAGTTTTAAAAGGTATTAAACCTTATATGGATAAATTTTATGGTTCTGAAAAAACCTATTGTATAGAAGCTCTTATGCAAGATGGTAGAGCTTTACAAATTGGTACATCACATTTTTTAGGACAAAATTTTTCAAAATCATTTGACGTTAAGTTTACTGATATTGATGGAATTAAAAAATATGTATGGTCTACTTCTTGGGGAATATCTACTAGATTAATAGGAGGACTAATTATGTCACATTCAGATGATAAAGGATTAATACTTCCTCCAAGAATATCTCCTATACAAGTTATTATTATACCAATAATAAATAAAAATATAGATATAATAAATGGTGTATCAAAAAAAATTATAAATATTTTAGAAAAAGAAAAAATACGTGTAAAATATGATAATAGAGAAATATATACTCCAGGTTGGAAATTTCATCAATATGAAATGAAAGGGATTCCTATACGAATTAGCATAGGAAAAAATGAAATAAAAAATGAAAAAATAGAAATTTTTAGAAGAGATACATATGAAAAAATTTATATATACTTGGATAATATAAAAAATATAATTCCTAAATTACTTGATGAAATACAAAATAATATTTATCAAAAAGCATTAAATAGAACTAAAAAATTAATGATTAAGTCAGATCATTATAATGATTTCAAAAAAAAAATAAAATATTCAGGTGGTTTTATTTTTGCTCATTGGGATGGAACAAAAAAAACAGGAAAAAAAATTCAAGAAGAAACAGAAGCCACTATACGTTGTATTCCTTTATCCTTTGAAAAAGAAAAAGGAAAATGTATTTATTCTGGAAAAAATTCTTGTCAAAGAGTAGTTTTTTCTAAATCTTATTAAAGATTTTTTAAAGATCCTTTGAAAATATTTAAAGAAGAATAATTTTTTTTTTGTAAAAAAATAATAAATTCTTTTTTTAATCTATCAAATACTGAAATTCCTTCTTTAATAAATTGTGTCCCTACTTGAACAGCAGAAGCTCCACATAATATATGTTCAAAAATATCTTTTCCAGAAGAAATACCTCCACATCCTATTATAGAAATATCTTTTCTAAGATAAGTATAAAATGTACGTACATTAGCTAATGCAAATGGTTTTATAATTGAACCACCTATTCCACCAAAACCTTTTTTAGGATATATTACTACTGATTCTTTATTTGCATCAATTATAATACCATTTGGCAAACTGTTAATACAAGTAACAAAAGAAATAGGAAACTTATTCAATATTAATGCTATATTTTTTATGTGTATATCCTTAAAATAAGGAGGTAATTTAACTCCTAAAGGTTTTTTATTAAATTTAAATATTTTTTTTAAAAATCCATAAATTTTATAAAAATCATAACCTAATACTTTTTTTTTTGAAATATTTGGACAAGATAAATTTAATTCTAAAGCTGTAATATTTGAAAAAAGATTAGCTTTTCTAATAAGTAAATAATTTTCTTTTATAGAAAGTCCAGATATAGAAAGAAAAATAGGTTTTTTAGTTTTTTTTTTTTCGAAAAAGTTTAAATAAAAATCAATTCCAAGATTAGGTAATCCCATAGAATTTATACTTCCTTTATCCCATTCAAAATATCTTGGTTTTATATTTCCTTCTCTTAAATAACTTGTACAACTTTTCGTCACAATTGCTCCAGAAGAACTTTCTAATAAATTGGATAATTCTATAGATGTAGAACAAAGGGCTCCTGAAGCATTCATAATACATGATGAAAGTTTTATTCCATTTATAATAGTAGAAATATCTATTTTTTTCATAATCTTAATTAGAATTGTAATAATATCCAAGTATAAAATTTTTAACTTTACTAAAATAGTTTTTATGCAAGAAAAAGAACAGTTTTTTTTAAAAATTTATAATTTAGGAATTATTAAATTTGGAAATTTTACTTTAAAAAGTGGAATGAATTCTCCTTTATATATAGATTTTCGTCCAATAGCTTCTAGACCAGATTTATTAATGAAATTATCAGATTTACTTCTTGAAGAAGTACCATATCCTAATTTTGAATTAATTTGTGGAGTTCCATACGCCGCTTTACCTATAGCTACTGCTTTATCTTTAAGATCTAAAATACCTTTAATTATTAAAAGAAAAGAAAATAAAGGATATGGAACAAAACGAATGATTGAAGGAATTTATAAAAAGGGTCAATATTGTCTTCTTATAGAAGATGTTATTACAAGTGGAGATAGTTTACTAAAAACTATAATAGATATAGAAAAAGAAGGATTATTTGTAAAATATATTATGTCTATTCTTGATAGAGAACAAGGAGGAATAGAAAATATAAAAAAAAAAGGATACGATATAAAAACTTTATTTCGTATAGGAGAAGTTTTAAAAATGTTAGAAAAAAAACATTCTTTAAAAAAAGAAGAAATACATATGATTCAATTTTTTTTTAAAAATAGAAATATAAAAAATTACTATAAACGTATTTCTTATGAGAAAAAAAAAGAAAAAATACATCATCCTATAGGAAAAAAACTTATTGATATAACATTAAAAAAAAAAACAAATTTAATCGTTTCTGCAGATTTAGTGCATTCTAGAAAAATATTAAAATTAGTAAAATTAATTGGAGATATAATTTGTGGATTAAAACTTCATATAGATATTATTAATGATTTTTCATTATCATTTATAAAATCTCTAAAAAATATTTCTATAGAAAAAAATTTTTTATTATTTGAAGATAGAAAACTATGCGATGTTGGTCCTACCAATTATCTTCAACTTCATTATGGTATACATAAAATTTCTTCTTGGGCAGATATTATCACTGTACATGTAATAGCTGGTAGTAAAAGTATACAAAATTTAAATATACCATCTAATATGGGATTAATTACTGTATCTGAAATGTCTTCTTATGGAAAATTATCCGATGATAATTATATAAGAAAAGCTTTAAATATTTCTATTAAAAATCCAAAAGTAATCGGAACTGTAGCACAAAGAAAAGTAGACGATAGATTATTATTATTTACACCTGGTATTCATTTTTCTAATTCTGAAAATAATAATTTTGGTAATAAATATATAGATCCTAATCAAGCATTTGAAAAAAATGGAAGTGATTTTATTATTGTAGGAAAAGCCATTTATCAATCTAATAATCCAAAAATAATGGCAGAAAAATATAGAAAAGCAGGATGGAAAGCTTATGTCAATGGACTTTCTATCAAAAATATAGAATAATATGATGTAGTATTAAAAAAAAATTGATGATATTCATTATATTTTTACTTAATTTGTATCCAAATTATTATATAATGTATTTTTTAAAAAAAACTATAATTCGGAACTAAGTTTAAAAATTTGAATAAATTTTGAATATGGAATGGATCAATTCATTAATCAGTTGTTTTATGATACTTTTTAGCATTATAGATATATTAGGAAATGCTCCCATAATTATGGGATTTAAATCTAAAGGTAATATTATAGATACTAAAAAAGTTATAACGACTTCTCTTGTTATATTTTTATCTTTCCTATTTTTAGGACAACCTTTACTAAAAATTATTGGAGTAGATGTTCACTCATTTTCTGTAGCTGGATCTATTGTATTGTTTGTTATTGGTTTAGAGATGATACTAGGAGTAGATTTTCATAAAGTAACAGAAAATGCTCAAACTTCTATTGTGCCAATAGCTTTTCCTCTTATAGCTGGTCCTGGATCTTTAACTACTTTAATTTCATTAAGAACAACTTATGATACAAATATTATTCTTTTATCTCTTATTCTTAATATGATAGTAGTTTATTTTGTAATAGATCAATGTGATTTTATAGCTGAAAAAATAGGAAATAGTGGTTTAGATATTTTAAAAAAAATATTTGGAATTGTTTTATTAGCTTTTGCAGTTAAAATTTTTGGAGCTAACGCAAGTCAATTATTTCAATAACATTTTATTTTATTCAAAATTTTTTTAACAGAATCATCTATATTTTTATAATTAGGAAAATATAAAGTTTGATAAATAAAAATTACATAATAAATTTTATCTTTTTTTTTAAAAATACATTTATTTAAAAAAAAAGAAGCCTTTAATAAACGTTTAATTCTATTTCTAGAAACAGATTTTCTAAATTTTTTTTTTTTTACTAAAGTTCCAATTAAATTTATAGATGAATGTTGCTCATTATTTCTTTTTTCTATAATAAAAACAGAAGATATAGGATATATAAATAAATATTTTCCATTTTTTATTATTTTTTTTAAATAAATTTTTTTTAATTTTGTTTTCATTCATCGTTATTTTTTATAAAATATTCTAATTTAGAAACCATTCCTATAGGTCCACAAATAAATGGTGTTCTTTGATGTAATTTTTTAGGTACTATATCTAGTATACGTTTACTACCATCAGTAGCCTTACCTCCAGCTTGTTCTGTTAAAAAAGCAATAGGATTGCATTCATAAAGCAATCTTAATTTTCCTTCTTTAGAAGAAGCTGTTCTAGGATAAATATATATTCCTCCTTGAATTATATTTCTATGAAAATCTCCTACTAAAGATCCAATATATCTTGCTGTATAAGGTCTATTATTTTTATTTTCTTGACAATATTTGATAAATTTTTTAACTCCATTGGAAAATTTAGCATAGTTTCCATCATTTATTGAATAAATTTTTTCTATTTTAGGAAAATATAGATTTGGATGAGATAAATAAAATGTACCAACTGAAGGATCCAATGTAAATCCATGAACTCCATTTCCTGTACTATATACTAGTATAGTAGAAG
Source organism: Blattabacterium cuenoti (assembly GCF_014252395.1). GTDB lineage: Bacteria > Bacteroidota > Bacteroidia > Flavobacteriales > Blattabacteriaceae > Blattabacterium > Blattabacterium cuenoti_AA. The sequence goes on from NZ_CP059219.1 coordinate 137,845, forward strand.
AACCATAAATAATATAACCTGCAAGAATTTGTTGATTTCCTATTTGTAAAAAATCCTCTATTGTTAAATCCATTTCTATAGTAGATTTTCTTTTATATACAGAAAATATAGTTCCAATAGATACATTTACATCAATATTAGATGAACCATCAAGAGGGTCTATCAAAACAATATATTGATGTGAAATATTTTCTTTTTTTCCTTTTATTACTATAAAATCTTTACTTTCTTCTGATGCTATTCCACAAACTACATTTCTACTTTTAAATGATTCAATAAATGCTTTATGAGCAAAATTATCTAATTTTTGTTGATTTTCTCCTTGAATATTAGTAACTCCAGAACTTCCTATAATATCTTCTGTTAATCCAGCTTTATTTACTTCTTTATGAATAGCTTTAGCTGCTAGTTTTATAGAACTAAACAACCGTAATAATCCTTCAGTAGAATGCAAAAAATTATCCCTATTTTCTATAATAAATTCTCCTAATGTATACATGTAAATACATTTTTATAAATGTCATTTTTTTTAAAATTTATAACAAAATATATATTTATGTAAAAATTATATAAATATATAAAAACAAACTTTTTAAAGTTATTATGAATTTTATATATTATTTATTAATTTTATTTATGAGATTTATACAAATATTGTTAATATTATTATGGAGAATTTGGTTTTTTTTTATTAATATATTTTTAGTTCCTTTATGGGCTGGAGCTTCTATTCCTTTTCTTTTTAAAGAAAAATATTATCCAATAGCATATTGGTTTCATCAAATGTGGGCCAGAAGTAATCTATTTCTTATGGGATTTTGGTATGTTTTAGAAAAAGATGAAGAAATATTGGATAATAATAAACAATATGTAATTATAAGTAATCATAGTTCTATTATAGATATTATGTTAATTTATTCTTTAATGAGAAATCACCCTTTAGTTTTTGTAGGAAAAGCAGAATTATCTAAACTTCCTCTTTTTGGATTTGTTTATAAAAATAGTAATATTTTAATTGATAGAAAAAATTTATCTAGTAGTATAAAAGTATTTAAAAAAATACAAGATAAAGTAGATTCTGGAAAAAGTGTTTGTATTTTTCCAGAAGGAGGAGTTCCTCATCCTTCTATTTTTTTAGATCATTTTAAAAGTGGAGCTTTTTTTATAGCCATTTTAAAAAAAATACCCATTATTCCTTTTACTATAGGTGATATAAAAAAAAAATTTCCAAACTTTTCTATTATAAAAGGTATACCAGGAAAAATAAGAATAAAACAACATCATTCCATTTCAACAAAAAATTTATCATTAAAAGATAAAAATTATTTAAAAAATAAATGTTTTAATTTAATTCAACACCAATTAAAAAAATTTGAAAATAATAAATAATAATATAAATTTTTATTGTGAACAATAAAATTTACATTTATACAGATGGATCTTCAAGAGGAAATCCTGGACCAGGAGGATATGGAGTATTTATAGAAATACTTATTGGAAGTTTTTATACTAGAAAAGTTTTATATGAAGGATTTCGTTATACTACAAATAATCGTATGGAATTATTAGCAGTAATAGTAGGATTAGAAAAAATTTTAAAAAAAAAACAAAATATTACTGTTTTTACCGATTCAAAATATATAGTTAATTCTATTACAAATAATTGGATTTATAAATGGAAAAAAAATAATTTTTATAAAAAAAAAAATATAGATTTATGGAAGAGACTTTTATATATATATCATCAACATTTTATTATTTTTCATTGGATTAAAGGTCACAATAATCATTATATTAATGATTATTGTGACCGATTATCTATAAAAGCTTCTCAAAAAAAAAATCTAAAAATAGATTATGTTTATGAAAATCTAAATCCATTTAGATAATATCTTTGTCTAATAATTTCATATATTATTATAGACATAGCATTACTTACATTCAATGAATCTATAGTTCCAAACATAGGAATAGTTATGATTTTTTTAGTTTTATTTAACCAAATATTAGATACTCCTTTATCCTCAGATCCTAAAATAATAGCTATCTTAGAAAAAGATAGATTTGTTTTATACAAATTTTTTGCGTTTTTATAAATTCCTGTTACTACAATTTTAATATTATTTTTTTGTAACCAAGATACAATCAATTTTATTTCATTTTCTATAATAATTTTACTTGTAAAAACACTTCCTAAACTAGATCTAATTATATTAGAATTAAAAATATAAGTTTTAATATTACATAATATAATAAAATGAGCACCTGCAGCATTAGCCGTTCTTAACATAGCCCCTAAATTACCAGGTTTCTCAATTCCATCGAATATAAGTATTAAACAATTATTAGTAATTTTTATATTTTTTAGTTTATTTACAGTATGTTCTTTAAACAAGGCTGCAATTCCATCTGAATTTTCTCTATATACTAATTTTTTAAAATTTTTTTTATTTATTAAATAAGTAATAGAAAAAAAAGGTTTAATTATATTATAATTATAGAATATTTTGTCATATATAAATATTTTTTTTGGAAAAAAATTACCTTTTATAGCCATTTCAAACTCTTTTATACCTTCAACGATAAATAAATAATTTTTTTTTTTAAAATTTTTATTAAATTTTTAATTTTCGTATTTTGCGAACTATATATTTTCATTTTTCAATTATAGGTTAATGAAATTTATTAAAAAATATGATGATATAGCTTATATGAAACTTGCTATTGAGCAATCAAAATTATCTTTTTGTAAAAAAAAAAAGTAGGTGCTATTATTGTTAATAATAATAAAATTATATCTAACGGATATAATCAAACTCCTAATGGATTTGATAATATATGTGAAGAAAAAAATGGTTCTACTAAATGGTATGTAATACATGCAGAAGCAAATGCTATTTTAAAAATATCGTCATCTTATTTTTCTTGTGAAAAAGCTTCAATCTATATAACACATTCTCCATGTAAAGAATGTAGTAAATTGATTTATTTATCTAAAATTAAAAGAGTTATATATTTATATAAAAAAAATGATAACGGATTATCTTTTTTAAAAAAATTAAAAATAAAAATAAAAAAACTTATTTTTTAAAAACCCAGATGGCGAAACAGGTAGACGCACTGGACTCAAAATCCAGTGATTTTATATCATGCGGGTTCGAGTCCCGCTCTGGGTATTTTTTTAAAATAAAAAATACCTTTGAGATAATGGTAAAATATTAGAAGGATTAGAAACTATTTTTTTTCCATTTATATAAACATTATAAGTTTTTGGATCTACTTCTATATTAGGTATTTCTTGATTTAAAATCATATTCTTTTTAGATAAAAAACGACATCCTTTTACTATTTTTATTTGTTTTTTTATTTTATTTTTTTCAAAAAATCCATTATTTATAGCACTTACAGAAACAAATACACTACTTAATTTTGGTTCAAAATAACCAAACATTTTACGATACATAAATGGTTGAGGAGTAGGTATAGTAGCGTTAGGATCACCCATTCCTGCATATACAATCATTCCACTTTTTATTACTAATTCTGGTTTTACTCCAAAAAAAGAAGGTTTCCATAACACTAAATCTGCCATTTTTCCAATATGAATAGATCCTACATATTCTGATATACCATGAGTAATAGCAGGATTAATAGTATATTTAGAAATATATCGCTTTACTCTAAAATTATCATTTTTATTATTTTTTTCTTCATTAAGAATTCCTCTTTGTTTTTTCATTTTATCCGCTGTTTGCCATGTACGTTTTACTATTTCACCTATTCTACCCATAGCTTGAGAATCTGAACTAATCATACTAATAGCACCTATATCATGTAAAATCCCCTCAGCACTAATAGTTTCAGATCTTATACGTGATTTAGCAAACGCTAAATCTTCTGGTAAATTAGAATCTAAATGATGACATATCATTAACATATCCAAATGTTCATCTATAGTATTGCAAGTATAAGGCATAGTAGGACTTGTAGATGAAGGTAATATATTAGAAAAGGATATAACTTTTAATAAATCAGGAGCATGTCCTCCTCCAGCACCTTCTGTATGATAAGTATGAATAGTACGCCCTTTAAATATTTTTAAAGTATCTTCTACATAACCAGATTCATTTAATGAATCAGTATGAATATTAACTTGTACATCTAATTTTTCTGATACATTTAAACATTGATCAATAACGTGTGGTGTACTTCCCCAATCTTCATGTATTTTTAATCCTCCAGCTCCAGCTTCTATTTGTTCAATTAATGCATCTGGATGAGAACTATTTCCACTTGCAAGAAAAATAAAATTAATAGGTACGTGATCTGTACTTTTTAACATTCTTTGAATATTCCAAACTCCTGAAGTACAATTTGTTGCTATACTACCAGTAGCGGGGCCTGATCCTCCTCCAATAATAGTAGTTGTTCCATTTTCTAATGCTACTTCAAATAATTGAGGACATATATAATGTACATGACTATCTATACTTCCAGCTGTTACTATTATATTTTCTGAAGAAATAACTTCTGTTCCAACTCCAATATACATATTAGGAGTAACTCCATCCATAAAATATGGATTTCCTGCTTTTCCTATTCCAACAATAACACCATTTTTTATTCCTATGTCTGCTTTTATAATACCATAGTAGTCAATAATGATAGCGTTTGTTAAAACTAAATCTAAAATTCCTTCTTTTCTTGTAGCAAATGGATGTTGTCCCATCCCATCTCTAATAACTTTTCCTCCTCCAAATACACATTCATCTCCATAAATAGTATAATCTTTTTCTATTTCAATCCATAAAGAGGTATCTCCTAAACGAATTTTATCTCCTGTAGTAGGACCATACATACTTGCATAAGATTCTCTATCTATTTTTTTCATATTTTTTTTCTTTTCCTGAAAATCCATAAACTTTTTTTCTTCCTCCTATTTCTACTAAAATTACTTTTTTTGTTTCACCTGGTTCAAAACGAACAGACCTTCCAGAAGGAATATCTAATTTATATCCATTAGTTCCTTCTCTATCAAAAATAAGGGCAGAATTAGTTTCATAAAAATGAAAATGTGAACCTACTTGAATAGGACGATTTCCTGTATTGGATACTACTCTCTCTATACGAGGTCTTCCAGGTAATAAAATAATATCTTCCTCAAGAAGATTATATTGTCCTGGAATGATATTGGAATTTTTCTTTACTTTTTTTTTGATAGGATTATGTATAGTTACTAATTTAGTTCCATCAGGAAAAGTAGCTTCTACTTGAACATTATTAAGTAATTCATATACTCCATCCATAACTTGTTCATTATTAAGAATATTTCCAGCTTCATCCATAAGTTCTTTCACCGTTTTTCCATCACGAGCACCTTCCATAACATAATGAGTTATTAAAGCTAAAGATTCAGGATAATTTAATTTTAATCCTCTTTTTAAACGTTTTTTTGCCAATTCTCCAGCCATATGCAGAAGAATTTTTTCCTTTTCATAAGAAGTTAAATGCATACTTTCTTTAAGTTATTTAATATCATTGCAAGAACAGTTATACAAGTTTAAAGTTATGAAATATTATAATAATATTTTTTATATTTTTTTTAATAAAAAATTTGATTTTTTAAAAAAATTGTATTAAAAAAACAAAATTATAAATAGTAATGAATATATTCATAACGAATTCAAAATTGTTTTAAAAGTTTCTCTACACAAATTATCATTATTTTTGTTATCATCAGTAATGGAAAAATTGTAAAAAATCATTAAAAAATGCAAGTTTTAAAATTTGGGGGGAGTTCCGTAGCACATTCTAATGCAATAAAACGTATTTGTTCTTTGCTAGAAAAAAAACCAAAAGGAAGATATGCTATTGTTGTATCTGCATTAGGAAATATTACCGATCAATTAATACAATGTGGTAAATTAGCATCTGAAAGAAAAAATGTTTATAAAAATATATTAGAAGAAATAGAAATTCGTCATCTTAATCTCATAAGAGAATTATTTCCAATAACTTATCAAAGTCATTTGATAAGTTGGATTAAAAAAAATATTAATGATTTAGAAAGTTTATGTGATGGAATTTTTCAAGTAGAAGAATTATCAAAACGTTCTTTAGACAAAATAATGAGTTTTGGAGAATTAAGTTCTTCTTTTCTTATTGCAGAAAAATTAAAACAGTCTGGATTAGATACAATATGTAAAGATAGCAGAGATTTAATTATTACTGATTATCAATTTGGATGTGCTCAAGTAGATTTTATTACAAGTAATCATCATATTGTTCAATTTTTTCGTGAAAAAACATCAGAATATATTGTTTTACCTGGATTTATAGGTTCTACATTGGAAAACGAAACTACAACTCTTGGAAGAGGAGGATCTGATTATACAGCTGCTATTTTAGCAGCTGCTATATCTGCTAGTTTACTTGAAATATGGACAGATGTAAGTGGAATGATGACAGCCAACCCAAAAGTAGTAAATCAAGCTTTTCCTATTAAGGAAATTTCTTATGAAGAAGCAATGGAATTATCTCATTTTGGAGCAAAGGTTATATATCCTCCTACAATACAACCTGCTATGAAAAAACATATTCCTATACAAATTAGGAATACTTTTTCTCCTTCAGATCCAGGTACTTTAATTTATATTAGTAAAAATACAAATATTAGTCAACCTGTAACTGGTATTTCTGGAATTCAGAATATGGCTTTATTAACTCTTGAAGGAAGTGGAATGGTAGGAATACCAGGATATTCTAAACGTTTATTTGAAGCTTTATCACGTGAAAAAATAAATGTTATATTTATAACTCAAAGTTCTTCAGAACATTCAATAACTACCGGTATTCATGAAATGGATGTAATTAAAGCAAAAGCTGTAATAGATAGTGAATTTTCTCAAGAAATTCATCAAAGAAGAATAGATCCATTAAGAATAGAAAAAGACCTTTGTATTATCGCTGTAGTAGGTGATAATATGAAAAATCTTCATGGAACTAGTGGTAAAATGTTTTCTTCTTTAGGTAGAAATAGTATTAATGTAAGAGCTATAGCTCAAGGTTCTACTGAAAAAAATATATCAGCAGTTATTAAAAAAAATGATTTTAAAAAAGCATTGAATACTTTACATGAAGCTTTTTTTGAAAGTCCTCCAAAACAAATTAATTTATTTATTTGTGGAGTAGGAAAAGTAGGTAGTAAACTTTTAGAACAGATAAATCAACAACAAAATTATTTATTAGAAGAATTAAAATTACAAGTAAGGATTATAGGATTAGCTAATAGTAGAAATATGTATTTTAATGAACATGGAATAAATTTAAATCAGTGGAATAAATATCTTAATAAAGAAGATAATAAAATAATGAATATTTATTCTTTTATGGAAAAAGTATGGAAATTTAATCTAAGAAATAGTTTATTTGTTGATAATACAGCTAGTGAAAAAATGGCTATGACTTATGATAAATTTTTAAAAAACGGAATAGGTGTTATTACTTGTAATAAAATAGCATGTTCATCTGATTACGATCATTATAAAAAATTAAAAACTCTTTCTAGACATTTTAAAGCTCCATTTTTATTTGAAACTAATGTAGGAGCTAGTTTACCAGTTATTAGTACCTTAAATGATCTTATAAATAGTGGAGATAAAATCAATAAAATAGAAGCTGTTTTATCAGGAAGTTTAAATTTTATATTTAATCATTTTATAGGAAAAAAATCTTTTTTAGAAGTAATTAAAGAAGCTCAATTAAAAGGATACACAGAACCAGATCCACGTATTGATTTAAGCGGATTAGATGTCATGCGAAAAATACTTATTTTAGCAAGAGAATGTGGTTCTTCATTAGAATTAAGTGATATTAATCAAAAATCTTTTCTTCCTGAAAGTTGTTACAATTGTCCTTCTATAGATCATTTTTATGAAGAATTATATAAATATAAAGATTACTTTTTTAAAATTAGAGATGAAGCAGAAAAAGAAAAAAAACGTTTACGTTTTATTGCACGTTATGAAAATGGAGTTGCTTCTGTTGGTCTAGAATTTGTTAAACAAAGTCATCCTTTTTTTCAATTAGAAGGAAAAGATAATATGGTTTTATATAATACATATCGTTATGCTGAACAACCTCTTATTATAAAAGGAGCAGGGGCTGGAGCAGAAGTAACTGCATCTGGTGTTTTTTCAGATATTATTAAAGCTACTAAATAAAAATCATGAAGGGGATTAAAATATTGGCGCCAGCTACTGTAGCTAATCTTGCTTGTGGATTTGATGTTATTGGATTAGCTTTAGATTTTCCAAAAGATGAAATTTTTTTATATAAATCTAATATACCAGGAATACGTATTAATAAAATAGATGGAAGTTCTTTACCTAAAGATCCAAAAAAAAATGTAGCATTCGTAGCTTTACAATATTTTTTAAAAAAATATAAACAAAAACAAAAATTTGAAAAAAAAGATCAAATAGGATTTGATATAGAACTTATTAAAAATATTCATCCTGGAAGTGGAATTGGATCCAGTGCAGCTAGTGCTGCTGGTGTTGTTTTAGGAGCTAATATTTTACTAGGTAATCCTTTTAATACTATACAATTAATACGTTTTGCTATGGAAGGAGAACGTGTAGCAAGTGGATCTGCTCATGCTGATAATGTAGCTCCTGCTATCATGGGAGGTTTAACGTTAGTTAGAAGTTATAATCCTTTAGATATCACTAAATTACATTCTCCTAAAGAATTATGGGTTAGTATTATACATCCACAAATTGAAATAAAAACATCAGATGCAAGAGAAATATTAAAACAAAAAATATTAATGACAGATGCTATTAAACAATGGGGAAATATAGGGGCATTAGTAGCAGGTTTATATCAAGAAAATTATGCTTTGATAAGTAGATCTTTAGAAGATGTTATTGTAGAACCTATACGAGCAATGTTAATTCCAGCATTTTATGAATTAAAAATAAGATGCAAAGAAATAGGAGCTTTAGGTGGAGGTATTTCTGGTTCAGGTCCTTCTGTTTTCATGTTAAGCAAAGGAAATTATACAGCAAAAAAAGTTACTGAAGTAATGAATTATGTTTATTCTCCATTAAAAGTGGATTATAAAACTTATACTTCTCCTATTAATCATTTAGGAGTTAAATGGTTAAAAATTAAATAAATAATTTATAAAATATTATGTTATATTATAGTTTAAAAAATAATAATAATTTTGTTTCTTTTGAAAAAGCTGTTTTAAAAGGATTAGCTCCAGATGGAGGATTATATATACCAGAATATATTCCTATATTAAAAAAAAACTTTTTTGATCAAATTTATAATTATGATATTTTTACAATAGCTATATCTGTTATAAAACCTTATATAGGTAAATCTATACCAGATGAATATATATCTAATATTATTTACGATACTTTAAATTTTCCATTTCCTATGATAGAAATACATGATAATATTAGAGTATTAGAGCTTTTTCATGGACCTACTTTAGCTTTTAAAGATGTTGGAGCTAAATTTATGTCCGAATGTTTAAGTTTTTTTTATAAAAAAATAGGAAAAAAAATAACAGTTTTAGTAGCTACTTCAGGAGATACTGGAGGAGCTGTTGCTAAAGGATTTCATAAAAAATTAGGAATTGAAGTTATTATTTTATATCCATATAATGGAATTAGTTCATTACAAAAAAAACAAATTTCTTCTTTAGGAGATAATATATTAGCTATAGAAATTAATGGAAATTTTGATGATTGTCAAAATATGGTTAAAAAAGCCTTTTTAGATAAAGAAATACAAAAAAAATATATTTTAACTTCGGCTAATTCTATCAATATAGCTAGATGGATACCTCAAATGTTTTATTATTTTTTAGCTTATAGACAAATAATAATAGAAGAAAAAAAAAAACATCCTATAGAATTAATTTTTTCAGTTCCTAGCGGAAATTTTGGAAATATTTGTGCAGGTATGATGGCTAAAAAAATGGGGTTACCCATAAAGTTTTTTATAGCTTCTACAAATATTAATGATACTATTCCTAGATTTTTAAAATCAGGAAAATATAATCCTACTTCAGTCAAAAAAACTATATCAAATGCTATGGATATATCTAACCCCAGCAATTTTTCTCGTATATGGAACTTTTTATACAAAAAAAATATAATTGAACTAAAGAAAGTTTTATATTCTTATCAATTTACGGATAAAGAAACTATAGATATTATAGAAAAAGTATATAAAAAATATAACTATATGTTAGATCCACATGGAGCTATTGGTTATTTAGGTCTTAAAAAATATTTACAAAAATTTAATAATACGTTATATAAAACTATTTTTTTAGAAACTGCTCATCCTATTAAATTTTTAGATAAAATGCCGTATTTTATACAAAAAAATATTGTATTTCCTAAACAAATGAAAACATTTTTTAATTCAAAAAGAAAAATAAAAAAAATATCTATGATTAATAATTTTAACATATTTAAAAATTGGCTATTAGAAAAATAAAAATTTTAAATAGCTACATCTCCTTTAATATGAGAAAATGGATTATAATTTATTAATTTGAAATCTTCAAAAGAAAAATTAAAAATATTTTTTACAGATGGATTAAGAATCATTTTTGGTAATGGTCTTGGATTTCTATTCATTTGTATTTTAACTTGTTTAATATGATTTTTATAAATATGAGCATCTCCAATAGTATGGATTAATTCTTTTTCTTTTAAATTAAGAGTTTTAGCTAACATAGTTAATAATAATGCATAAGAAGCTATATTAAAAGGTAAACCAAGAAATATGTCTGCGCTTCTTTGATATAAAAGAAGTGATATATTTTTTTCTAATACATAAAATTGAAATAGTGTATGACAAGGAGGAATTGACATTTTTTTAATCATTCCTACATTCCAAGAAGAAACTATTAAACGTCTTGAATTAGGTTTAGATTTAATTTCCTTAATAACATTAACTATTTGATCTATAAAATGACCTTCATAGGTAGGCCATCTTCTCCATTGCAATCCATATATTGGACCAAGATCTCCATTTTTATTTGCCCATTCATTCCAAATATATACTTTGTTTTCTTTTAAATATTGTATATTAGTATCTCCTTTTAAAAACCATAATAATTCATAAATAATAGATTTTATATTTAATTTTTTTGTGGTTAAAAGAGGAAATCCTTTATTTAAATCAAATCTCATTTGATATCCAAATATACTTATTGTTCCTACTCCAGTACGATCCTTTTTATATTTTCCATTTTTCAATACATTTTTTATTAAATTTAAGTATTGTTTCATAAACCTTATTTATAGTATTATTTTAATTAATTTAAAGAGTATTTTTGCATAAAAAAAAACATAAAAAAACTATGAATCAAAAGGTTCTCTTCTTTTCTACAAGAAGTGGTTTAAAATTATCAGAAAATATAGCTTATTATTATGGAGCTTTTCTTGGAAAAGTAAAATTTTTAGAATTTAGCGATGGAGAATATACTCCTTGTTTTGAACAATCCGTTCGTGGATCTAGAGTATTTTTGATAGGTTCAACTTTTACTCCAGTAGATAATTTAATGGAGCTATTATTAATGTGTGATGCTGCTCGTAGAGCTTCTGCTCATAATATAACACTTGTAATACCATATTTTGGATGGGCGAGACAAGATCATAAAGATAAACCTAGAACTCCTATTGCTGCAAAACTTCTAGCAAATTTAATGGTTGCATCAGGAGCTACTAGAGTTATGACAATGGATTTACATGCGGATCAAATTCAAGGATTTTTTGATATACCTGTAGATCATTTATATGCATCTAGGATATTTATTGATTATATAAAAAAATTAAATATAGATCAATTAACTATAGCATCTCCAGATATGGGAGGAGCAAAAAGAGCTAGAAGCTATGCTGGATATTTAGGAACGGACGTAGTTATTTGTTATAAGGAAAGAAAAAAGGCGAATGAAATAGAATTCATGAATCTTATAGGAAATGTTAAAGGAAAAAATATTATACTTATAGATGATATGGTTGACACAGCTGGAACTTTAACAGAGGCAGCCAATTTAATAAAACAACAAGGAGCTAAAAGTGTTAGAGCTATAGCAACTCATCCTGTTTTATCAGGAAATTCATATGAAAAAATAAATAATTCTGCATTAGAAGAGTTAGTAATAACGGATACTATTCCTATAAAAAAAATAACATACAATAAGATTAAAGTTTTATCTTGTGCTCCTCTTTTTGCGGAAGTAATGCAGTCAGTACATAATGATGAATCTATTAGTAATAAATTTATTATATGATTATGAAATATATAAATATATACGGAAAAAAAAGAAATACTGGAAAAAAAGCTATTCGTTTTATTAGACTTTCTAAAGAAATACCATGTATTTTATATGGAAAAAATATAAATATTCCATTTTCAACTTCACTAGAACATTTAAAAAAAATAGTATATACTACAGAAGTTTATGGTGTATCTATTCAAATAGATGGATATAATAATTGTATAAATGCTATTCAAAAAGAAATACAATTTGATCCTATTAGTGATCAAATATTACATGTAGATTTTTGTAAAATAGAAAAATTTAAACCTATAATATTAGAAATTCCAATAAAATCTTTCGGAAGACCTATTGGAGTTTCTAAAGGAGGAGAATATTATTCTGCAATAAAAAAATTAAAAATCAAAGCTTTTTCATATAATATACCAGAATACATAAAATTAAATGTTGATTTATTAGATATAGGAGATAGAATAACAGTTAAAAATTTATATAATGATAAATATACTATATTACATCCATCTAATACATTAATAGCAAGAGTAAAAAGTTCCAGAATAATTAAAGGATCTCAAGAAGAAAAACAAGAAAATAAAGATAACAAAGAAAACAAAGATAACAAAAATAACAAAGATAAAGAATTAAATAAATAATGTCTTTAGAATTTCAATTTATGAAAATTGCTTTAAAAGAAGCTTTTATTGCTTTTCATAAAAATGAAGTTCCTATAGGAGCAGTAATGATACATAATAATATAGTAATAGCAAAGGCTCATAATTTAACTGAAACTTTAAATAAGGCTACTGCACATGCAGAAATGTTAGTAATAAATTTAGCTTCTACTTATCTAAGTAAAAAATATATTGAAGAATGTACTTTATATGTCACATTAGAACCATGTATAATGTGTGCAGGGGCTTTATTTTGGTCTAAAATAGGAAAAGTTGTTTGTGGGGCTTATAATAAAAAAGGATTTTTATATTATGGAGTAAAATTACATCCAAAAACCATATTTGTATCTGGAATTATGAAAAAACAATGTAAATCTTTAATACAAAAATTTTTCTTTTTTAAAAGAATTCAAAAAAAAAAAAATAAAATATAATTTAAATAAGTACTTTTTTCTTTTTTTTTATTTTTAATTTAAAAATTATAGGTAATGTTGTAGTAAATACTATTAATAAAATAATCCATTCAAGATGATTTTTTAATTCAGGAAAACTTTTGTCTAAATAATGTCCAGATAACATAATAGAAAAAGTCCAAGCAAGAGCCCCTATAATATTATATATCATAAATTTTTTAAATTCAATGCGAATTGCTCCTGCTACAATAGGAGCAAAAGAACGAAACATAGGTAGAAAACGACTCATAATAAGTGCAGTTGTTTTATATTTATTATAAAATAATTTTGCTATAATAAGATGTTTTTTTCTAAAAAAAAAGGAATCTTTTTTTTTATATAGTAATTTTCCAGATTTATATCCTAACCAATATCCTTGCATATTACCAAGAATAGCTACTAATGCAACAATTAAAATAATAACAAAAAAAGGTACGTTATAAAAATTTTTACATAAATCTTTTCCAAAGATGCCAGCAGTAAATAATAAAGAATCTCCTGGTAAAAAAAAACCTATAAAAAATCCAGTTTCTGCAAAAACAATTGCTAAAAGAATAAACAAAGCTGTATTTCCGAAATATAAAAAAATCCATCTAGGATTAAATAAATGTTGAAAAAAATCCCATAAATCTAACATTATACAAATATGATAATGAAAGATAAAATTAAATGTTTCCATTTTTTTTTTTTTTTCTAATAATATTTAAGAAATAAACTTTAAAAAAATATATATTTTTAACAAAATATGTTTTTTTATGGAGTATTTATCCAAATTTATTAATATTTTAGAATGGATACCTAATATATTATTTATAATAGCCGGTTTTATATTTATAATTTTTTGGTTATATCAAATATTTTATTTTATTGATTAATAAAAAATTGGTTACTTTTGTTAATAATAGAATTATAATGAAAAAAGATGGAGTGGGTATCTACTTCAATAATAAAGCTTATGAAGTATTAGAATCTTATCTATTAACCCAAATAGATTCCATAAAAAATACATTTATTTTAGTAGATAATTTTACTTATATACATTGTATTCCTGTTATTTATTCTCATATAGATATTTTAAAAAATTCTAATATTATTCAGATTAAATCAGGAGAAAAAGAAAAAAATATTTATACATGTATTAAAATATGTAAAAATTTAGAAAAATTAAAAGCAAATAGAAAAAGTTTAATCCTAAATCTAGGAGGAGGTGTTATAACAGATATTGGTGGATTTGTTGCTTCTATATTTAAAAGAGGTATACGTTTTGTCAATATACCTACTACTTTGTTAGGAATGGTAGATGCTGCTATAGGATATAAAACTGGAATCAATTTAGATTCTATTAAAAATGAAATAGGATCTTTTTATATTCCAGAATTATTAATTATAGATACTCATTTTTTAAATACATTATCTAATGAAGATTTTTTTTCTGGAATGGCTGAAATGTTTAAACATGGATTGATAGCAGATAAAAATTTTTGGATAGAATTAAAGGAAAATAGTAAAAAAAATATAAAAAAAAATGAAAAAACGTGGAATAATTTGATTTTTAAATCAATATCAATTAAACAAAAAATTGTAGAAAAAGATCCTAAAGAAAAAGGACTAAGAAAAATACTAAATTTTGGACATACTATTGGACATGCTATAGAAAGTTATTTTATGAATAAAAATAAAATAAAAATGTTACACGGTGTAGCTATAGCAATGGGAATGGTTTTTGAATCATGGATTTCTAGTAAAATAAATGGATTATCTATAGATGAATATGAAGAAATTAAATCTATATTTTCTATTTTATATCCAATACATGAAAAAAATTATTCTAATATAGATATTAATGAAATATTTAAGATCATGGAATATGATAAAAAAAATGAAAAAAATAAAATTCTATTTTCTTTATTAAAAAAAATAGGTAATTGTTCTTACAATTGTCAAGTACCTTATTCTCTAATTAAAGAAAGTTTTTTAAATTAAAAATCTTAATTTTTTATTAATTCATTAATATTCTTTATATTTTAAAAAAATCACGTTTATAAAAATGAGTGAAAGTGAAGGAGAGAAATTGATTCCTATAAATATTGAAGATGAAATGAAATCATCTTACATAGACTATTCTATGTCTGTAATTGTATCTAGAGCACTTCCTGATGTTAGAGACGGATTAAAACCTGTACATAGAAGAGTTCTTTATGGAATGTATCAATTGGGTATTATTTCTAATAGTTCTTATAAAAAATCAGCTCGTATTGTTGGAGAAGTATTAGGAAAATATCATCCACATGGAGATGTTTCTGTTTATGATACTATGGTCCGTATGGCTCAAAAATGGACTATTCGTTATCCTTTAGTAGATGGTCAGGGAAACTTTGGTTCATTAGATGCGGATCCACCTGCAGCTATGCGTTACACAGAAGTAAGAATGAAAAAAATTTCTGAAGAAATGTTGTTGGATATTAAAAAAGAAACGGTAGATATGCAATTAAATTTTGATGATTCTTTAAAAGAACCAAAAGTTTTACCTACACGTATTCCTAATCTTATAATTAATGGAACTTCAGGTATAGCAGTTGGAATGGCTACTAATATTCCTCCTCATAATCTTAAAGAAACAATAAACGCTATTTGTGCTTATATTGATAATGATAATAATTTATCTATAGAACAGATAATAAAATATATAAAAGCTCCAGATTTTCCAACAGGTGGAATAATTTATGGATATGATGGAGTAAAAAAAGCTTTTCATACTGGAAGAGGACGTATTGTTTTACGTGCAAAAGTTCATTTAGAAGATCTTCAAGGAAGACAATGTATTATAGTAGATGAAATTCCCTATCAAGTAAATAAATCTGATATGATAGCTAAAACTGTTCTCTTAATGAAAGAAGGAAAAATGGAAGGTATTTATCAAATTCGTGATGAATCAGATAGAAATGGATTACGTATTGTCTATATACTTAAGCAAAATGTAAATACTAATATTATATTAAATAAATTATTTCAATACACACCTTTACAAACTTATTTTAATGTAAATAATATAGCATTAGTTAATGGAAAACCTGTTCAATTAAATATAAAAAATCTTATTCAATATTTTGTAGATCATAGACATGATGTTATTATTCGTCGTACTAAATACGAATTAAAAAAATGTAAATATCGTGTTCATATTTTAATGGGATTTTTGAAAATATTAGATCATTTGAATATAATGATTCAATTAATTAAAGGAGCACATAATCATAATGATGCTTGTAATAAATTAATTAAAAAATTTGAAATATCTGAAGATCAATCTAAATCTATTTTAGATATGCGTTTACAAAATTTAACTTCTTTAGAACGAAATAAATTGAAAAAAGAATATGAAAAATTAATCAAAAAAATAGATATATTAAAAAATATATTAATTAAATATTCTGTAAGAACTCAAATTATCAAGGAAGAACTTTTAGATATTAAAAATAAATATCAAGATATACGTCGTACTAAGATTGATTATTATGGAAATAAAGTAAACATAGAAGATTTAATTGAAGATGAACAAGTAGTACTTACTATTTCTCATGCAGGATATATTAAAAGAACATCTTTATCAGAATATAAAAGACAAGGAAGAGGAGGTATAGGAAATAGAGGTGCTACAGCTAGAGAATCAGATTTTTTCAAACATTTACTCATAGCTACTAATCATCAATATTTACTTTTATTTACAGAAAAAGGAAAATGTTTTTGGTTAAGAGTATACGAAATTCCAGAAGGATCCAAAATATCTAAAGGAAGAGCTATACAAAATATTATTCATCTTCAACATGATGATAAAGTTAATGCTTATATTTTAACTAGAGATCTTTCTAATAAAAATTATATTAAAGGTCATTATGTTATGATGGTCACTCAAAAAGGTATAATTAAGAAAACATCTTTAGAAAATTATTCTAGACCTAGAAAACATGGTATTAATGCTATTATTATTCGTAAAGAAGATTCTTTATTAGAGGCTATTTTAACTAAAGGAGATAGTCATGTTTTCATTGCTTTAAAAAGTGGAAGAATAATTCGTTTTTCAGAAAAAAAAGTTCGTTCCACTGGAAGAACTTCTTATGGAGTTATAGGTATTAATTTTACTAAAGATATGGTTATTGGTATGATATGTGTAGAAAGTAAAGAAAAAGGATATTTATTAGTAGTTTCTGAAAAAGGATTCGGTAAAAGATCTAATATAAAAGATTATCGTATAACTAATCGTGGAGGAAAAGGAATAAAAACAATACACATTACTAAAAAAACAGGGAGTTTAATTTCTATAAAACATGTAACGGATCAAGATGATTTAATGATTATTAAAAAATCTGGAATTATGATACGCATATCTATATCTGATATACGAGTAATGGGTAGAGCTACTCAAGGAGTGAGATTAATTAATTTAAAAGAGAATGATGCTATAGCTGATGTAGCAAAAGTTTATAAACCTATTATGGGTTTTCGTTAAAATCACCTAATATATTGACACATTCTGATATATAAAAATCTTTTTTTATATTTTTTATCCATTCTTTTTCTTCTTCCAATTCATTTTTGTTCACAATAATTTTATAAGATGGAGGAAAGGCACGTAATCCATATATATTAAAATTATTTCTTAATTTTTTAAAATTTTCATTTCTTTTTTTTATTCTTATATATTCATTATAAAATTCTTTCCAGTTTAAGGAAAAACTATTTATTCTTAAAATTTTTTTTTCTAATGATTGCATAGCTTTATAAATAGTCATAAAATCCTTTTTTTTTTTTAATAGAATAATATTTTTATGCTTAATTTTATCTAAATTTTTATCACTATTCCAATAATGAAAATCTATAGAATCTATAGAGTCCCATCTCATAGAATTTTGGTAATTTTTTTCCATCATTTTTAATGTTGTTGTATTACTTGGAATAATTATATCTGAATTAACTCCTTTTAATTGAGTGGAACTACCATTAACACGATAAAATTTATTGATAGTAAATTTTAAAGAACCTAATTCTTTATTAAAAAATAAAAATTTATTTAATGGATAAATAGTTTGAACTGTTCCTTTACCATATGTTTGACTACTTCCAACAATAATTCCTCTTTTATAATCTGCTATAGATGCAGCAAAAATTTCGGAAGCAGAAGCTGATAATTCATTAACAAGAACTACAAGTGGTCCTTTCCATAAAATTTCATGATTACTATTTTTTATCTTTTTTTTACTATAAAATTTACTACCTATTTGAACAATAGGAACTTTCCCCAAGAAAAAACCAGCAATATTTATTACTACGTCTAAAGAACCTCCTCCATTATTTCTTATATCTATAAGAATACCTTTAATATTTTCTTTTTTGAATTTTTTAATAATTTTTTTAATGTCTTTAGCCGCATTTCTTCCATTTTTATTTTCAGGGTTAAAATAAAATACAGGTAAACATATTAAACCATATTTATTTTTATTTTTATCAGATATTATTACACTTTTAGCAAAAATTTCCTTTTTTTCTATGATATCTCTAGTAAGAATTACTTCTTGTAAAGATCCATCTTTCTTTTGAAGAGTTAATTTAACTTTACTACCTTTTTTTCCTCTTATTAAACGAATAGAATTTTCCAATAACATACCTACAATATTTTTAGATTCATAGTTTATATTTTTAGCTACTCTTATAATTTTATCTCCTATTTCTATTTTTTTATTTTTCCATGTAGGTCCACCAACAATAATTTTCATTATTGTTGCATATCCTTTTTCATCTTTTAATTCTACACCTATTCCTTCTATTTGTCCAGATATGTTTAAATCAAAAATTTCTTTTTCTTTAGGAGATAAATAATTAGTATGAGGATCATATTGATATGTGATAGTATTAACATACATAGAAAACCAATCGAATTCTTTTTTTTGATTTAATATTCTAAAATATTTTTTTATATGTTCTTCTACTTTTTTTCTATATTTTTTTTCTTCATTAAAAAACGCATTTTTCCAAGTTTTTTTTTTATAATTTTTTAATATATTTGATTTTGAATTTATTATTTCTAATAAAGTTAAATACTTTAAATATTTTCTCCATTTTTCAACACATTCTTTTTTATTTTTTGAAAAATAATAATTTTTTTCTCCAAAAAAATAAATTTCCTTTTTATTAAAATTAAAAGGTTTCTTTAATATGTTATTACATATAAATTCTGCTTCTTTTATTCTTTGATAAAAACGTTTGATAATGATCTTAAAGAAGGTAGAATCACCATGAATCCAAAAATCATCTATTTTTTCTTTGTATAAAGAAAGATCTTCTATATCTTTTTGTATAAAAAAACGTTTTTGATTATCTAATTTTTCAAAAAATTTATTATATACTTTTTTTGAAAATTGATTATTAATAAGAATAGGATTAGGATGTAAAAAGTAAAGTGTATTATATATTGTTTTAAGTATTATATGATGTTTTTCTTTTTCTACTAATGGAGAACAAAAACTAAATAGAAAAATGATAAAAAAACAGATTATTATATGTTTAATTTTTTTTATTTTAGTATTCACAATTATTTTTGTATGTTTTATTAAACAAAAACAGTAATAAAATTACTATAAATATTTTAGCTTTCTTTTCTAAAAATGAACAATAAACCAATTATTTTAGTTACAAATGATGATGGAATTAGAGCACCAGGAATTAGAGCACTTGTACATATTATGAATTCTTTAGGAGAAGTATATGTAGTAGCGCCAAATAAACCACAATCTGGAGTAGGACATGCAATAACTATGGATTCTGTATTATATTGTGATTCTATAAAAATAGATAAAGGAAAACAAAAAGAATGGGAATGTTCAGGTACTCCAGTAGATTGTGTAAAATTAGCTATTAATAACATTCTTCCAAGAAAACCTGATATTTGTGTATCTGGAATAAATCATGGATCAAATTCTTCTATAAATATTATATATTCAGGAACTCTTTCTGCTGTTATAGAAGCTAGTATAGAAGGAATTCCATCAGTTGGTTTTTCTCTTCTAGATTTTGATTGGAATGCTGATTTTGAAGCTTCAAAAAAATATGTATATAAAATTGTAAAAAAAATAATTTATAATCCTATTCCAAAAAAAATAATGAGTCTCAATGTTAATATTCCTAAACTAAAAAAAGGACAAATAAAAGGAATTAAAATATGTAGACAAGCAGAATCTAAATGGAAAGAAAGCTTTGAAAAACGTTATAATCCAAAAGGAAGAACTTATTATTGGTTATTAGGAGATTTTATTAATTATGATGAAAATGTAGATACTGATGAATGGGCATTAAAAAATGGATATGTATCTATAGTTCCTATTCAATTTGATTTAACAAATTATTCCATACTAAATATTTTAAAAAAATATAAGATTTTTTTATTATTTATTTGTATACATGTTTTATTTTAAATAAATAAATAATAAATTGTGTCATATTTTTTAGAAAAATCTTTAAATCCAAAAAAAATTCAGGATTTTGTTGGACAATGTGATATTTTAGAAAACTTAAAAATTTTTATACAAGCAGCTAAAAAAAGAAATGAAGCTTTGGATCATATATTATTTCATGGACCTCCAGGATTAGGAAAAACTACATTATCTTATATTGTAGCTCATGAATTATGTGTTAATATTACTGTAACTTCAGGATCTATTTTAGATAAACCTGGAGATCTAGCTGGATTACTTATTCATCTGAAACTGAACGATGTCATTTTTATAGATGAAATACATCGTTTATCTCCAATAGTTGAAGAATATTTATATTCAGCTATGGAAAACTATAAAATAGATATTATTATAGATTCTGGATCTAATGCAAAATCTGTACAAATTGATTTATTACCTTTTACTTTAATAGGAGCAACTACAAGATATGGATTAATTACGTCTCCTATGCGTTCTAGATTTGGTATTAATTTTCGTCTTAATTATTATAAAAAAAAATTTTTAAAAAATATTATCACACAAAATGCTATATTATTAAATATACCTATCACAGAAGAAGCATCATATGAAATAGCTAATAGAAGTCGTGGTACTCCACGTATAGCAAATAGTTTGCTTCGTAGAATTCGTGATTTTGCACAAATAAAAGGAAATGGAATTATTGATATAAATATTTGTAATTTAGCTTTACAAGCTCTTAATGTAGATAAACATGGATTAAATGAAATGGATAATAGAATTTTATTATATATTATAGATCATTTTAAAGGAGGTCCGGTAGGTATAAATACTATAGCAACAGCAGTAAGTGAAAATTCAGAAACAATAGAAGAAGTTTATGAACCTTTTCTTATACAAGAGGGGTACTTAATAAGGACTCCTAGAGGAAGAATAGTTACAAATTTGGCATATCAACATTTAAAAAAATAATTTTGAAAAAAAATAATATAAAAATATTTTTATTATTTATTTATATTTAACTTTGTTATTAAGTATAAAAATCGATAAGTATCATGCCTTCAAATGTTATTGTTGGTCTCCAATGGGGTGACGAGGGAAAAGGAAAAATTACAGATTTATTTTCTAAAAATTCAGATTATGTAATACGATATCAAGGAGGAAATAATTCAGGTCATTCAATTCATATTAAAAATAATTATTTTATTCTTCATTTAATTCCTTCTGGAGTAATTTATCCTTATGTTAAATGTATTATTGGTCCTGGAGTCGTTATTGACCCTAAATATTTGATTCAAGAAATAAAAAATTTGAAATTAATGGATATTAATACTTCTAAAGTTTTTATTTCTAAAAGAGCACATATTACTATGCCTTATCATCGTTTATTAGATCAATATCAAGAGGAATTTTTAGAAGATCAATCTATAGGAACTACACATCGTGGAATAGGTCCTACTTATGAAGATAAAATAGCTCGTATAGGAATCCAAGTATTAGATTTTTTAAATCCAAAAAATTTTTATAAAAAATTAAAATTTAATATAGATTTAAAAAATAAAATTATTACAAAAATTTATAAAAAAACGGCTATATCTTTTGATACCATTTATCAAGAGTATATAGAATATGCAAAATATATTTCTGATCGTATTATAGATGCAGTTTATGATATACATAATGCTTTTAAAAATAAAAAAAAAATTTTATTTGAAGGTGCTCAAGCTATGTTATTAGATATTAATTATGGAACATATCCATATGTAAGTACTTCTTCCGCTTCTACAGGAGGTGTATGTGTTGGTTCTGGAATACCTCCTAGTTTTTTAACTAATTTTATAGGAATAGCAAAAGCATATTGTACACGTGTAGGATATGGACCATTTCCTACAGAAATTGTAGAAAATGAAGTTGGAAATTTAATACGTAAAAAAGGAAATGAATATGGAACAACTACAAAACGTCCAAGACGATGTGGATGGTTAGATTTGATTGCTCTTAAATATTCTTGTATGATTAATGGTATTAATTATTTAATAATAACCAAACTTGATGTTTTAAGTCAATTAAAAATTATTAAAATATGTGTAAAATATAGATTTTATGGAAAAATTATTCAATATTTTCCAGCAAAAATAGAAAAAGATATAGAATGTATTTATATAGATTTTCCTGGTTGGGAAGAAGACATATCACATATTTGTGAATATGAAGATTTACCTAAAAATTGTAAAAAATATGTTAAATTTATTGAAGAGTATTTAAAATTAAAAATTTTATTAATTTCTGTAGGATCTGAAAGAAATCAAAATATCATTAAAAATAAATCTTCATTTTTAAAAATTTTTTCTTAAATATTTTTTTTTGTGAAAAAATATAAAAATCCTTTAGTAGAACGATATAGTAGTAAAGAAATGCTATACAATTTTTCTCCAGAAAAAAAATTTTTTACTTGGAGAAAATTATGGTACTATTTAGCAAAAATTCAAAAAAAATTAGGATTAAATATTAGCGAAGATCAAATACAAGATTTAAAGAATCATTTATATGATATTGATTGGGAAAAAGTTTCTTTTTACGAAAAAAAATTCCGTCATGATGTCATGGCTCATTTATATGCTTTTGGAGAAAAAGCTTATAAAGCTAAACCTATTATTCATTTAGGAGCTACTAGTGCTTTTTTAGGAGATAATACAGATATTATTTTAATACGTGATGGATTAGAAATTTTATTAAAAAAACTAATTAATGTAATTTTTCGTCTTAGAAATTTTACCTTAGAATATCATAATCTTCCTACTTTAGCCTTTACTCATTATCAACCAGCTCAACTTACTACTGTAGGGAAACGTTCTGCTTTATGGATACAAAGTATTCTTCTAGATCTAGAAGAATTAGAATTTAGATTAAAAAATATTCATTTCAGAGGAGTAAAAGGAACTGTAGGTTCTGCAGATAGTTTTAAAAAATTATTTAATGGAGACTTAGAAAAAATAAAATATTTAGAAAAAAAACTATCTAATAAATTTGGATTTAAAAATGTTTTTCCAATAACAGGACAAACTTATGATAGAAAAATAGATTCACAAATATTAAATTTATTATCTAATATTTCTCAAACTTCTCACAAATTTAGCAATGATTTACGTTTACTGCAAAACTTAAAAGAAATGGAAGAACCTTTTGAAAATGATCAAATTGGATCTAGTGCAATGGCTTATAAACGTAATCCAATACGTAGCGAACGTATTGCTTCTTTAGCAAAATATGTTATTTCTTTATCTAATAGTTCAGCTATAGTTTCTGCTACTCAATGGTTAGAAAGAACTTTAGATGATTCTGCAAACAGAAGATTGGTTATAGGACAATCATTTTTGGCAGTAGATTCTATTCTACTGATTTGGAATAATATATTAGAAAATATTTTAGTATACCCTAAAATCATTAATAAACATATAAAAGAAGAACTTCCATTTTTAATAACTGAACACATCATTATAGAATGTGTAAAAAATGGAGCAGATAGACAACAAATTCATGAAAGAATACGAATTCATTCCATGAAAACAAATTCTAAAATAAAATTAGAAGGAAAAGAAAATGATTTCGTAAAACGTATATTGTGTGATAATCAAATACCAATTCATGAAGAAAAAATGAATGAAATACTTAATCCTAAAAATTTTATAGGATTTTCTTCAGAACAAACTATAGAATTTATTAATAAAAAAGTTAATCCTGTATTAAATAAATTTTATAATTTAATTGATTCTAATCAACCTAATATAGATATATAGTAGCATAAAAAAATAAATGACTATATAAAAATGAATTTTAGAATTTATATACAAAAAAAAATTCCTTTTGATATTGATTCTATAAAATTATATCAGGAATTTAAAAATATGGATATTTCATTATCTAGAGTAATTATTTATTATGTATATGATATCCATAACATAAAAAAAGAACTTTTCTTAGAAAGTTTATACAAAGTTTTTGTAGATCCTGTAACAGATATTTTACATAAAAAAATACATTTTCATAATCCATACTTTTATATGAAAAATTTTACAGGAAAATATAATGATAGAGAAAATGCTGCTATACAATGTATAAAAATTATAAATCCTAAATTATTATCTAATAATATCTCTATAAAAACTAGTTTATTAGTTGAATTGATTGGTATGAATGAAAAAGATAATCTTAATAAAATTAAAAAATATTATAATGGTTTCTTTTTTTATAAAAAAAATAGAAAAAAAAAATATATTAAAACTATAAATAATTTTGTTAATTTTTCTATTGAAAAAATAAATAAAATTAAAAAAAAATGGAATTTATCTATAGATAAAAATGATTTATTATTTATACAGAAATATTTTGTTAAAGAAAAAAGGAACCCAACAAAAGAAGAATTACATATTTTAGATGCTTATTGGTCAGATCATTGTCGTCATAGAACATTTTTTACTACATTAATAAATATATCTTTTCATGGATTATTAAAAAATACATATGAAGACATTTTTAATAAATATTTAAAAGATAGAAAATATGTAAATAAATCTAATTTACCTATTAATTTAATGGATATATCTAATCTTCCTTCTATAATTTTTTATAAAAAAGGAAAATTAAAAAATTATGTTTTATCTAATGAACATAATGCTTCTGCAATAATGATAGATGTAGATATAGTAGGGAGTAATAAAAAAGAAAAATGGTATTTATTATTTAAAAATGAAACACATAATCATCCTACAGAAATTAATCCTTTTAGTGGAGCTTTTACTTGTATAGGAGGAGCTATTAGAGATCCATTATCTGGAAGAGCATTTGTATATCAAGGACTTAGATTAAGTGGAGTATCTAACCCTATTATAAATACAAAAATTTTTCATGAAAAGTTACCACAAAATCAAATATGTTATGAATCAGCTTCTGGTTATAGTTCTTATGGAAACAAAGTTGGATTAGCTACTACTCATGTTAATGAAATTTATCATAAAGGATTTAGAGCTAAAAAAATGGAAGTAGGTATGGTTGTAGGAGCTGTTCCTATAAATTTTATAAAGCAAAAAGAACCCAAAAAAGGAGATGTTATTTTATTAATTGGAGGATTAACAAGAAGAGAAGGAATTGGAGATGCTACAAATTCTTCTAAAGTAGAAAATTTTAATTTAAAAAATGTAAAAGAAGGTATAAAAGGGGATCCTATAACAGAAAGAAAAATTCAAAGATTTTTTAGAAAAAAAGAAGTAACCTATTTAATAAAAAAATGTAATGATTTAGGAGCAGGAGGTATTGCAGTAGCTATAGGAGAACTAAGCGATAGTTTAGTTCTTTATTTAGATAAAATACCTACTACTAAAAATTCATATTTAGAAGCAATAGAAATTGCACTTTCTGAGTCTCAAGAACGTATAGCTGTAGTATTAAATTCAAAAGATGTAAAAAAATTTATTCGTTTAGCTAATGAAGAAAATATAATATCTACACCTATAGCTAAAATAACTGATAATAAACGGATCATATTTTATTATAAAAAAAAAGAAATATTGAATATAAAAAGTTCTTTCATGAATACTAGAGGATATAATAAAAATCAATCTATTATTGTTAATTCACCTACTTCAATTTCTCCTTTTAAAAAATCAAAAAAATTTTTATTTAGCGAAAAAACATTTTTAAAGTTTCTTTCTAAATTGAATATAGCTTCTCAAAAAAGTTTAGTAGAAATGTTTGATAGTACTGTAGGAGCTACTACAGTTTTAATGCCTTTTGGAGGAAAATATCAAATGACTCCATCTGAGGGAAGTGTACAAAAAATACCTATTTTACAACAGTCATCTACAACAAATACAGTTAGCATAGTTTCTTGGGGGTATCATCCTGATGTTTCTACTTGGAGTCCTTTTCACGGAGGGGCTTATGCTATAGTAGAATGTATTTCTAAAATTGTTTCTATGGGAGGAAATTATAGAAATACTTATTTTAGTTTCCAAGAATACTATCAAAAACTAGGAAATGATCCAGAAAACTGGGGAAAACCTTTTTCTGCTTTATTAGGAGCTTATCATGCTCAAATGTCTTTAGAATTAGTTTCTATTGGAGGTAAAGATTCAATGTCTGGAACATATAAAAATATACATGTCCCTCCTACTTTGATTGCTTTTGGAGTATGTACAGGTTCATGTTTAAATATAATTTCTCCTGAATTTAAAAAAATAGGAAATAAAATTTATTTATATAATCATCGTTCATTAAAAAACGAAATGCCAGATTTTGATTCTATAAAAAAAGCATATGATAAAGTTTATGAAGGTATTTGTTCAGGAAAAATTGTTTCTGTTAAAACTATAAAAGATGGAGGAATTTCTATTGCTATAGCCAAAATGTCATTTGGTAATCGTTTAGGAGCAATTATAAACTGTAAAGAACATTTACTTGAAACAAGTATAGGTTCCTTAATTATAGAATCTTCTTCTACAATTTTAGATAATAATTTTATTCTAATAGGAGAAATCATATCATCTAAAAATATGATTATTAATGGTATATCAATTAATATTAACAAATCTATAAAAAATTGGTTAAAAACTTTATCTCCTATTTTTTCTTATAATGAAAAAAATAATGAAAAAAATAATGAAAAAAAAATAGATATAAAAGTAAAAAATAGAAAAAAAAATAATATAATATGGAAATGTAAATATAAAAAAAAAGGAATACCAAGAGTATTTATTCCTATATTTCCTGGAACAAATAGTGAATTTGAATCTATTCGTGCATTTAAAAAAGAAGAAGCTATAGTAAATACTTTTGTATTCAAAACCTTATCTAATAAAGATATTATTAAATCTATTTTTCATATTAAAAAACATATAGAATCCGTTCAAATATTTATGCTTTGTGGAGGTTTTAGCGCTGGAGACGAACCAGATGGAGCAGGAAAACTTATTGTTTCTATATTACATAATCCGTATATTAAAGATGCAATTCAAAATTTTCTTGATAAAGATGGATTAATATTAGGTATTTGTAACGGTTTTCAAGGACTTATAAAATCTGGATTATTACCCTATGGAAAAATTTGTTTAAGAAACGATGAATCTCCTACATTAACATATAATAAAATAAAAAAACATATATCACAATGTGTTCATATTAAAGTAATATCTGATAAATCACCATGGTTAAATGGAATGAAAAATAAAATATATACTCTTCCTATTTCTCATGGAGAAGGTAGATTTTATGCTAATGAAAAAATCATAAATGTTCTATTTAAAAAAAATCAAATAGCTACACAATATGTAGATTTACAAGGAAATCCTAGTTTAGATAGACTTTATAATCCTAATGGATCTATTGGAGCTGTTGAAGGCTTATTAAGTGAAGATGGAAAAATTTATGGAAGAATGGCACATCCAGAACGTTATGATTATCAATTATTAAAAAATATACCTAATCTTCATAAAGATCCTATTTTTAAAAATGCTGTGCAATATTTTTCATAAAAAATTAAAATAAAAAAATATGAAAGTAGCTATATTTCTTGGAAGCATTTCTGATAAATCAACTATGAAAATAACAGCAGAAATACTTAATAAATTTAATATAAGTTATAAGTCGTATGTTATTTCTGCACATAGACTTCCTGATACCTTATCTAAGGTAATAAAACATATAGAATCTGAAAATACAGATGTAATTATAGCAGGAGCTGGATTATCAGCTCATTTACCAGGAATAATATCTTCAAAAACTATATTACCCGTTATAGGTGTCCCTATTTATAATAGTAATAATGGATTGTTAGGAGGTATAGATGCACTTTTTTCCATGGTACAAATGCCTAAAGATGTTCCCGTTGCTACAATGGGTATTAATAATTCATATAATGCAGCTTTATTTGCTATTCATATTTTATCTATAAAATATAAAGAAATAAAAAAATCACTTATAAAATTTAAAATGAAAATAAAAGAAAAATTAATAACTGAAGTAGAGCAAAATTTATGATTATGAGTACTTCCATAATTAAAAAAAATCTTTTACTAGAAGGAAAAACAAAAAAAATATATGCTACTAATAATCCATTTTATGTTATTGTTCACTATAAAGATAATATAACAGCTTCAAATGGACTAAAAAATAATTTTTTACAAGATAAAGGAATTTTTAATAATGAAATAACTACATTTATATTTAATTTTCTAAATTCTTGTGGAATAAGAACTCATTTTGTACAAAAAAAAAATAATAGAGAACAATTATGTCATAAAGTAAATATGATTCCTTTAGAATTTGTTGTTCGTAACATAGTTGCTGGAAGCATGTCTAAACGTTTAGGAATTAAAGAAGGAAAATATATATCAAATGCTATTTTTGAAATTTTTTATAAAAATGATAAATTAAAAGATCCATTGATTAATGATCATCATGCTGTTTTTTTAAATATAATTTCTTATGAAGAATTAAACATTATTTATCATATTATATCAAATATAAATAAAATTTTAAAAAAATTTTTTTTGGATAAAAATATAATATTAGTAGATTTTAAAATGGAATTTGGTAAAAATGATCAAAATAAAATTTTACTTTCTGATGAAATTAGTCCTGATACTTGTCGTTTTTGGGATAAAAAAACAAAAAAAAAGTTGGATAAAGATCCATTTAGGATCGGACTAAAAGAAAATATACTTGACATTTATATGGAAATACTGAAAAGATTAAATGTTATAAAAAATTAATCCATTATGTATAAAATATATTCTTTTTCCATAAAAAAAAAAGATGATATATCAATTATTCCCTATAAAGGAAAAAACTGATAAATTTCATGATGAATGTGGTATTTTTGGAATTTATTCTCCTAATAAAGTAGACACATTTTCTTTAATCCAATTTGGATTATTTGCATTACAACATAGAGGACAAGAAGCTTGTGGTTTCTCTGTTTTACGAGATGGATTTATTATATCACATAAAAGTGAAGGACTTGTTTTAGATTTTTTTAGAAAAATTTTAAATTCTGAATGTTATCATGGAAATGCAGCTATTGGACATACTCGTTATTCTACAGAAGGAGGACAAAGTAAAAAAAATATACAACCATTTTTTGGAGAAAATATTTATGGTAAAAGTACTATATCTATAGTACACAATGGTAACTTAGTAAATGCTCAATATATTCGTAAAAAATTAGAATCTGAAGGTGTTCATTTTATTTCAGAATATTCAGATTCTGAAGTCATTTTACGTTTAATACAAAAATATTTACTAGAATCAAATTCTAGTTTAGAAAAAGCTATTAAAAAAACTACTCTTGATATTAAAGGAGCTTATTCTGTAATAGTACTTATGGATAATAAAATAGCAGCATTTCGAGATCCAAATGGTATACGTCCTTTATGTTATGGAATATTAAATGAAAAAACTTACATATTTAGTTCTGAAACTTGTGGAATAGATTCTATAGGAGGTATTTATATTAGAGATTTGTTTCCAGGAGAGATAATTTTAGTAGATAAAAAATCTATTAAATTTTCAATGATTAGAAAAAAAAAATATATAAAAAAAAGAATATGTTCTTTTGAGTATATTTATTTTTCTCGTCCAGATTCTTTAATTGAAAATATAAATGTTTATGAAATTAGGGAAAAAAGTGGAGAAAAACTTTATGAACAGCATCCAGTAGAAGCGGATGTTGTTATTGGAGTACCAGATTCTGGAGTACCAGCAGCTATTGGTTATTCTAAAGCATCTGGCATTCCTTTTAAACCAATTCTAGTTAAAAATAAATATATTGGTAGATCTTTTATAGTTCCTAAACAAGAAATGCGTGAGAAAATGGTAAACTTAAAATTAAATCCTATTTTATATGAAATAAAAGAAAAACGTGTAGTTATTATTGATGATTCTATAGTTCGTGGAACTACTAGTCGTAGATTAGTTTTTATCTTAAGAAAAGCAGGAGCTAAAGAAATTCATTTTAGAAGTGCTTCCCCTCCTATAATAGCCCCTTGTTATTTAGGTATAGATACTCCAAGTAGAAAAGATCTTATTTCATATACTAATATAAAAGAAAATATAAAAAAAATATTAAATGTAGATAGTTTAGAATTTTTAAGTATGAATAATATAATAGATATACTTGGAAGTAATAATTATTGTTTTGGTTGTTTCACAGGAATTTATCCAGTTTATAAAAATATAAATTGTACAAAAATTAACCATGAAAAAAAGTAATCATATCATATGTAAAATTAATGAAATTATAAAAAAAACTTATAATAATAAAGTAATTAGCTCATTAGATCATTTTTCTGGTTTTTATAAAATATATGAATGTGGATATAAAGAACCCATTTTAGTATCTGGAGTAGATGGAGTAGGAACAAAACTACGTTTAGCTATTAATTATAAAAAATATGATTTAATTGGAGAAGATTGTTTTGCTATGTGTGTAAATGACGTTTTATGTCATGGTGGAATTCCTTTATTTTTTTTAGATTATTTAGCTTGTGGAAAATTAAACTCTACTATTATAAAAAAAATAATAGAAGGAATAGCTAATTCTTGTAAGAGAACGAACACTTGTTTTATTGGAGGAGAAACAGCAGAAATGCCTGGTATTTATAAAAAAAATGATTATGATATTGCTGGATTTTGTGTAGGTATTGTAGAAAAAAAATATCTTATAAATGGAGAAAAACTTATTAAAAAAGGAGATATTTTGATAGGACTTCCTTCTTCTGGTGTACATAGTAATGGTTTTTCTTTAATTCAAAAAATATTTTCTACAAATAATTTTATAGAAATTTTTCAAAAAAAACCTTTTTATGAAACTCTTTTAATTCCAACTAGAATTTATTATTTTCCTATTCATATTTTATTAAAAGAATTTTCAATTCATGGATTAGCTCATGTTACTGGAGGAGGTATACCAGATAATTTATCTAGAATTCTTCCTAAAAATTTATCAGCTATAATAAAAAAAGAAAATATTCCTATTCAACCCATTTTTAATTTTATTCAAAAAAAAGGAAATCTATCAGAAAAGAAAATGTGGAATACTTTCAATATGGGAGTAGGAATGATAATTATTATATCATCTAAAGAACAAAATTCTATTTTGTATAAATTACGTTTTTTAGGAGAAAAACCTTTTATATTTGGTAATATAGTGAAAGGTAATAAAAAAGTTTTATTTAAATAATATTTTCATTTTTTTATGAAAAAAATAACTATTTTAGTTTCTGGAAAAGGAACCAATATGCAACATATTTTACAAGCAATTGAAAACGGTATTCTTTCTAATTTTATAGTAAATTTAGTTATTTCTGACCGATTTTGTATTGCTATTAATCATGCATCAAAAAAAAATATCAATACTATTTCTTTAGAAAAAATTAAAAAAAAATTTCTTTCTAAAGAAATAAATCATATACTTGTAAAAAATATTCCAGATATTGTAGTTCTTTCTGGATTTTTGTCTATACTTGATGCAAAATTTTGTAAAAAATGGTTTGGAAAAGTAATAAATATTCATCCTTCACTTTTACCTAAATATGGAGGTATAGGTATGTATGGAATAAAAGTACATCAAGAAGTTTTAAAAAATAAAGAAAAAATATCAGGTGCTACAGTTCATTATGTGACAGAAAATGTTGATTTAGGAAACATAATTTTGAAAAAATCATGTAAAATTTCTTCAAAAGAAACTCCAATATCTTTATCAAAAAAAATTTCTTTTGTAGAAAAGGATATATTAATTCAATCAATAAAAAATTGGAAATAATTAATATTTTTTATGAAAAGAGCTTTAATTAGTGTTTATCAAAAAAACGATCAATTATTCGATTTTGTTAATTTTTTATACAAAAATGGATATGAAATTATTTCTACTAGTGGAACTTTACAATTTTTAATAAAAAATGGATTATCCAATGTAATAGATATTACGGATATTACTTCTTTTCCTGAAATTTTGGATGGAAGATTAAAAACATTTCATCCTAATATTTATGGAGGTATTTTAGCAAATCGTTCTATTGAAAAACATATAAAATCTATTCATTCTCATAATATTCATTTTATTGATATTGTATTAATTAATTTTTATCCATTTTTAGAAAAAAAAAATGAAAAATCTATTAATTCTTTGATTGAATTTATAGATATAGGAGGTCCTTCTATGCTTCGTGCAGCAGCTAAAAATTTTTTATATGTTACAGCAATTGTAGATAAAAATGATTATAAATCGGTACAAGATGAAATAACTCAATATGGTTCTACTTCTTTAAAATTAAGAAGAAAATTAGCTGGAAAAGTATTTAATTTTACTTCTTCTTATGATTCTGCTATTTCTCAAATTCTTTCAGAAAATGAATTTCCTTATTATTTGCATTCATCTTTTGAGAAAAAAATGAATCTACGTTATGGAGAAAATCCTCATCAAAAAGCAGCTTATTATATCAATACTCTTTATAAAGGATCAATGAGTAATTTTACTCATTTGCATGGTAAAGATCTTTCATTTAATAATTTACGAGATATGGATATAGCTTGGAAAATTGTTTCTCAATTTACCGATCCAGCTTGTTGTACAGTTAAACATTCCAGTCCTTGTGGAGTAGCTTTAGGAAAAAATATTATTGAAGCATTTAAAAAAACTTATTATGCTGATACAATTTCTTCTTTTGGCGGAATAATGGCTGTTAATGTTCCAGTAGAAAAAGAATTAGCAAAAAAAATTAATCATATTTTTTTAGAAGTTATTCTTTCCCCATCCTTTTCAGAAGAAGCATTAAATATTTTAAAAATAAAAAAAAATATTAGAATTATCAGTATAAATCAAGCAATTTCAGATAAATTTGAATATGTACAAATAGATGGAGGTATTTTAGTACAAGAAATAGATAATTGTAATGAAAAAGATGATAATAATTATAGAATAGTTACTAAAAAAAAATTTTCTAATGAAGAATTAAAATCTTTGTTGTTTGCACAAAAAGTAGTGAAATATGTGAAATCTAACGCTATTGTTGTAGCTAAAAAAATGCAAACTTTAGGTATTTCTGGAGGTCAAACTAATAGAATTTGGGCTGCTTCTCAGGCCATAAATAGAGCTATAGATAAAAGTAAAGAAGGATTAGTTTTAGTATCTGATGCTTTTTTTCCTTTTAGAGATGTAGTAGATGAAGCTATTCGTTCAGGAGGAATACGTGCTATTCTTCAACCAGGAGGATCTATACGTGATAAAGAATCTATAAAAGCTTGTGATGATTATGGAATTGCTATGGCTTTTACTGGAAAAAGACATTTTAAACATTAATTATAATGAAAATTTTAATTCTTGGAAACGGAGGACGTGAACATGCTATTGGAAAAAAATTATTTGAAGATAATCCTTCTATAAATATTTATTTTTATCCTGGAAATGGAGGTACTAGTCTAATAGGAAAAAATATTGAAAATTATCATTCTACATTAGAATTAGGTTTTTTTGCTAAAAAAAATGGAATAGACATAACTATTGTAGGATCTGAAATTTTT
The DNA here is from genome assembly GCF_014252395.1 of Blattabacterium cuenoti. GTDB lineage: Bacteria > Bacteroidota > Bacteroidia > Flavobacteriales > Blattabacteriaceae > Blattabacterium > Blattabacterium cuenoti_AA. The sequence continues at coordinate 172,325 of NZ_CP059219.1, forward strand.
TTAATGGAAAAAATAGTAGATATTTTTCATGATTTTGGACTAAAAATAATTGGACCAAACTATTTATCTTCTCAACTTGAAGTGGACCGTTCTTTTTCAAAAGATTTTATGAAAAAATATGGAATAAGTTCTCCAAAATATGAAGTTTTTTCTTGTTATGACAAAGCTGTTTCTTTTTTAGAAAAAAAAACAAAACCATTAGTTATTAAAACTAATGGAATAGCTGGAGGAAAAGGAGTTTTTTTAGTTAAAAACAAAAATGAAGCTAAAAAAGCTTTAAAAACTATTATGATAGAAAAAAAATTTGGAAATTCTGGAAATAAGATAATCATAGAAGATTATTTGCAAGGAATAGAAGCTTCTATTATATCTATTTTCAATGGAAAACATATTATTCCTTTTATATCAGCTAAAGATTATAAAAAAATTGGAGAAAATGAGATTGGAGTAAATACAGGAGGTATGGGATCTATTGTTCCTAATCCATATATGACTAATTCTGTTTGGTTATATTTTAAAAAAAATATATTAAATCCTACTTTAAAAGGATTAATTTTAGAAAAATTAATTTTTTTTGGATTTTTATATTTTGGATTAATGATTACTTCTAATAAAGTTTATTTGTTGGAATATAATGTTCGTATGGGTGATCCTGAGACTCAAGCTTTGTTACCTTTAATGGAAAGTAATTTATTAAATATTATTCAGTCTATTTTTTTGAAAAAAAAAATATATATTTCTTGGAAAAAATTATACTCTTGTTGTGTAGTTTTATCCTCTAATGGATATCCAGAAAATTATGATATAGGAAAAATGATATCAGGATTAGACTCCTTAAAAGAACCTTTTTATATTGCTGGAGCAAATAAAAAAAAAGATAAATGGATAACATCAAGCGGACGTGTTTTGAATATAATTGGAATAGGAAATACTCTTAAAGAAGCAAGATATAAAGCTTATGATAAAGTAAAAAAAATAAAATTTGATAATTTGTATTTTAGAAAGGATATTGGTTTATAATTTTTTTCAAATACAAAAATGAAAAAAGACTTGATTATTATATTAGATTTTGGATCTCAATATAGTCATATAATAGCAAGAAGAATTAGAGATTTAGGAGTTTATACTTTGTTATATTCTTATGATATTTCTATACACAATATTTTATCAAAAAAACCTAAAGGAATTATTTTATCAGGAGGACCTTGTTCTGTTTATGAAAAAAATTCACCATTAATATCTAAAAATATTTTTAAATTACATATACCTATACTTGGAATTTGTTATGGTATGCAACTTATTTCTTTTATTTTAGGAGGAAAAATAGAGGAATCTAAATATAAAGAATATGGAAAAGTAGATTTTACTATAGATAAAATTAATGATTTATTTTACAAAATACCAAAAAAATCTATAGTTTGGATGAGTCATTTTGATGAAATAAAAGATCTTCCAAAAGAATTAAAAATTATTGGTCATACTTCATCTTGTCGCGTTGCAGCTTTAACTCATATAAATAAAAATATTTATGCAGTTCAATTTCATCCAGAAGTACAACATACAAAATTTGGAATATTTATATTAAAAAATTTTATTTTTCGTATTTGTAAATGTAATTCAAAATGGAAAATAAATAATTTTATAGAAAAATCTATAGATAAAATAAAAAAACGTGTTTACGGAAAGAGAGTCATATTAGGATTTTCTGGAGGTGTAGATTCCTTTGTTTCTGCTTATTTAATTTATAAAGCTATTGGAAATTATTTAAATTGTATTTTTGTAGATACAGGATTTCTTTTAAAAAAAGAAAAAGAAAAAATATCTTTATTATGTAAAAAAATAAATTTGCCTATTAAAATAATAGATGCTAAAAATAATTTTTTATCTAGTCTAAATGGAATTAGTGATCCTGAAATGAAAAGAAAAATAATAGGAAAAGAATTTATTTCCATATTTCAAAAAGAATCAGAAAAAATTGGAAATGTTGAATTTTTAGCTCAAGGTACTATTTATTCAGATATTATTGAATCTTCAATATTTTCATCAAATAAATTAAGTTGTTCTATAAAATCTCATCATAATGTAGGAGGACTACCTATTTCTATGAAATTTAAATTAATAGAACCATTAAAAGAATTATTTAAAGATGAAGTACGAAAAATAGGAAAAAAATTAGGGTTACCAAAAGAAATTTTATATCGTCATCCTTTTCCAGGTCCTGGATTAAGTATTCGAATTATTGGAAAAATAAATGAAAAAAAAATTATAATTATAAAAAAAGCAGAAAATATTCTTTATGAAGAATTAAATAATTATAATATATATGATACTGTAAATCAAGCTTTCATTATTTTATTACCTATTAAATCTGTTGGAGTTATGGGAGATAAACGAACATATGAATATACAGCAGTATTACGTGTCATTAATACGGAAGATTTTATGACTGCTACTTTTTCACATTTATCTTACGATTTTTTAGAAAAAATTTCAAGTAGAATTATTAATGAAGTAGAAGGAATTAATAGAATGGTATATGATATAACCTCTAAACCTCCATCTACTATTGAATGGGAATAAATAAATTTATATCATCATAGAAACCAAATTATATATATTTTTTTTCAATTCAGTTCTGTAAGAAATAATATCTATAAAACCATGATCCATAAGAAATTCAGAAGTTTGAAATCCTTCTGGAAGATCTTTTCCTATCGTTTCTTTAATAACTCTAGGCCCAGCAAATCCAATAAGAGCTCCTGGTTCTGCTATATTAATGTCTCCAAGTAAAGCATAAGATGCAATTACTCCTCCTGTAGTTGGATCTGTAAGAACAGATATATAAGGAATTCCAGCATCACGTAATTGAGTTAATCTAGCGATTGTTTTAGCCATTTGCATTAATGAAAAAGAAGATTCCATTATTCTTGCTCCTCCAGATTTAGAAATTAATATATAAGGATATTTTTTTTCAATACAATATTTTATTGCTCTAGATATTTTTTCTCCTACGACAGAACCCATAGATCCTCCTATAAATAAAAAATCCATACAAGATATCACTACATTTAATCCTTTTATTTTTCCTACTCCTGTTCTAATAGCATCATATAAATTAGTTTTTTTTCTAGCCTCATTTATTCTATCTGTATATTTTTTATAATCTTTCCATTTTATAGGATCTTTGCTCATTATTTTAACATTTATTTCTAAAAAATTTCCATGATCAAAAAGAATTTCAAAATATTCTTTACTATTAATTCTTACGTGATATCCATCTTCTGGGCTTACATAAGCATTTTTTTTTAATTCCTCTGTATCTATTATTTTTCCACTAGGAGTTCTATACCACAGACCTTTTGGTAAATCTTTTCTATCTTCAATAGAAGTTACTATATTCTTTTTTTTTCTTAAAAACCAAGCCATAAATTTTATAAAGTATTAATATTATTCATTAATTCAAAATATTTTTTTAAAATAATTTTAAATGATTTTTCTCCTTCCCTTAACCATACTCTTGGATCATAATATTTTTTATTAGGTATATGTTCTCCTTCTGGATTACCTATTTGTTTTTTTATATATTCTTTATTTTTTATTATATAATTTCTTACTCCACATGTAAAAGCATATTGTAAATCAGTATCTACATTTATTTTAACAACTCCATAATTAATAGCTTCTTGTATTTCCTTTTTAGAAGATCCAGAACCACCATGAAAAACTAAAGAAATTGGTTTTTTTTTGGAATTAAATTTTTTTTGTACATAAATTTGTGTTTTTTTTAATATTTCAGGACGAAGAGTTACGTTTCCAGGTCTATAAACTCCATGTACATTTCCAAAAGAAGCAGCAATAATAAAATTATTACTTATTTTCATTAATTTTTCATAAGCATAACAAACTTCTTCAGGTTGAGTATAAAGTTTATTATTTTCTATATTAGAATTATCTATTCCATCTTCTTCTCCTCCAGTTACACCAAGTTCTATTTCAATAGATATTTTATTTTTATTCATCCTATTAAAATATTTTTCACAAATACTAATATTTTCTTGTAAAGTTTCTTGAGAAAGATCTAACATATGTGAACTAAATAATGTTTTTCCAAAAATTTTATAATATTCTTCATTAGCTTTTATTAGTCCATCTATCCATGGAAGAAGAGCTTTAGAACAATGATCTGTATGAAGAATAACTGTAGCTTTATAAAATGATGCTAATTCATGAATATGCATAGCACATGCTATAGATCCTTTTATAGCTGCTTTTTGTTTATAATTATTAAGTTTTTTTCCAGCATTAAAAATAGCTCCTCCATTAGATAATTGAATTATTACAGGAGAATTTATTTCTGCAGCTGTTTCCATTACTGCATTTATAGTATTAGATCCAACAACATTCACTGCAGGTATAGCAAAAGAATTTTTTTTAGCATATTCAAATATTTCTTTAACAAGATCACCAGTGATTACCCCAAAAGGAAATTTTTTAGACATGTATTTAAAATTTATTTTAAAGGATAAACAAATGTAAAAAAAAGTATTTTATTACCATATAATGATTAATTTTTTATTATGTTATTTCCATCTACACTAAAAATATGTAATGCTTCAGCTGGTTCAGGTAAAACATTTTTGTTAGTAGAAAACTATCTTTATGTTATATTAAAAAGTTCAAATCCTGAAGAATTTAAAAAAATTTTGGTTTTAACTTTTACAAAAAAAGCTTCTGAAGAAATGAAAAAAAGAATTATACAATGTATAAAATCTTTTTCTAGTAAAAAAATTAGAAAAGAAGATTATTTATTGTTTAATAGGCTTTCAGAAGATTGTAAATTAACAAAAGAACAGTTATATGAACGTTCTATAAAAATATTATTTTCAATTTTACATGATTTTTCTTGTTTTTCTAGAAATATTAGTACTATAGATAAATTTAATTATCATATTATTCGATCTTTTTCTTCTTATAAAGAACTTACTTTAGAAATGAATATAGAAAGATTATTATCGAATATAGTAAAAAGTATTTTACATAAATTATGCAACTCAGAAAAATGGTCAAATGTATTAGTGGAATTTTCTTTAGAAAAATTTAATAATGGTAAAAATTGGGATATAAGTAAAGAACTATTTAAAATAGCTCGTATAATGATAGAGGAAAATCATTTTTTTCCTATAAATAAAATTAAAGGATATTCTTTAGAAGATTTTATTCAGTTAAAAAATATTTTAATAAAAAGAACTAATAAATTTGAAAAAGAATGTAAAAAACAAGGAAAAAAATTTTCTAAAATTTTAGAAAAAAATTTTATTTATAATAATTCATTCATTTATTCAGATTTACCAAAATTTTTTCAAAAACTACAAAAGGGAAATATTATTTTTAATCTTTTCAACGAAAGACTTGAAAAAAATATACAAAAAGGAATACTTTTTTCTAAAAATTCTATAGAAAAAAATCAAAAAATTTTAATTGAAAAAAATAAGTATAAAATACTTTCTTTATATAAAGAAACAAAACATATATATAAAAAAAATATATCATATTATATTTTAGATCATTTTTTTTTAAAAAATATTAATATACTATCAATAATAAATGAAATAGAAAAAGAATTTAATATATTTAAAAATGAAGAAAAAATTTTTTTAAATATAGAATTAAATAAAATTATTTATGAAAAGATTATTAAGGATACATTTCCAAAAATTTATGAAAAAATAGGAATACGGTATAAATATTATTTTATAGATGAATTTCAAGATATTTCATATTTACAATGGAATAATATTAAAATTTTAATTGAAAATGCCATATCAGAAAATGGATCAGCTATTATAGTAGGAGATCCCAAGCAATCTATATACCGATGGAGAGGTGGAGATGCTAAACAATTTATTAATTTAATATATTCTTATACAAATGTTTATTATAAAAAATTAGAAAATTTAAAAACTAATTTTAGAAGTTATGAAGAAATAGTAAAATTTAATAATTTGCTTTATCAATCTTTATCTAAAATTTTTAATATTACTGTTCATAAAAACATATATAAAAATTCAAAACAAAAAATATTTAAAAAATATGGAGGATATGTGGAATTAAATTTTGTTAAATATTTAGATAAAGTTAAGGATTACAAAGAGTATATTTATTTAAAAATAAAAAATAGAATAGAAAAATTACTAAAACAAAAATATGCATTATCTGATATTGCTATTTTAGTTAGAAATAATAAAGAAAGTTATTTTTTATCTGAAAAACTTGTTAAAGATGGATTTAATGTAAATACTTCCGTTTCTTTATTAATAAAAAATCATTTAGAAATACAAATAATTATAAATGTTTTTTATATTATTTCTAATCCAAACTGTTATCAAAAAAGAGTTGTTTTAATTTTTTTATTGTTAAAAAATAAATTTATTCATATAAAAAAAATAAAAAAAAAAATTACTAATTTTATTATAGATATTCTTTTTTTACCATTAGATTTATTTTTAAAAAAAATATTATTAAATAATTCATTAACGTTAAAAAAATTATATAATAAATCTATATATCATATTTCAGAGGAAATAATTAAATCTTTTCATTTATTAAATAAACATAATTCTGCATCTATTTATTCTTTTTTAGATTTTGTTTATAGATTTACAGAATATTCTATTATAGATTTTATATATTATTGGGAACATAAAAAAGAAAAAGAAAGTATTGTTATTTCTGATAATATAAATTCTATTCGTGTTATGACTATTCACAAATCTAAAGGATTACAATTTCCTGTAGTAATTATTCCTTTTACAGATTGGAATATATTTTCTAAAAAAAAAGAAGTTACATGGATCAATGTAAATCCTAATTTATATCATGGATTAGATACTATTTATTTAGAAATAGGACCATATTTAAAACATATAAATGATAATAAAATACGTAATCTTTATGAGGATTATTTATCTAATATTAAATTTGATAATATCAATTTATTATATGTAGCTACTACTCGTTCAATTGAACAACTTATTTTATTTTCCAAACTAGTAAATAATAAATCATCTATATCCTTTTATATTAAAAAATTTCTTCATGAAAATAAAATTTGGAATGAAAAAAAAAATATTTATTCTTTTGGAAAAGATAACTAATAGTTATAATTTATTTTACATGTTTTTCTGCATGATAAGAAGAACGTACAAATGGTCCACTTTCTACATATTTAAAACCCATTTTTAATCCTATTTCTTTTAATTTTTTAAATTGTTCTGGTACAACAAAAAAACTAACTGGATAATGTTTTAAGGAAGGTTGTAAATATTGACCTATTGTTAATATATCTACTTTAGATTTTTTTATGTCTTCCATTGTTTTTAATATTTCTTCTTTTTTTTCTCCTAAACCTAACATAATTCCTGTTTTTGTACGAATATTTTTATTTTCTTCTTTTATATATTGTAATACTTTAAGACTACGATCATATTTAGCTTGTATACGTATTTTTTTTGTTAATCTTGAAATTGTTTCCACATTATGAGAAATAACTTCAGGTTTAATTTCAATTATTTTATCTATTATTTTTTTTTCTCCTTTAAAATCAGGAATTAAAGCTTCTATTGTTATTTTTGGATTTAAAAATCGTATTTTTTGTATAGTTTTAACCCATAAAGAACTTCCCATATCTTTTAAATCATCTCTATTAACAGAAGTTAATACTGCATGTTTTATTTTTAATATTTTTATGGATTTAGCAACCTTTTCTGGTTCATTCCAATCTACTTTTTCAGGATGTCCAGTTTTTACTCCACAAAATTTACAAGATCTTGTACAAATATTACCCAATATCATAAAAGTAGCTACTCCTTTTCCCCAACATTCTCCTATATTAGGACAACTAGCACTTTGACAAATAGTATTTAATTTATGTATAGAAACTAGTTTTTGTAATTCATTATAATTTTTTCCCATTGGTAATTTTACTTTTATCCACTTAGGTTTTTTTTTTAAAAAATTCATAATTATTTTTTTATTTTATTTATACAATAATATTATAAAAATCAATTTTTTTTGATAAATTTGTCTATATGGGTCTATTTTTAGATAAAAAATGTTAGTAAGAGATATAGCTAATAAATTAGAAAATTTAGCACCTATAGAATATGCTGAATCTTATGATAATGTTGGATTGATAATAGGTTATCTACATCAAAAAGTAAAAAAAATATTAATAACTTTAGATATAACTGAAGAAGTTATTGATGAATCAATCAATAAAAAATGTAATCTTATAATATCTTTTCATCCTATTATTTTTAAACCAATAAAAAATATAACTGGAAAAACGTTTTCAGAAAGAATAATAATATATGCATTAAAAAATGACATATCTATTTATGTAATACATACAAATTTAGATTTCGTATGGGAAGGAAATATATCTTATGTATCTAAGTTATTACAAATAACTAGAAATAAAGTACTTTTTCCAAAAAAAGGAACTATAAAAAAATTAAATACTTATGTTCCTAACAATTATGTAGAAAAAGTACGTAATTCTTTATTTGAAGCAGGAGCTGGTAATATATCTAATTATAGTCATTGTAGCTATAATTTTGATGGATTCGGTACTTATATGGGTAATAAAAAAACTAAACCTTTTTTTGGTCAAAAAGAAGTTTTTCATATAGAAAAAGAGGCTTGTATTAGTGTAATTTTTCCTTCTTTTAAATTAAATAAAATAAAAGAAGCTCTTTTTAAGAGTCATCCTTATGAAGAAATAGCTTACGAAATTTATAATATAGAAAATATAAATCCTTATATAGGAATAGGAACAGTAGGTTATTTAAAAGAAAAAATGAATGAACATGAATTTCTTTTTTTTATAAAAAAAAAAATGAATTTTCCTTGTATTAGACATTCTCATTTTACTGGTAAAAAAATTTATAAAATAGCGATGATTACAGGTTCTGGAAGTTTTGGTATTGAAGCGTCTATAAAAGAAAAAGCGGATGCATTTATTTCCTCTGATTTAAAATATCATGATTTTTTTAAATATGAAAAAAAAATGTTGATAGTAGATGTAGATCATTATGAATCTGAAAAATTTACTAAAAAATTACTAAAATATTTTTTAGATAAGAATTTTCCTTCTATTTCTGTTTATGAGTCAGAAGTAAATACTAATCCAATTAAATACTTTTTTTAATATTATGGGTCATAAAATACAAGAAGCTGCTATAGATATAGCAGATAAATTAAGAGTATTATATAATCTTCAATTAATAGATTCTCGTATAGATGAAATAAAAAAATTTCGTGTAAATATTCCTATGGAGATAAAAAGTTTAGAAGAAGAAGAATTTCAAATGAAAGAAAATTTAGAAAATATTTATGAAGAAATAATTTATCTAAAAAATAATATAGAAAAACAAAATAAAAATATTAAAATATCAGAAATATTGATCAAAAAATATGAAAAACAAAAGGATAATATAAAAAATAACAAAGAATTATATTCTTTTAATAAAGAAATTGATTATCAAAAATTAGAAATTCAACTATACAAAAAAAAAATTAAAGAATTAGATATAAAAATATATAAAAAAGAAGATTTTTTAAAAAAAAATAAAAATGTTATAAAAAATAAAGAAGAACATATATTTCATAAAAAAAAAGAACTAAATCAAATTTTATCAGAAAATAATAAAGAAGAAAAAATGTTACTAGAAAAATCTTTATTTTTTTCTAAAAAAGTGGATAATAATTTATTAAAAACTTATAATAAGATAAGAAATGGAGTAAAAAATGGAGTAGCTGTTGCTCCAGTGCAAAGAGGAGCTCCATTAGGTTCTTATTTAGCAATAACACCGCAAAAATATTCTGAACTTATACAAAGAAATAAATTGTTAATAGATGAACATAGTGGAAGGATATTAATAGATTCTGAATTAGCTGAAGAAGAAAAGAAAAAATATCTTGTCTTTTGTTCTAAAAAAAAAAAAAATAAAAAATAATATGGTATTAACTTATTCTTCTAAAGAAATTAAAATAAAAATAAAAAATTTTGAATTATTAGAAGTTTTTTCTGAAAAAAAAAGATCTTTAAAAGATTTTTTTTCAGAAAAAGCTACTGTAATTATGTTTATTTGTAATCATTGTCCATATGTTAAACATATTAATGTAGAATTAATTCGTTTGGCTAATGATTTTATTCCAAAAAAAATATCATTTTTAGCTATCAATTCTAATGATTTTAATAATTATCAAGAAGATTCTCCTGAGAATATGAGAAAATTAGATTATCCATTTCCTTATTTTTTTGATGAAACACAAGAAGTAGCTAAATATTATGGAGCTAAATGTACTCCTGAATTTTTTATATTTTCAGGATCTGGAAAATTATGTTATCATGGTCAATTAGATGATTCTAGACCTGAAAATAAAATACCCGTTACAGGATATGATGTAAGAAAAGTATTAAACAATATTTTAAAAGGAATAGATATTGTACAAACAACCAAAGTTAGTTATGGATGTAATATTAAATGGAAAATATAATATCTTTTTTATAAGAAGGAATAATACTTAAAAAGTATTTAATAGTTTCAGATAAACTTTTTTCTAATATTCCTCCTGCTGCATTTTTATGTCCTCCTCCTCCAAAATGTTTTCTAGCAAATATATTTACATCAAAGTTACCTTTTGAACGAAAAGAAATTTTTATGGGAGATTTTTTTGTTTCTTCAAAAAAGAAAACAGAAAATACAATATTCTTAATACCTAATCCATAGGTTATAATACCTTCAGAATCTCCTTGTTTATATGAATAAAAATTACTATCCGAATAACTTATACTTGTATAAGCTGTACGATATTTTTTTATAATTTTTAATTTTTTCAAAGCTTTAGATAAAAGTTTTAATTTATTTTCATTATATTTTTCTTGTAAATGTCCATAGATTTCATCTATATTAATTCCTTTTTCTATTAATTTACCGGCAACAAAATGAGTTTCTGAAGTAACAGATGGAAAACGAAAATATCCTGTATCGGTCATTAAACCAACATATAAACATGTAGCTATTTTTTTATCTATTTTATCTAAATGATTCATATCAGATATAAATCTAAATACTAAAATACTGGTAGCTGATACTTTTGGATCTGAAAACATAAAATCAAAATGAAATGGAAAAGGATGATGATCTATAAGTATTTTTTTTGCTTTTGAATATAAAAAAAAATTTTTAAATTTTTTTATTCTTAATAAATTATTAAAATCTATAATAAAAATAAAATCAGAATTTAAAAATTTTTTTTTTATTATAGATTGATTTTTTTCTGAAAAAATAATAATATCTTTAATTCCTGGAAGCCATTTAAAATATTCAGGATATTCTGTAGGTGATATTAAATCTACATCATGTTTAAGTTTTCTTAAATAAAATAAAAGCGCTAAAGAAGAACCTAAAGCATCTCCATCTGGATTATTATGTGGTAATAATATAATTTTTTTTTTAATTTTTCCATTAATAATAGAAAATAACATAATTTATTTTTTTTTTAATCCTAATTCTTCTCCTTTTTTTAACATAAAAAAATAAGCAGAATTAAAATTATTAGATATTTTTCCTTCTAAAATAGAATCTTTAATATAATTTTTTATAATTCCTATTTTTTTACATGGATTAACATGAAAAGCCTTCATAATATCATTTCCTGATATAGGAGATTTCCAATTTTGAATACGGTCTTTTTTTTCTAATTTTTTAATTTTTTTCATAAGAAAAAAAATGTTTTTTTTATACTGATTTTTTTTTTCTATGTTATTAGTAGTAATATCAGCTATACATAATTTCATTAAATCATTTAAGTCTTCACCAAGATCAAATAATAATCTACGTATAGCAGAATCACTAGTATCATTTCCTATTAATGCAATAGGTCTATAACTATGTTGAATTATTTTTTTTACATATTTCATAGGAATACCTCTTGGTAATTTTAATCGTTTAAATATATTAGGAATCATTTTTGATCCAATAAATTCATGAGCATGAAAAGACCAACCTATTTTTGGAAAAAATTTTTTAGTATAAGGTTTCCCTATATCATGAAGTAATGCAGCCCATCTTAACCAAAGAGTACTTTTTCTATCTTTACTAATATTATCTATTACTTGCAAAGTATGATAAAAATTATCCTTGTGTTTATATCCATTTTTTTCTTCTGTTCCTTTTAATAAAATTATTTCCGGTAAAATAATTGATAATAATCCAGATTTATATAATAAAAACAAACCTATAGATGGTTTTTCAGATAATAAAATTTTATTAAATTCATCTATAATCCTTTCTATAGAAACAATATTTATTCTATTCTTATTTTTTTTAATAGATTGAAACGAAGGTTTATCAATAAAAAATTTAAGTTGAGTAGCAAATCGTATAGCTCGCATCATTCGTAGAGGATCATCAGAATAAGTAATATCGGAATCCAATGGAGTTTTTAATATTTTTTTTTTTAAATCATAAAATCCTCCAAATGGATCTATTAATTCTCCATAATTTACACTATTTAAACTAATGGCTAAAGTATTAATAGTAAAATCTCTTCTATTTTGGTCATCTTGTAAGGATCCTAACTCTATAATAGGTTTTCTGCTATAAAAATGATATGATTCTTTTCTAGATCCAACAAATTCTATCTTTTGATTATTATATTCTAACATAGCTGTTCCAAAACGTTTAAATATTTTTATTTTAGGAACAGGTTTAATATATTTAATGACTTCTTTCGCTAAAAGTATACCTTTTCCTATAGTAAGAATATCTAGATCTTCTGATCCTATTTTTCCCAATAAAAAATCTCGTACATAACCTCCTACTACATAACTATCTTGTTTTATTTTCTTTGCAGATAGGCTTACTATATGAAATATTTTTTTATGAAGAGCATATGATAAATTCATAAAAAATTTATTTACTATGTACGTAATATTTCAACTTTATTTAAAATAATTTTTATAATAGTTGAACTATTATAAATAGCTTTTTCTTCTCTTCTAAAATTAACTGCATAGTCAATTTTTCTTAAAATAGAAGGACTAATTTCTAAAAAAGATTTAGGAGTGGAATGTCCAGATAAATTAGCAGAAGTAGAAATAATAGGTCTATCTAACTTTTGTATTAAACAAGTGCAAAATGGATCTTTAGTTAAACGAATAGCTAATGTTTCTTTTTTACTAAAAAAATGAGATGATATTCTTTTTCTATTTTTGTATATTACAGTAATGGGTTTATTATTTTTTTGAATATTATCAATAATTATTTCTTTAATAAAAGAAGGTATTTTTCCTACTAATTCATATAATCTATCCATACTTTCCACTAAAAGAATCATAGATTTAGAAAAATTTCTATTTTTTATTTTATATATTTTTTTTATAGCTTTAATATTAAAAGCATCACATCCAATTCCCCAAACAGTATCTGTAGGATATAATAAATTTTTTCCTTTTTTTAAAATATCTAAACTTTTTTCTATTTCTTTATAAAAAGACATATATTTAAATAGATAAATGATGTGTTCTTAATGCTTCATTTAAAGAAGTTTTTTTATCAGTACTATCTTTTCTTTTACCTATAATTAAAGCACATGGAACATGATATATTCCTGAATTAAATTTTTTTGTATAAGATCCAGGTATTACTACAGAATATTTAGGTACACATTTTTTTATTTCTATAGGTTTTTCATTAGTAACATCAATAATTTTAGTAGAAGCTGTTATTACTACATTTGCTCCTAATACAGCGCTTTTTTCTATATGAACTCCTTCTACCAAAATACATCTAGATCCAATAAAAACATCATTTTCAATAATTACTGGATTACCTTGTAAAGGTTCTAAAACTCCTCCAATTCCAACTCCTCCACTTATATGTACACGATTTCCAATTTGAGCACAACTACCTACAGTAGACCATGTATCTATCATGGTATCTACTCCTATATATGCTCCTATATTTACGTAAGAAGGCATAAGAACTACTCCAGGTGATATATAAGAACCGTAACGAGCTACAGCAGGTGGAACTACACGAATCCCCTTTTCTTTAAAATTTTTTTTTATAGGTATTCTATCATAAAATTCGAATGGACCAACTTCTATGATATTCATTTCTTGAATAGAAAAATACATAATAATAGCTTTTTTTACCCATTCATTTGTTATCCATTTTTCATTCAAAAAATTTGATACTCTAATCAACCCTTGATCTATATAATCAATTATCTGTACTATTATATTTTTTATATTTTTATCGGTAGACCATATTACTTTTTTTTTATTCCAAGCTTTTTCTATTTCTAATTTTAATCTATTCATTTTTATAAATACATAAAAAAATTATTAAAAACAAAAGTAGTAAAAATAAAATAAGATAACAAGTATATATTTGTTATAATAATGGCAAAAATATTAGGAATAGATTATGGTAAAGTAATAACAGGTTTATCAATTACAGATACTAAACAAATATTTGCATTTGGATTAAATGCTCTACCTACCAAAAAATTAATGATTTTTTTAGAATCTTTTTTTTATCATGAACATATAGAAAAAATTGTAATAGGATTACCAAAAAAATTAAATAATAAAAAAGAATTTTTAGAAAAAAATATTCAGAAATTTATTAAAAAAATTCGTATCAAATATCCTAAAATTATTATAGAAAGAATAGATGAACGTTTTACTTCTAAAATTGCTTTTCAAGCTATGATAAAGTTAGGTTTAAAAAAAAAAAAAAGAAAAAAAAAAGAAATTTTAAATCAAATTAGTGCTACACTAATATTGCAATCTTATTTAATAAAAAATAAAAATTAATATGGTGTTACCTATAATACTTTATGGAAATCCCATTTTGAGAAAAAAATGTTTAGATATAGATTTTTTTTCTTGTAGAAAAAAAATAAATCTATTAATAACAGATATGTTTGAAACTATACATAAAGAAAAAGGAATAGGATTAGCTGCGCCACAAATAGGAAAAAATATACGACTATTTATAGTTAAAACTCCTTTTTTTAATGGAAAAAAAATAAAAAATTATAAAGAAGTTTTTATTAATGCAAAAATATTAAAAACTTATGGAAAAGAACAAAAATTTAATGAAGGATGCCTTAGTATACCTGGAATTATGGGATATGTAAAAAGAAAATCTAATGTGTTGATTGAATATTATAATCGTAATTGGAAAAAAAAAAAAAAAATATTAACAGGTATATGTGCAAGAGTTATTTTACATGAATACGACCATATTGAAGGAAAACTATTTATAGATTATTTTTCTTCTATGAAAAAAAAATTAATAGATAAAAAATTTTTCTTTGAAAAAAATTAAAAATTACTTATAAAAATTACTTATAAATATATTTTATTATTTTTTTAAAAACGGATGGATCATTCATAATAATATCAGAAATAACTTTTCTATTAATTTTAATTTTATTATCATATAATTTTTTTATAAATTCAGAATAAGATTTTCCATACTCTCGTACACCAGCATTAATTCTTTGTATCCAAAGAGATCTAAAATCTCTTTTCTTTTTTTTTCTTCCTAAAAAAGAATAAAGAAAAGATTTTTCTACAGCATTTTTAGCTACTGTATAAATTTTACTTCTTGATCCATAAAAACCTTTTGCTGATTTAAGTATTTTTTTACGTCTTCTTTTAGAAGCAACTGCATTTGTAGATCTTGGCATAATTTAAATTTGTTTTATTATATTTTTTTTATCTGATTTACTTAATATAGAAAATGTAGAAAGATTACGTTTTCTTTTTTTTGATTTTTTAGTTAAAAGATGATTTTTAAATGCTTTTTTATTTTTTATATATCCATTGGCCGTTTTTTTAAATCTTTTTTTTGATCCAGATTTTGTTTTTAATTTTGGCATAGTATAATAGTTAAAATTTTTTTGGAGCTAAAATCATATACATTCTTTTTCCTTCCATAACTGGCATTTGTTCTACTTTTCCATATTCTTCAATTTCTTCTGCAAATTTTAATAATTTTATTTTACCTTGATCTTTATATACAATTGAACGACCTTTAAAAAAAACAAATACTTTTACTTTATCTCCACGCATTAAAAATTTTTCAGCACTTTTTATTTTAACTTTTCCATCATGATCTCCTATTTGTGGTCCAAATCTAATTTCTTTAGTATTTACTTTTACTTGTTTTGCTTTAAATTGTTTTTTCCTTTTTTTTTGTTCATACAAAAATTTTTTATAATCTAATATTTTACATACTGGAGGGTCCAATTTAGGATTAATTTCAACTAAATCTAATTCTCTTTTTTTAGCAAATAAAATAGCTTCTTGTATTGAATAAATACCATTTTCTATGGAAGAATCGCCTACTAAACGAATTTTATGTGAATCAATACTTTGATTGATCCTATGTGCATCTTTTTTTTGTAGTAATGGACGATAAATCCTCTTTTTCTTATTTCCTCTTGAAAATTTTTTTTTTATAATAATTTTATAGTTTAAAAATTTATTTTACTTAAAATAGTTTCTATACCATTAGAAACAGAAAATGTTCCTATATGTCCTAATCCATGATATCGTAATGAAATTATATCATTTTTTTCCTCTTTTTCTCCTAAAATAATCATATAAGGAATTTTATTATCTTCAGAATCCTTAATTTTTTTATTAATATTTTCGTTTCTACCATCAATAAATACACGAATATCGTAATTAAGCATCAAATTTAAAATTTTTTTTGCATAAACTATATATTTATCACTTATAGTAAGTATTACTGCTTGATTCGGTACTATCCATAATGGAAGATTACCTTTTGTATGTTCTATCATAATAGCGATCAAACGTTCCAAAGATCCAAAAGGAGCTCTATGTATCATTACTGGACGATTTTTTTCATTATTTTTATCTTTATAATATAAATCAAATCTTTCAGGTAGATTATAATCTACTTGAATTGTTCCTAATTGCCAATTTCTTCCTAAAGAATCTTTTATTAAAAAATCTAATTTTGGACCATAAAAAGCCGCTTCTCCATAATTAATAGATGCTTCTATTTTTTCTTTTTGTACTGTTTTTAATATAGCTCTTTCCGCTTTTTCCCAATTTTCTTTTGATCCTATATAATCATCTATTTTTTTAGGATCTCTAAGAGATATTCTAACTACATATTTAAAAAAACCCAAACAACGAAATACATAAAAAACTAAATCTATTACTTTTTTCAATTCTTCTAATAATTGATCATAAGTACAAAAAATATGAGCATCATCTTGAGTAAAACACCTTGCTCTAGTCAAACCATTAAGTTCTCCACTCTGTTCATAACGATATACTGTTCCAAATTCAGAAAAACGTTTAGGAAGATCTCTATAAGACCATTCTTGAGAACGATAAATTTCACAATGATGAGGACAATTCATTGGTTTTAAAATAAACTCCTCTTCTTTACGAGGAGTTTTAATAGATTTAAAACTATCTTTTCCATATTTACTCCAATGACCACTTTTTATATATAATTTTTTATGTCCAATATGTGGAGTAATAACCATTTCATATCCTGATTTTTTTTGAATATTATTTAAAAATTTTTCCAAATTATTTCTAATAATAGTTCCTTTTGGTAACCATAAAGGTAATCCTGATCCTACTCTTTCAGAAAAAATAAAAAATTTTAATTTTTTACCTATTTTTTTATGATCTCTATCAAAATCTTCTTTAGAATGGGATAATTTTTTCATAAAAAAAAGTTACAAATTTTTATGAGGATAAAAATAAATATAATATAGCTGCTATAATACTTCCAACAATAGGTCCTATTATTGGAATAATAGCATAATCCCAATTACTTTTTACTTTTCCAGGTATTGGAATTATAGAATATATAATTCTAGGACCTAAATCACGAGCAGGATTAATAGCAGCACCTGTAGAACCTCCTAAAGATAAAATAACACCTAACACTACCAAAGCAGAAGGTAATGCCCCTAAAGATCCTAAACCGATTATATACTTATTTTCTTTAAAAAAAAGGGATCCTTCTGTTGTAAGATATAAAGAAATAAAAATAAAAATAAAAGTAGCTAATACTTCACTAAAAAAATTCATAAAAAAATTATTTATAGAAGGAATTGTTACAAAAACAGATAGTTTATCTTGTCCTTCTTTCGTTTCAAAAAAATGATCTTTATATAAAAACCATACTAATAAAGATCCAAACATAGCTCCAATTAATTGTGAAAAAATATAAAAAGGGACCATATTCCAATTAAATTTTCCAATTATAGCAAAACCTATTGTTACACATGGATTTAAATGTGCTCCACTGTAAGGAGCAGAAACAAGAACCCCCATAAAAACAGCTAAAGACCATCCTATAGCAATAGTTAACCACTCTCCATTTTTATTATAACCTTTAGTTTTTGATAAAATAACATTTGCTACCACACCATTACCTAAAAATATCAAAATCATTGTTCCTATGATTTCTGCACATATTTTTGTCATATTATTTAATTTTATTTTCTTGACCAAGAACGAGTTGTTTTTATCGCTTTTTTCCAACCTTTAATTCGTTCTAAACGATTAGATAATTCCTTTGGTTCAAAAACTTGTTCCAGTTGCCATTTATCTTGAATATCATCTAAACTAGTCCAATAATTAACAGCTAAACCAGATAAGTAAGCGGCTCCAGCTGCTGTAAGTTCGGAAATTTTAGATTTTACAACTTTTACATTTAAAATGTCTGATTGAAATTGCATTAACAATTTATTTACCGTAGCTCCTCCATCTACACGAAGTTCTTTTATAGAAATACCAGAATCTGCTTCCATAGCTTTAAGAACATCCATATTCTGAAAGGCTATACTTTCTAATGCAGCACGAACAAAATGAGCAGAAGATGTTCCTCTTGTTATGCCTACAATTGTCCCTCTAGCTTTTTGGTCCCAATAAGGTGCTCCTAAACCAGAAAAAGCTGGTACCATATATAAACCTTCTGTATTTTCTACTGAAGAAGCTATCGTTTCTGCTTCATTTGAAGATAAAAGAAGGCCTAATCCATCTCTAAGCCATTGTATAACAGCTCCTGCAATAAAAACACTTCCTTCTAAAGCATATTGCACTTTATTTTTAATTTTCCAAGCAATAGTAGTTATCAAATTATTTTGAGAAAATACAGGATTTTTACCTACATTCATTAACATAAAACAACCTGTTCCATAAGTATTTTTTACCATACCAATTTTAGTACACATTTGACCAAAAAGAGCAGCTTGTTGATCTCCAGCAATTCCAGATATTGGAATTTTATGAGAAAGAATATGTCCTGTAGTGTAACCAAAGATTTCACTAGATGATTTTACTTCTGGAAGCATATTCATTGGAATATCAAATAAATCAATTAATTCTTTATCCCAATTAAGTGTATGAATATTAAAAAGCATAGTACGAGAAGCATTAGTAACATCTGTTACATGAATTTTTTTACCGGTTAAATTCCATATTAACCATGAATCTATAGTACCAAAAACTAAAGATCCAGAATTAGCTTTTTTTTTAGCTCCTGGTACATTTTCTAATATCCATTTAATTTTTGTAGCAGAAAAATAAGGATCTATAATTAAACCTGTTTTTTTTCTAATCATCTCAGTTAATCCTTCTTTTTTTATAAGATCACAATATTTAGATGTACGCCTATCTTGCCAAACTATAGCATTAAATACAGGTTCTCCTGTTTTTTTGTCCCATATAACAGTAGTTTCTCTTTGATTTGTTATTCCTATAGATACAATATTTTCTCCTTGTAAATTAGCTTTTAAAATTGCTTCTAAAGCAACTGAAGCTTGTGTAGACCATATTTCTTCTGCATTATGTTCTACCCATCCAGGATAGGGATAAATTTGTGTAAATTCTCTTTGAGCTAGGGAAATAATATTTCCTATTCTATCAAAAATAATAGCTCTAGAACTAGTAGTTCCCTGATCTAATGATAGCACATATTTTTTCATAAACATATGATGATGATAAAGGTATAACGAAGTTTATCTATTATATCAAATTACTGGATAATAATATTGCATAGCTAATTTTTTGAAAGCATCTACTTGTGATTTTTGCCATTTTTCATCAAAAGAAAGTTCTTTAGCCATTAATGCTGCTACTTTTGGTGCGATATCTATTGCTTTTTTAGCATTTAAAAATAATAAACGTAACCTTCTTGCCAAAACATCTTCAATTGTTCTAGCCATTTCATAACGTACCATCCATATAACTTCTGCTTCGGTACAAAAATAAGAAGATATTTTATTAGAAGATATTAATGTAGTACCTAATAATGGATTTTTTTTAATTAATTTCTTTATATGATATTCATCTTCTCCATATTTTTTCCAATATAAATTATTATGGAGTTCATATGAACAATTAGATCCATAAATTTTTAGATTTTTAGTAATAGAAGGTTTTACATGAAATTTTCCTATTTCAATAGCTTTATTAACAGTATCTTCTGCCATTTTTCTATATGTAGTCCATTTTCCACCTATAATACTTATCAATCCAGAATGACTAATTATAAGTTGATGAGATCTAGAAATATCTTTAGTTTTATTAGTAAAATAATTTTTAGGAACAAAAAGAGGTCGTAACCCAGAAAAAGCACTTAGTATATCACTTTTTTTTGGATTTATAATAAAATACTTATTAAAATTTTCTAAAATAAAATTTATTTCCTCTTCTAGAGGTATTGGTTCTAAAACACTTTTTTCTAAAAAAGTATCTGTAGTTCCTACCAATACATGATCATACCAAGGTACACAAAATAATATCCTTCCATCCGAAGTTTTCGGTATTACTATGGAATCTGTACTATTAAAAAAATATTTATCTAATACAATATGTGTTCCTTGACTAGGTTTTATGGAAATAGAAGACTCTGATTTATCCATTTTTAAAATAGAATTAGAAAAAACACCAGTAGCATTAATTACTATTTTAGAATAAATAGAATATTCTCTTTTAGTTTCAAAATCATAAGCTATAACTCCAGATATTTTATTTCCTTCTTTTTTTATAAGATTTTTTACTTGAAAATAATTTAATAAAAAACCACCTTGTTTAACACAAGTTTGTGCTAAATTAATAGCTAAACGAGCATCATCAAACTGTCCATCATAATATAAAATACCTCCTTTTAATTTATTAGTTTTAATTTCAGGAAAACATTTTATAATTTCATTTTTAGATAAAAATTTAGATTTACCAAAACTTAAACTTCCAGATAACCATTCATATAATTTTAAACCTGTCCAATACCAAATTCCCATTTTCCAACTAAAAATTGGAATAACAAATTTTTGTTTTCTAACTAAATGTGGAGCATTTTTTAACAAATATCCTCTTTCTTTTAAAGCTTCATAAACTAATTTTATATTTCCTTGAGCTAAATACCGTATACCTCCATGAACTAATTTTGTACTACGACTAGAAGTTGCTTTAGAAAAATCTGATTGTTCTAAAAGAAGAGTTTTATATCCTCTAGATGCTGAATCTAAAGCTATTCCTAATCCTGTAGCTCCTCCTCCAATAATAACAATATCCCAAATATTTACACTTTCTAAAGTCTTCAAAAATTTATCTCTATTTAAAAAATCTTTCATCATGTTTCACTCATATAAAATTACAAACGTAATATTCATCCTAATTGGTATTTTAAAAATATTTAACGAACAAAATTAAAAATATTTTTAATAAAAGAAAATTTTATTCATTAAAATCATTTTTTCATTTTTAAAAAAAAATCTTTTATAATTTCTTTTCCTGAATTAGAATTAATTTTTTTCATAATTTTATTTATATCATTAAATTGTTTTAAAAATATATCTATATCATTTAATGAAATTCCAGAACCTTTAGATATTCTTTCTTTTCTATTAGAAGAAAGAATCTTTGGATTATTTCTTTCATAAGGAGTCATAGAATAGATTATAGATTCTATTTTTTTAAAATGATCTTTTTCATTATTATTATTATTAGTAAAAAAATTATTGATTCCAGGAATCATAGAAATTATATTTTTAATATTTCCTATTTTTTTTATTTGTTGAATTTGCTCTAATAAATCATTAAAATTAAAACGATTTTTAGAAATTTTATGATAAATTTTCTTAGTTCGTTTATCATCAAATTTTTCCTGTACTTTTTCTACTAAAGAAACTATATCACCCATTCCTAAAATTCTATTAGCTATTCTATCTGGATGAAAAATTTCAATATCTTCTATTTTTTCTCCATTACTAATAAATTTTATTGGTTTTCCTACTACACTAGAAATAGTTATAGCAGCTCCTCCTCTACTATCTCCATCTAATTTTGTCATTACTATACCATCAAAATTTAATATTCTTGAAAAAGATTGAGCTGTGTTTATAGCATCTTGTCCCGTCATAGCATCTACAACAAATAAAATTTCATTTGGTTTAGAATATTCACTTATTTTTTTTATTTCATCCATCATTATTTGATCAATAGCTAATCTACCTGCTGTATCAATAATAATAACATTATTCTTATTTTTATAAGCATAAAAAATAGATTGATCTATTATTTCTATAATATCCTTACTTTTTTTTAAAGAAAAAACAGGAATATCCACTTGTTTTACTATAGATTGTAATTGATCTATAGCAGCAGGACGATGAATATCTGCAGCTACTAATAATGGATATTTATTTTTTTTTTTTAAAAAAAAAGCAAGTTTAGAAGAAAAAGAAGTTTTTCCACTTCCTTGCAATCCACAAATTAAAATTATGCTAGGATTTTTAGAAATATTTATTTCTATATTCTTACTTCCCATAAGAAGAACTAACTCATCATATACTAATTTTGTAATTACTTGTCTTGTATTTAAAGAAGTAAGTATTTTTTTACCAATAGATTTTTCTTTAATTTTTTTAATAAAGTTTCTTACTATTTTGTAATTGACATCTGCATCAATAAGAATTTTTCCTATTTCTTTTAAAGAACTTACAATATTTACTTCTGTTATTTTATTATCTCCCTTCAAAAAATGAAGAGCTTTGTTAAATTTTTTTTGTAAATGATCAAACATAAGTATACATTTTTTTTTACATACGATCAAGCATTTTAATACCTAATAAATTCATACCATATTTTAAAACATTTCCTGTAACATGAATGATATTCATACAAAGATTACTATGAACAATATCTAAAGGATCTATTAATTTTTTCTTTTGATAAAGATAATTAAAAGTTTTAGATACTTCATATACATAATTTGCTATTAAAGATGGGTTTAAATGAATTGCTGCTTTTTTTAAAATTAAAGGATATTTTTGAAGAATTTTAATCATATCTTTTTCATATACATCAAATTGAGCTTTTTCCCAATAAGAATTTATTAATGAACATAAATCGAAAAATCTACGTTCTAAAGAACGTATTCTAGAATAAGTATATTGAATATAAGTTCCAGTTTTCCCCTTTAAACTTATAGATTTTTCAGGGTTAAAAATAATTTTCTTTTTTGGATCTATTTTAAGGAAATAATATTTTAAAGCACCTATTCCTATTATTTCATAAGATTTTTTTTGTTCTTTTTTTGATTTTGAATTTATTTTTTTTTTTGCAATAGTAAACATTTCCAAAATTATATTATCCGCATTAATAACATTTCCTTCTCTAGATTTCATGATTCCACTTGGTAAATAAACCATTTCATAAGAAAAATGAGTCATTTTTTTTACCCATATATATCCTAAACGTTTTAATATACTAAAAAGAACTTGAAAATGATAATCTTGTTCTTTTCCTACAATATAAATTAATTGATCTATATTATATTTTTTAAAACGTTCTACAGCTGTACCAATATCTTGAGTTATATATACGGATGTTTTATCAGATCGTAATAAAAGTTTTTGATCAAATCCTTCTTTTATTAGATCTATCCATATAGATCCATCTTTTTTTTTAAAAAAAATACCTTTTTTAAAACCTTTTTTTATAATATTTTTTCCAATTTCATAAATTTTACTTTCATATTCTATTTTATCAAAAGTAATTCCTAACTTTTCATAAGTTTCTTCAAATCCATCGTATACCCATTTATTCATATTTTTCCAAATATTTCTAGTTTCAGTATCTTCATTTTCCCATTTTTTTAACAAATCTATAGCTTCTATCAAAATTGGAACTTTAATTGGAATTTTTTTTTTATTTAATTTTTTTATTTCTTCACGATACACTTGATCAAATAAACTATAATATTTTCCAACAAAATGATCTCCTTTCATTTTTACTTTATCAGGAGTTTTACCTTTACCAAATTTTTTCCAAGAAATCATAGATTTACAAATATGTATACCTCTATCATTAATCATTTGGATCTTTATTACTTTATAACCAACCATTTTTAGTATTTCTGCTACAGCAGATCCAATAAAACTATTTCTTATATGTCCTAAATGAAGAGGTTTGTTTGTATTAGGAGAAGAATATTCTATCATAATTCTTTTGGAAGAAAATTTTAAATGATAAAAATTAGAATTTAACATTTTTTTAAGAAGATATATATAATAACTTTCTTTGAAAATAAAATTTAAAAAACCTCCAATAACAGAAAAACAAATAGATCCTTTTAATTGATTTTGTACATAATTTCCTATATTATACCCTACTTTTTCTACGGATTTTTTTAACTTTTTAGATAAAGAAAATAAAATTAAGGTAATATCTCCTGGATATTCTTTTTTAGTATACTTAAATTCTAATCCTTGATAAGGAATAGATTCATTATATAAAACATATATAGATTTTTTTACTGTTTCCTCTATAGATGGGAAATGATCTTTCATAAAAAATTATAAAATTTTTTTTAATTTAATTCTCCAACCGAAAGGATCTACGGATAAATTATGTTGTATATCTAATAATTTTTTTTTTAAAAAAATAGATATTCTTTCTTTTTCTGGAAGATTTGGTAAATAAAAATTAGTTCCTTTGTAACTAATCAATTTAAAATAATTAATAACAGCTGCAGTTCCACAACCAAAAGCTTCTTTTAAGATACCTGTTTGTATACCTTCTATGATTTCTAAAACACTTAATTCTCTTTCTTCTACATAAAATCCTTCTTCTTTAGCCAAAGAAATAATGCTTTTGCAGGTTATACCACTTAATATATTATCATTAGCTTTTGGAGTTATTAATTTATTTTTTAACCAAAAAAAAACATTCATAGTTCCAGATTCTTCTATTTTTGAGTGAGTAGAAGAATCAGTCCATAATACCTGATCAAACCCTTTTTCATTTGCTAATCTAGTAGGATAAAAAGAAGAAGCATAATTTCCAGCAGCTTTAGTAAATCCTACACCTCCTAATGAGGATCTACTATATTTTTCTTCTATTTTTATTTTCAAAGGATGTTTGTAATAAGAATCTGCAGGTGTTGATATAATCATAAACATATATTCTTCAGATGGTTTAGCAGATAAAACTCCTTTTGTTGCAATTAAAAAAGGACGTATATATAAAGATTGCCCATAATTCTTTGGTATCCAATTTCTATCTATATCTATTAATTTTATCAATCCATTCATAAAAATATTTTCTGGTATAGAAGGCATTTCCAAACGAATAGCTGATCGATTAATTCTTTTAAAATTTTCTTTTGGACGAAATAAAAAAACTTCTTCTTTTTTATCCTTATAAGCTTTCATTCCTTCAAAAACAGCTTGTCCATAATGAAATACAAGAGATATAGGAGATAATATTATATTTCCAAAAGGTTTAATAATAGAATTCATCCACTTTCCATGTTTGAATTCAGAACAAAACATATGATCTGAATAATGATTACCAAAAATAATGTTATCAAAATCCATTGTCCTTATCCTTGAATGTAAAGTTGTTTCTATTTTCATAAAGTTAAAAAAATTGATGAAAACAAATTAATAAATAATATTTTTTTACGGTAAAATACTTATTTTTTAACTATCATGCATTATTTTTAATACTTTTTCTACAATATTTTCAACAGAAGGTTTAGAAAAATAATCTCCATCTGATCCATAAGGAGGACGATGTTCTTTCCCCGTAATAGTAAAAGGTGGACTATCCAAATAATAATAACCTTTTTGTTCTTCTAATATTTTTTGCAAAATAAAAGCAGAAGCTCCACCTGGAACATCCTCGTCTATAATTAATAATCTATTTGTTTTTTGTAAACTTTTAACAATATCTTTTTGTAAATCAAAAGGTAATAGTGATTGAATATCAATAACTTCAGAATCTATATTAATTTTTGATAATTCTTCCGCTGCTTTATTTACAATTCTCCATGTAGAGCCATAAGTAACCATAGTAATATCTTTTCCTTTTCTTGTTATTTCAACTATACCAACAGGAGTTTTAAAAAAACCTAAATTATTAGGTAATTTTTCTTTTATTCTATAGCCATTAAGACATTCAATTACTAAAGCAGGATCATCTGATGATAATAAAGTATTATAAAAACCAGCCGCTTTTACCATATTTCTAGGAACTAATACTAAAATACCTCTTATATAATTTATAATACCTCCCATAGGAGAACCTGAATGCCATATTCCTTCTAAACGATGTCCTCTAGTTCTAATAATAACAGGGGCTTTTTGTCCACCTCTTGTTCTATATTGCAAACAAGCAAGATCATCACTCATAATTTGTAAAGCATACAAAACATAATCTAAATATTGAATTTCTACTATAGGACGAAGACCACGCATAGCAAGACCTATTCCTTGACCAATAATAGTAGATTCTCGTATACCTGTATCAAAAATTCTAGTTTTTCCATATTTATTTTGTAATCCTTCTAACCCTTGATTCACATCTCCTATTTTTCCAACATCTTCTCCAAATATTAAAAGATCAGGATACAATTCTAATAATTTATCAAAATTATCTCTTAATACTATTCTACCATCTACCTTTAGATTATTATTATATACAGGAAAAACTTCCGTAATTTTTACGGATGATTTATCAGAAATACTATATAAATGTGAAGAGTAATTTTCTTGTTCTTTATGATACTTCTTTTTCATCCATTCTATTAAACAATACTTTGTATAAGTATTTACTTCATACTCATATAATAAAAATTTATGTATAATACAAAATATTGATTTTTTAGTAATTAAATTTTTAGAATCATGTAATTTATTAACATGTTTTTTAATCCATTTTTTATTTGGATAATCTACCGTAAATTGATGTAAAATATTTATAGCTTCATTTTTAATATCATAAATAGGTTTTCTAAATGCTTTCCAAGCTTTATTTTGTTCTATTTTAACATATTCTTTTGCTTCCATATCTATTTTATCTAAAGAACAAACATTGGCTATATTTTTCATTTTATAATTTAAAATCCAATCTCTAAATTTTTTTATTCCATCATTATTTATTTCCCATTCTAAACGTTTTTTTGATTTATATCTCTCATGTGAAGAAGAAGTAGAATGACCTTGTGGTTGAGTTAAATTTTTTACATGTATAATAACAGGTACATGTTCATGACGTGCTATTTTATCTGCTTTAATATAAGTTTTTGTAAGATCCATGTAATTAGATCCATTAACTTTAATAATTTCTATTCCTTTTTCTTTTTTATTTCTATGAAATCCAAATAAAAGATCACTAATATTTTTTTTAGAAAATTGATATTTATTAGGAACAGATATTCCATATTCATCATCCCATATAGAAAGTATAATAGGTATTTGTAATACAGAAGCAGCATTTAAAGTTTCCCAAAATATTCCTTCAGAAATACTAGCATTTCCAATAGTACCAAATGCTACCTCATTTCCATTACGAGAAAATTTTTTATGTGTTTTTTTTAAATTTTTTAATTTTTTATAAATTTTTGAAGCTTGAGCTAATCCTAATAATCTAGGCATTTGAGCAGCAGTAGAAGAAATATCAGCACTAGAATTTTTTTTATCTATAAGATTTTTCCAACTTCCATCCTGATTTAAAAAACGCGTTCCAAAATGTGCAGTCATCATTCTTCCAGATGAAACAGGTTCTGCTTCTAAATCAGAATGGGCATACAATTGTGAAAAAAAACTTTTTACAGTTAAAGCTCCAATAGCCATCATAAAAGTTTGATCTCTATAATATCCAGATCTATAATCTCCATTTTTAAAAACTTTTGCCATAGCTAGTTGAGGAATTTCTTTACCATCACCAAATATACCGAACTTAGCTCTTCCATTCAATACTTCTTTACGACCTAAAATACTTGTTTCTCTACTAATTCTAGCTAATTTATAATCATCTAACACTATTTTTCTAAATGAATCAAAAGAATTTTGTTTATCGTCAATATATTTTTTATTGTAATTCATTATTTAATTTTTTACTATGAAAATATAGTAATTTCCATTTATAAATTTCTTTACTTAATTTTAAGTATTCTTCATTAAAAAAAAAGTTATGATTTCTCATTTTTTCGGAAAAATTACTCTTTCTATTATAAAACCAGATGCAGTAAAAAACGGATATATAGTACCTATTTTATATAAAATAAATAATGCAGGATTTCATATAAAAGCACTTAAAATGACTGAATTATCTAAAAAATCAGCTATAAAATTTTATGATGAACATAAAAAAAAAGTTTTTTTTAACTCTTTAATAGAATTTATGTCTTCTGGACCAATTATGTCTATCATATTAGAAAAAAAAAATGCAGTAAAAGACTTTAGAATTTTAATAGGAGATACAAATCCCATAAAGGCAAAAAAAAAAACTATACGAAATTTATATGCTACTTCTTTAGAAAAAAACGCTATACATGGATCAGATAGTAATGAAAATGCAATAAAAGAATGTTTATTTTATTTTTCTAATAGGGACATTTTATTTTAAAATATTATGAAAAAAAAATTAATAATAATTATTTTCTCTATTTTCATATTTATAACTGGATTATGGATATCCAATATATATAATCAATTAGTTAAACTAAATGAAAATATAAAAAAACAATGGGGTCAAGTGGAAAATGTTTATCAACGTAGAGCAGATTTAATTCCAAATTTAGTAAATACAGTAAAAGGAACTGCTAACTTTGAAAAAAATACATTAATTAAGATAATAGAAAATAGAGCTAAAGCAACTTCTATTCATATTGATCCAAATGATTTAAATCAAAATCAGATAAATAAATTTCAAAAAACACAAGAAAATTTAAATAATTCTGTGAACAGATTTCTTTTAATTGTAGAAAATTATCCAAATTTAAAATCTACGCAAAATTTTTATGAATTACAAAATCAATTAGAAGGAACAGAAAATCGTATTAACGTAGAAAGAAATCGTTTTAATGATCAAGTAAATAATTTTAATACTTATAGAAATCAATTTCCAAAAATCATTATAGCAAATTTTTTTTATAAATTTAAAGAAAAAGGATACATACGATATCAAATAGGATCACAAAAATCTCCTATTGTCAATTTTTCTAATTAAAATGAAAAAAAAATTTTTTTTATTTATTTTAATTTTTTTTTGTATTAATTCAATAACAATAGGACAATTTAACATTCCTAAACAACCAAAAAAAATATATCCTGTACAAGATTATGCTAAAATTTTATCAAAAGAACAAATCAATAAAATAAATAAAAAACTTATTCTATATTCTAAAACTACATCTACAGAAATATTAGTAACTATAATTCAAGATCTACACAAAGAAGATCCAAATTTATTAGCTAATAAATGGGGAGAAAAATGGAAAATAGGAAACATATATAAAAATAATGGAATAGTTATATTATTATCTATTAATGATAAAAAAATATCTATTCAAAACGGATATGGAATAGAACCTTATATGACTGATTTTGTAACTATGAAAATTATAAAAAAAATAAAACCTATATTAAAAAATCATCTTTATTATAAAGCTATAGATTGCAGTATTGAAGAAATATTTAAAATATTAAAAAATAAATATCATAATACACATAATAAAAATAAAAAAATTTTTTCTGTATGGTTTTATATTATGTCTTTTATTTTTGTATTATTTTTTATTTTTCTTTACAAAAATAGAATAATAGATTCCTCTTTTTTAAATACATTATTTATAATAAATTTTTTATTTAAAAACAATAACAATAACTGGGAAAACAATAACTGGGAAAACAATAACTGGGAAAACAATAACTGGGAAAACAATAACTGGGAAAATGAAGATAATTTTGATGGTTTTGGAGAAGGAGGTAATTTTGGAGGAGGCGGTAGTAGTAGTAATTGGTAATTAAACTAACTATCTAATTTTTTTACATATTTCAAATATTCTTTAAATTGAGAAATTTTTTTTAAAATATCTTTTTCTTTTTTTTTCTCTTTTAAAAGTAAATCATTTGTAACAGAAGTTGTATATTTAATATTCAATAAATTTTTCCTAATTATAGATAATAAATTATTAAAATATTGAATTTTTTTTTCAATATTCATAATATCTTCTATATGATTTGAATGATATTTTTTATTTAAAATAAAAAATTTATCTGAATCTGAAAAAAAATATAAACATGGTATATTTTTAGGTTCTTTTGATACGTAAATTATTTCTGATAAATTAGCTAATTTTAATATAATAGAATTATATTTTTTATCCTTTCTTGTAGAGAATAATATAAGACTTTTTTTATAAGGTATATTACTAGTATTTCTTATACTACGTATTTTAGATACTATTTTAGTAGCTTTTTCAAAAGAAACTAATATTTCATAATCATAGGATTTTTTCTTAGGCCAAGAAGAAATTATCAAAGCTTCTTCTGTATTCCTTTTTTTAATCATATTCCAAATTTCTTCTGAAATAAAAGGCATATATGGATGTAATAATTTCAACACATTTTCAAAATATTCAATAGTATTTAAATATACTATTTTAGATATAGATTTATTTCCAGAAATAGGTTTAATAATTTCAAGAAAAAATGAACAAAAATCATACCATATAAATTTATATAAAACCATTAATGATTCATCTAACTTATATTCTTGAAATAATTTTTCAAAAATTTCTAAAATATAATGAAAACGATTTTTAATCCATTTAATAGCAACAATAGATGAATCAGGTACAACTTTATTGTCCTCTATTTTCCAACTTTTAATTAAACGATAGGCATTCCATATTTTATTAGAAAAATTTCTTCCTTGTAAACATATTTTTTCTTCAAAATGGAAATCTTTTCCTGCACTAGTTCTAAGCATAAGACCTATACGAACAGCATCTGCTCCATATTTATTAATTAAATCTATAGGATTAGGAGAATTATTTAACGATTTTGATATTTTTTTATTTTTAAAATCTCTAATAATTCCAGTAAAATAAACCCTTTTAAAGGGTTTATTTTTTTTAAAAAAAAAACCTGAAATAATCATACGAGCTACCCAAAAAAATAATATATCTGAACCTGTTACTATATTTTCAGTAGGATAATAATAACATATTTCATGATTATAAGGATGATAAATTCCATCAAATGCAGATAAAGGTAATAAACAAGAAGAAAACCAAGTATCTAAAACATCTGCATCTTGCCATATTTCATCTTTTTTTAATTTTGAATTTTTACTTTTTATTCTTGCTTTTTCTAAAGCTTTTTCTAAATTTTCTGCAACTACGAAATCGTTAAATTTTTTTCCATAATAAAAAACAGGAATACGATGCCCCCACCATAATTGACGTGATATGTTCCAATCACGAATTTTATTCATCCATTGAAAATATATTTTTTCAAATTTTTTTGGATAAAATTGAATATTTCCATTTTTTACTGCTTTTATTGCAGGAATAGATATTTTTTTCATTTTCAAAAACCATTGAAGCGATAATCTTTGTTCTACTACTGATAAAGTACGTTCTGAAAAACCAACTTTATGATTCAAATTATCTATTTTTACCAAAACTCCTAAATAATTTAATTCTTCTATTATTTTTTTTCTTGCGACAAAACGATCCATACCTTTATAATGAAGTCCTTTTTCGTTAATAGTAGCATCTTCGTTGAAGATATTAATAATATCTAATTGATATTTATCTGCTATATTTTTATCTTGTACATCGTGAGCTGGAGTTATTTTTAAACATCCTGTTCCAAAATTTGAATCTACATAAGTATCCTCTATTATAGGTATATATCTATTTAATATTGGTATTTTAGCATATTTTCCTTTTAAATGTGAATAACGTAAATCATATGGATGATAACAAATAGCTGTATCTCCAAATATTGTTTCAGGACGAGTGGTAGCTATAGTCACATAATTTTTTTCACCTTCTATTTTATATTTTATATAATAAAGTTTACCAATACGTTCTTTATAAATAACTTCTTCATCAGAAAGAGTAGTTTTAGCTTCAGGATCCCAATTTACAACATGATATCCTCTATATATATATCCTTTATCATACAAATCTATAAAAACTTTTGTAACAGATTTAGATAATTTTTGGTTCATTGTAAATTGAGTACGATTCCAATCACATGAACATCCAAATTTTTTAAGTTGATCAAAAATAATATTTTTATGTTTTTGAGCCCATTTTAAAACATAAAATAAAAATTTTTCTCTTCCTAAAATAAATTTAGATAATCCTTTTTTTTTTAAAAAATCTACTACTTTAGCTTCTGTTGCAATAGAAGCATGATCTGTTCCTGGAACCCAACACGTATTATATCCATTCATTCTAGCATGCCTTATTAAAACATCTTGTATAGTATTATTCAACATATGTCCTATATGTAAAATACCGGTAATATTTGGTGGTGGCATTATTATAGTATAAGCTTTCCTATCATCTGGATAGGATGAAAAATAATTTTTTTTCATCCAATCATCATATATTTTTTTTTCAATAGATGTTGGATCATATTTAACTGGAATATCCATAAATTTAAAAATATAAAAAAAATTGAAATAATAATGAAAATAATATTAATAGCTGCTGTTTCAGAAAATGGATTTATAGGAAAAAATAATAAATTAATGTGGCATTTACCTAATGACTTAAAACGTTTTAAAAATATAACTATAGGGGAAACAATTATCATGGGAAGAAAAACTTTTGAATCAATTGGAAAAATACTTCCAAAAAGACGAAATATTATATTAAGTAAAAAAATAAAACTATTAAAAAAAAATATTAAAATTCTTTCTTCTATAAAAGAAATAAATTTTCTTTCTTATGAAAAAATATTCATTATAGGAGGAGAACAAATTTATAAAGCTACAATAGAAATAGCTCATATAATAGAACTAACATTAGTACATAATAACTTTTATGGAGACGCAATTTTTCCAAAAATAGATACTAAAAAATGGAAAAAAATATATGAATTTTTTCATAAAAAAGATAAATATCATTTATATAACTATAGTTTTATAAGATTTGAAAAAAAATAAAAATTTATTCTCTTCTGTCTAATTCTTTTTTTATTTTTGCTGCTAATTCATAACATTCATTTACTACGGCATGATTTAATAAAATATTTAAATCTTTTTCAGTCATTTTTTCTAAATCCTTTTGACTTTTTTCTTTAAAAAAAAGAATACTACTATTTTCTAATCTAATATCATTATTTTCATTTTCTTTATCAATAGGAAACCCATTTTCAAAATAAATACCTGCTTTATCAAAAATTTCTTTTGTTGTATAAATAGGAGCTTGGAATCGTACTGCTAAAGCTACAGCATCTGATGTTTTTGAATCTATTTTATGTTCTTTTTTTATATTTTTTTCTCCTTTATCCTCATTATCACTTTCAAATAAAATATAAGAAAAAAATATTCCATTTAATAACTTATATATAACAACTGCTTTTATTTTAATATTTAATACTTTTGCAAAAGTTATAAATAAATCGTGAGTAAAAGATCTAGATGGATCTTTCTTTCCTAAAGCATAAGCAATAGATTGAGCTTGTAAACTTTCTATAATAATAGGAAGTTTAATTCTTCCAGATTCTTCTTCAAGTAATAAAACATATATCCCAGATTGTATTTGACTTAAGGATATTCCCCGTATAGCTAATTTTATGAATTGATCCATAGGAAAATATAAAATATTTATAAACCTTTATACTATGACCAAATATACTAAATTTGAAAGTATATTATTGTTTTTTTTACTGTATTTATTAAATAAAATTATTATTTATACATAATAATTTTTTTCTATATTTAGAAACAATAATTTTAAAATTTTTTTATGAAAACTACTTTAAAATTTCCAATTCCTATAATTTTTTTTACATTAGGATTTCTTATTTCTTGTAATGATGAAGTAACAAATTCTGTTATGGAAGAAGATCCTTATCTTACATATAAGATTGTAGAAGAAGAAACTGGAGTTAATAATAAACCATCTGTAAAAAAATCTTATCCTCCTCCTATTGATTCTTCTGATTCTTTTTATTCTTATTCTTATCCTATTTCAACTTATACTAATACTAATACTAATACTACAATAAATGATACAAAAAAAGATGATTATAAAGATGATCTTTTAATTGTAGAAGAATTATCTCAAAAAATAAAAAATATAGGAAAAGAAATAGAAAGTTTAGAAAAAGAAAGCGTTAAATATAATGATGAATTTTCTAATATAATAGATCTTCAAAAAGGTACATTAGATGAAATGGTAAAAATGAAAAAGATTATAAGATTTCAAAGTAAGAATTATGAGAAAGTAAATAAAGCGAAAAAATCTTTTGAAGATCAAAAAAAATTGGCAATAAATAGGATAGAAATCATAAAAGATAAAAATTTATTTATAAACAAATTTAATAAATCAATAAGAGAGAAAAAAAATAAAAAAATATCTATGCAAAATCAAATAAAAAATTTTTTAATAAAAAGAAAAAAACAAATTAGTTGATTTAGTATTTTTTATAACGGAAAAGTAAAGATTTGTCTTTACTTTTCTATACTTTTCCGTTGTTTTTTATATTTTTCTTGAAAAGAAAATAATATTTTATGAAAGAAAAAACTTTTCGACAAGTTATAGCAGAAGCTATGAGTGAAGAAATGAGAAAAAATAAATCAGTTTACCTTATGGGAGAAGAAGTAGCACAATATAATGGAGCTTATAAAGCATCTAAAGGAATGTTAGAAGAATTTGGACCAAAAAGAGTTATTGATACACCTATATCAGAATTAGGATTTTCAGGAATAGGAGTTGGTTCAGCTATGAATGGATGCAGACCAATTATTGAATTTATGACTTTTAATTTTTCTTTAGTAGCTATGGATCAAATCATTAATAATGCAGCAAAAATACGTTATATGAGTGGAGGACAATGGAACATTCCTATTGTTTTCAGAGGTCCTACTGGTTCTGCTGGACAATTAGGAGCTACTCATTCTCAATCTTTTGAAAGTTGGTATGCTAGTTGTCCTGGATTAAAAGTAATAATTCCATGTAATCCTTATGATGCTAAAGGACTTTTAAAATCCGCAATAAGAGATAATAATCCAGTAATTTTTATGGAATCAGAACAAATGTATGGAGATAAAATGATGATTCCAGAAGAAGAATATATTATTCCTATTGGAAAGGCAGATATCAAAAAAAAAGGAAAAGATATTAGTTTAGTATCTTTTGGAAAGATAATGAAAATGGCCCTTAGCATAGCAAAAAAAATGGAAAAAGAAAATATAAGCGTTGAAGTTATAGATATTAGAACTATTCGTCCATTAGATTATGAATCTATACTTACTTCTGTAAAAAAAACAAATCGTTTAATAATTTTAGAAGAATCATGGCCTTTTTCTTCTATTGGTTCTGAAATTTCATATTTCATACAAAAAAGAGCATTTGATTATCTCGATGCTCCTATTGATAGAATATCTTTATTAGATACTCCTGCACCTTATGCTTCTAATTTAATTAAAAATTGGTTTCCTAACGAAGAAAAAATAATAACATCTATTAAAAAAATTTTATACATTTAATAAATAGCTTGAACTATTTTATAAATATTTTCTGGTTTATCCATTGTATAATAATGTATAACTTCTACACCAGAATTTTTTAATTCTTTAGATTGATGAATTCCCCATTCAATTCCTATATGAGATACTATTTTTTTATCTTTTGCTTTTTCTACTTCTTTAACTAATTCATTTGGAATATTTAAATAAAACCTAGATGGTAAACTATTTAATTGTTTTTTAGAAGAAATTGGTTTTATTCCAGGTATTATAGGGACCGTTATTCCTTCTGATCTACATTTTTTAACAAATGTAAAAAATTTTTTATTGTCAAAAAACATTTGAGTTACGATATAATCTGCTCCTGCTTCTACTTTTTTTTTTAAAAAAAATAAATCACTATCAATATTTGGAGCTTCTAAATGTTTTTCTGGATATCCAGCTACTCCAATA
Source organism: Blattabacterium cuenoti (assembly GCF_014252395.1). Classification (GTDB taxonomy): domain Bacteria; phylum Bacteroidota; class Bacteroidia; order Flavobacteriales; family Blattabacteriaceae; genus Blattabacterium; species Blattabacterium cuenoti_AA. Next base: position 208,872 of record NZ_CP059219.1, read on the forward strand.
CAAAAATCAAATAATGGAGATTTTTTTTGTTCAAAAAAAGTATTATCAAGATACTTTCCTTTATTCAAATTTGTAACTTGTTTTACAAGTTCTATTGCATATTTATGTCCATTTTTTTTTGCAATAAAAAATTTTTCAGATTTAATAGAATCACCTCTAAGAACTAAAACATTATCTATTCCTAAAAAATTTAAATCTATTAAAGCATTTTCTGTCATTTGTTTATTAAAACCTCCACAAATAAGATGTGGGACAGCATCTACTCCATATTTATTCATAATTGCGGCACAAATACCTACAGTACCTGGACGTCTTGATATTTTTCTTCTTTGTAATAATCCATTTTCTTTTTCTACATAAATAAATTCTTCACGATGATAGGTCACATCAATAAAAGGAGGATTAAATTCCATTAAAGGATCTAATGTTGAAAAAATATCTTTAATATCATGTCCTCTTATAGGGGGTAATATTTCAAAAGAAAATAAACTTTTTTTTGCTTTAGTTATATGTTCAGTCACTTTCATAAAAATTCTATTTAATAAAATCAAATCCTGTATAAGGAATCAAAATTTTAGGAATATTAATTTGATCTTCAGATTGATTATTTTCTAATAAAGCTACTATAATACGTGGTAAAGCTAAAGAACTCCCATTCAAAGTATGACACAATTCTATTTTACCTTTTATAGTTTTATATTTTAAATGTAATCTATTAGATTGAAAATTTGTACAATTTGAAATAGAACTTACCTCTAACCATTTTTTTTGAGCTATAGAATAAACTTCAAAATCATAAGTTATAGCAGAAGAAAAACCAAGATCTGTAGCATTTAAACGTATAAGACGAAAAGGTAATTTTAAAGATTTTAAAATTTTTTTAACATGTAAAATCATTTCTTCTAAATAATAAGAAGATGTATTTTTTGTAGTAATTTGAATAATCTCTACTTTTTCAAATTGATGTAATCTATTTAATCCTCTTACTTTAGAACCATAAGAACCTGATTCTCTTCTAAAACAAGAAGTATAAGCAGTTGCTTTAATAGGAAGTTCTTTTTCCATAAAAATATTATTTCTATAACAATTCATAAGAGGAATTTCTCCTGTAGGAATTAAATAAAAATTATCTTTTTCTATAAAATACATTTGATTTTCCTTGTCTGGTATTTGACCTGTAGCATATCCAGATATTTCATTAATAAAATAAGGTAAACTATATTCTTTATATGATGCGTTTATGTTTTCATCTAAAAAATATTGAATTAAACTTCTTTGTAATTTAGCTACTTTGTCTATATAAACTGGAAAACCGGATCCACATATTTTTGTTCCTAAATTAGAATCATACAAATGAAATTTTTTAGATAACTCCCAATGAGGAAGTGGATTTTTAATAGAGTAACATATTGGTTTTTCTTGAAAAAGAATATCATATTTATGTTTTTTTTCTATTTTTTTGTGAGGAATATTAGGAATTTCTTTTAATATATTTTCTAATATTTGATTAATTTTTTTTAATTGAAAATTAAAAATTTTTTTTTCCTTTTTTAAAAAAAAAGATTTTTTTTTAAAAGGATTTATTTTAATTTTTTCATTTAAATTAAAAATTTTTCCTATTTTTTTTGATATTAAATTTTCTTCTTCCAATATTTTATTTAAAACATTTTGAATATGTTTTTTTTTATCATATAAAACTAATATTTCATCTATTAGGTGTATTTTTTTAAAATTTCTTTTTTTTAACCCTAATAAAACTTTTTCTCTATTTTTACCTATAAAAGAAGGGCTAAGCATGAAATTAAAATCGTATTTTTATCGTTTTTGTTATATTAAGATACGAATAATATTTTTTCTATATTTGCAGAATGCGTAGTTATATTTTTAGAAAAAAATTAGATCAATATTTTTTAAAAGATAAAAATATAGCTAAAAAAATTGTAAATAATCTTTCTTTTAAAAATTATGATACAGTAGTAGAAGTAGGACCTGGGTTAGGAATATTGACACAATATTTAATTAATAATAATGTTTTTTTAATAGAAATAGATAAAAAATTAATTTTTTTTTTAAAACAAAATTTTCCTAAATATAAAAATCAAATAATTCATAAGGATTTTTTAAAATGGAATCCTGAAGAAATTCAATTAAAAAATTTTGCAATAATAGGTAATTTTCCTTATAGTATTTCATCCAAAATATTATTTCATATATTAAAATATAGTCACTATATACCAGAGTGTATTGGTATGTTTCAAAAAGAGGTAGTAAAAAAAATTATGTCTAAAAAAGGAGAAAAAACATATGGAATTTTATCTGTATTAATACAAACATTTTATGATATAAAATACCTTTTTAAGGTAAAAAAAAATGTTTTTTATCCTATACCAAATGTACAATCTTCCGTTATTTCTTTAAAAAGAAAAAAAAATGATATTTTATTTAATAAAAATTTATTATTTCAATGTGTAAAAACAGCTTTTAATCAGAGAAGAAAAAAATTAAAAAATTCTTTACAATTATTCGATTATGTTAATAATTTTTATGAAATACCATTCTTAAACAAAAGAGCGGAAGAATTATCTGTAAAAGAATTTCTTCAATTAACAAAAGAAATAGAAACTATAAAATGACTAAATTATTAAATGGTAATCAGTTAGCATCTGAAATAAAAAAAGAAATTTTAAAAAAAATAGAAAAAAATATTTTACATAAAAAAAAACGTATACCTCATCTTGGTATTATTTTAACAGGAAATTCAAGTTCTAGTATTACATATGTTAATAGTAAAATTAAAGAATGTAAAAATATAGGAATAAAATCTTCTTTAGTTCATTTACCTTCATACAGTTTAGAAAAAGATTTATTAAAAGAAATAGAAAAAATGAATAAAAATCCATTAATAGATGGATTTATTGTACAATTACCACTTGAAAAACATATTAATCAAGATAATATTATTTTATCTATTAATCCAAAAAAAGATGTAGATGGGTTTCATCCTGAAAATTTTGGTAAAATGGCTTTAGAAATGAAAAGTTTTTATCCTGCTACAGCATTAGGAATATTAACTCTTTTAGAAAAAAATAAAATTAAAATACATGGAAAATATATTGTAGTAATAGGAAGAAGTAAAATAGTAGGAAAACCTATTAGTATTTTAATGACTAGAAAAACTTATCCTGGAAATGGAACTGTAACACTTACTCATAGCAACACTCCAAATATAGAAAATTATACAAAACAAGCAGACATAATCATAGTTGCAGTAGGGATCCCTGGTTTTCTTAAAGGAAAAATGATTAAAAAAGGATCTATTATTATAGATGTAGGGATAAATACTATTAAAAATAAAAAAAAAATATTAGGTGATGTAGATTTTCATAGCGTTTATGGAAAAGCTTCTTACTTAACACCTGTTCCCGGTGGAATAGGTCCTATGACTCGTGTCATGTTATTAAAAAATACTTTAAAGGCTGCATTATTAAATAGATGAAAAAAATAGTTTTTCCTATAAAAGAATCTTTTTATTCTATTCAAGGTGAAGGATTTTATTCCGGTTTATCTGCTTATTTTATTCGTTTTAAAGGATGTTATATAAGATGTAATTGGTGTGATACAAAAGAAAGTTGGAATATAAAACAAAAAGATTTTGTTTCTATTCAAAAAATTATTTTTGATCTAACTTATCAAAAAATAAAAACTGTAATATTAACTGGAGGAGAACCTACAATGTGGAATTTATATCCCTTAACTAAAATTCTTAAAAAAAAAGGATACCGAATTCATGTTGAAACTTCAGGATCTTATCCCATAAAAGAAAAATATATAGAGTGGATTACACTTTCTCCTAAAAAAAATAAACTTCCTATAAAAGATAATTATAAAAAAGCAAATGAATTAAAAATTATTATTTCTGATGAAAAAGATTTTCTTTTTGCAGAAGAACAAGCTCTTTTTGTAAAAACTAATTGTGTATTATTTTTACAACCTGAATGGAATAATTTTATTAAAATAGTTCCAAAAATTATTTTTTATATCAAAAAAAATACTAAATGGAGAATATCCCTTCAAATTCATAAAATATTAGATATACCATAATAATTATGATTTTAAATATCTATTTTCTAAAATATTTATAACATCTTGTATAGAAATTCCTTTTTTATGTAAAAGAATAAGATAATGAAAAAGTAAATCTGCAGATTCATTTAAAAAAAAATTTTGATTATTGTCTTTAGATTCAATAATAACTTCTACAGCTTCTTCTCCTAATTTTTGAGAAATTCTATTTATACCTTTTTTTGATAATTTATATATATAGGAATTTTTTTGTTTTTTTCTAATTCTATCAGAAATTAAATTTTCTAAAAAAAAAAGAAAATTTTTTTTACTTTTATTGCTTTCTTTCCAACAAGTATCTGTTCCTTTATGACAAATAGGACCAGTAGGTTCAGCTTTAATTAATAATGAATCTTGATCACAATCAATTAATATATCTTTAATCAATAGAAAATTTTTACTTACTTCTCCTTTAGTCCATAATCTTTTTTTAGATCTACTATAAAAAGTAACTTTTTTATCATTAATACTTTTTATATAAGCTTCTTCATTCATATATCCCAACATTAATACTTTATCAGTTTTTATATCCTGAATAATAACGGGAATTAAACCTTTTTTAAAATCTATTTTTGTTTTTTTTAAATATTTCATATTGTAGTTCTTATAGGTATATGAAGCCTATTTAAATAATATTTTAATTTTGGTATTTCTATTTCTTTATAGTGAAAAATGCTAGCAGCTAAAGCCGCATCTGCTTTTCCATTTTTTAATATTTGATAAAAATCTTCTAGTTTTCCTGCTCCACCTGAAGCAATAACTGGTGTAGAAACCATTTCAGATATTTTTTTAGTAATATCTAATGCAAATCCATTTTTTGTTCCATCATGATTCATTGAAGTTAATAATATTTCTCCTGCTCCTCTATTAGTACCTTCTATAGCCCAATCTATTGTTCTAATTTTAGTAGAAATTCTTCCTCCATTTAAATAAACCATCCATTCATTTTCTTCATATTTAGTATCAATAGCTAAAACAATACATTGACTTCCAAATCTTTTAGAAAATTTTTCTAAAAGATTTGGATTTTTGAAAGCTTCGGTATTAATAGATATTTTATCTGCTCCTGCATGTAATAATAATTCAATATCTTTTTCTTCTTTAATTCCTCCACCAACAGTAAAAGGAATATTAATATGACGAGAAATATCTCTTACTAAACTAATTAATGTTTTTCTTTTTTCATTTGTAGCTGTTATATCCAAAAATATTAATTCATCAGCACCTTGTTTTGTATACCAACGACCTAATTTTATTGGATCTCCTGCATCTTTTAAATGTTTAAAATTAACTCCTTTTACTGTTCTTCCATTTTTTATATCTAAACAAGGAATAATGCGTTTAGCTAACATATTATATTATTTTTATCTTTCCAATCTTTAAGTTCTGATAACGATATTTTATTCTCATATATAGCTTTACCAATAATTACACCATTGCAACCTAATTTGAATAATTTTTCTATATCATGTATACTACTAATTCCTCCACTTGCTATGAATTTCATATTTGGAAATTTTTGTATAATTTTTTCATATAAAGTAAAAGAAGGACCAGATAATACTCCATCTTTAGATATATCTGTACAAAAAATATTTTTTACTCCATGAGTATTTTTTTCTTTTAAAAAATCAAAAAATGGAATATCAAAAAATTTTGTCCATCCATTAGTAGCAATTTTATTATTATTAATATCTACTCCTAATAATATTTTATCTTTTCCATAAATATGAATCCATTCTTTTAAAAGTAATGGATTTTTAACGGCAATACTTCCTACAGTAGCCATATGTCCTCCATTATTAAATACGTTACGAACATCTTTTTCTGTATAAATACCTCCTCCAAAATCTATAATTAGATTCGTATATTTTGCTATTTTTTCTAATATATTCCAATGAATAACTTTTCCTTCTTTTGCTCCATCTAAATCTACTAAATGAAGCCTAGATATTCCCTTATCTTCTAATAATAAAGCAACATCTAATGGATTTTTATTGTAAATTTTTTTTCTATTAAAATCTCCTTGTATTAAACGAACACATTTTCCATCAATTAAATCTATAGCTGCTATAATATTCATAATTTTATGATTTATAATCGAATAAAATTTTCTAATATTTTATGTCCTACATAAGAAGATTTTTCTGGATGAAATTGAACTGCATAAAAATTATTTTTTTGTATTGCTGCGCTATAATAAACTATATATTCTGTTTTTGCTATAGTATATTTTCCTAAAGGAGCGTAATAACCATGTACAAAATATTGATAGCTACCATCTGGTATATTTTCAAATAACGGTCCTTTTAATTTGTGAATAGTATTCCAACCTATTTGTGGAATTTTATCTTTTATATTTTTTGATTGAAATTTTTTAACTAATAAATCAAAAACACCTAAACAAATAGTATTACTCTCTTCTGAAGATTTACAAAGTAATTGCATACCTAAACATATACCTAAAACAGGTTGTTCTAATTTAGATAAAATAATATCTAATTTTTTTTCTTTTAAATATTTCATAGCAAAATTAGCTTCTCCTACTCCAGGTAAAATTATTTTTTCAGCGTTTTGAATAGATTTTTTAGAATCTGTAACTATTGCTTCTACTCCTATTCTTTCTAAAGAAAAAAGAACTGATTGTACATTTCCTGCAGGATATTTTATGATAATCGTTTTCATAATTTTTTAAAATTTTACAAGAATCCTTTAGAACTAGGTATTTTATTTTTAATAAAATTTTTTTGTATTGCCATTTTAATAGCTTTAGCAAAACATTTAAAAATAGATTCTATTTTATGATGTTCATTAATACCTATAGCATTAATATACAAATTGCATTTTGCAGATAAACAAAAAGATTTAAAAAAATGATAAAACATTTCTGTAGGAACTTTTCCTATTTTTTGTCTAAAAAATTTTGTTTTCCAAAGTAATTTACTTCTTCCACCAAGATCTAATGCTACTGTAGCTAAACTATCATCCATAGGAAGAATATAAAATCCATATCGTTCTAATCCCTTTTTATTTCCTAAAGATTGATTAAAAACTTCACCTAAAGCAATAGCAGTATCTTCTATAGTATGGTGTTCATCTATATAAAGATCTCCTTTAATTTTAATATTTATATCTATAGAACTGTGAAATGCTATTTGTTCTAATAAATGATCAAAAAATCCAAGTCCTGTTTGTATATGATAACGTCCTTTTCCATAAAGAGAAAGTGATATTTTTATATCAGTTTCTGATGTAGTACGTTCATATACAAATTTTTTATTGGACATAGAGGACAAATATTCATATATTTTTTTCCAATTATCTGTTTTTAATGATATTATTTTTTTTAAAATTTTTTCATTTATAGTAGAATAATAATCTTTTTCTTCTTTTGTAAAATTTTTAAAATGAAAATTTTTTTTAATCCATATAGATTGACATCCTAAATTTTTAGCTAATAAAACATCTGTAAACCTATCTCCAATAACAAATGATTTAGAAATATCATATTCTTTTGAATTTAAATAAGAAGTAAGCATACCTATACCAGGTTTTCTTGTAGAAGATTTTTCTTCAGGAAAAGTTTTATCTATAAAAACAGAAGAAAAATTAATTCCTTCTGTTTTTAATAAATTTAAAATATGATTATGTATAGGCCAAAATATTTTTTCAGGAAATTTATTTGTACCTAAACCATCTTGATTTGTTACCATTATTAAATCATAATCTAATTCTTGTACTATTTTTGATAAAAAATATATAACTTTTGGTAAAAAAGTTATTTTTTCAATAGAATCTATTTGATAAATAGGTGGATTTTCTTCTATAATAGTACCATCTCTATCAATAAATAATATTTTTTTCATTATATTTTTATTTTTTTAGAATATTCTTTGATTTTTTCTATTAAATACTCATTTTCTTCGTGAGTACCTATTGTAATTCTTAAACAATTATTACATAAAATAATTTTTGAACGTTCTCTAACAATAACTTTTTTTTCAACTAAATATTGATAAAGATTTTTTGATGAAAAATTAATTTTTACTAATAAAAAATTAGCAGAACTAGGATATACTTTTTTTATAGTAGATATTTGACTTAAACAAGTTTTCATATATTCTCTTTCTGATAAAATATTTTTTAAATGATAGAAAAATAAGTCTCTATTTTCAAGAGCTTGAATTGCTATTTTTTGTGATACCATACTGATATTATATGGATGTTTAATTTTATTCATCCAATGAATAATATCTGCAGAAGCAATAGCTATACCAATTCTTAATCCAGCTAAACCCCAAGATTTAGAAAGAGTTTGTAATACTATTAAATTTGGAAATTTATCTATTTCTATAGAAAAAGATTTTTTTTCTGAAAAATCTATATATGCTTCATCTAAAACTACAATTCCAGTAAATTTTTTTATAATTTTTTCAATATTGTTTCTTTTTATATCATTTCCTGTAGGATTATTTGGTGAACAAATAAAAATAATTTTACTATTATTATTTATTACTTTTTTTATTTCATCAAAATTTAATTGATAATTTTCTTCTGTTAAATTGATTTTTATCACATTTGCACCGTGTATTTTTCCACTAATTTCATACATACCATAAGTAGGAGGAAAAATGATAGTATTATCAATTTCTGGACGAGAAAAAATGCGATAAATTAAATCAATAATTTCATCACTTCCATTACCTAAAAATATTTTAGAAGTTGAAATATTTTTTAACTCTGATATTTTTTCTTTTAATTCTTGTTGTAAAGGATCTGGATATCTATTATAAGAATTAAAAAAAGATAAAGGAGACCCAAAAGAATTTTCATTAGCATCTAAAAAAATAGATTTTTTTTCTTTTTTATGTTCTATTCTAGCAGATATATATGGATCAACATTTAAAATATTATCTCTTATTAAGGAATACAAATTAAAATCAGAATAATTATTATTATTTTTATTCATAACGTTTAAAATTCATTTTGTAACCGAATATTAATAGATTTTTGATGAGCTATCAATCCTTCCTCAGAAGATAAAATGTTTATGCACTTTGATAAATTTTGTAATCCTTTTTTAGATATTTCTTGAAAAGTTATTTTTTTAACAAAACTATCTACAGAAATTCCACTATAATATTTAGCATAACCATATGTAGGAAGTACATGATTTGTACCAGAAGCGTAATCTCCTGCACTTACTGGAGAATAATTTCCTAAAAAAACGGATCCAGCATTAACTACTTTATCCGCCCAATAAGAAGAATTTTTACAATTTATAATTAAATGTTCTGGAGCAATTTTATTAATTAAAAAAAGACATTCTTCTAAAGAAGAAAGGATTATTATTTTGCTTTTTTTTAAAGATTTTTTAATAATATCTTTTCTTTTACATAAAGAAAAAAATTGTTTTTTTAATTCAATTAGAACTTTTTTAACCCATAATTTATTATTTATAGTAAATAAAAGAATATAACTTTCTGGATCATGTTCTGATTGAGATAATAAATCGGAAGCTACATATTTTGGATTTGCTGTTTCATCACTCATAATTACTACTTCTGAAGGTCCTGCAGGCATATCTATAGAAACAATTCCTTGTTGGGATAAAATTTGTTTAGCTGTAGTTACAAAAGAATTTCCTGGACCATATATTTTATATACAGAAGGAATACTTTTTGTACCATAAGCCATTGCTGCAATAGCTTGAGCACCTCCTATTTTATAAACATTTTTAATATTTACGTATTTAGCTGCATATAATATAGCAGGATGAATTTCTCCATTTTTATTAGGAGGACTACATAAAATAATATTCTTACATCCTGCTAATTTTCCTGGTATTCCTAACATTAATACTGTAGATAGTAAAGGGGCAGATCCTCCAGGAATATAAAATCCAATTTTTTCTATTGGAACAGTTTTTCTCCAACAAAAAACACCTTCAGAAACTTCTATTTTAGATTCTAAATATATTTGTTTTTCATGAAAACATTTTATATTTTTATGTGCTATTTCAATAGATTTTTTTAAAATATCTGAAATTTTTGAACTAGATTGGTTAAAATCTTTTTCTGTGACTAAAAAATCTTTTATATCAACTTGATCATATTTTTTTGTATAATCTTTTAAAGCTTCATCTCCGTATAATTTTACATTATTTATAATAGTTAATACTAAATCTGTTAGATCAGAAACATTTTTAGTTTTAGAATATCTATTTATAATATATTTCCATGTTTTTGAAGTTGGATAGGTATATATTTGAATCATATCCTTTTAATTTATAGTATAATTTTTTCTATTGGAAGAACTAATATATCTTGTGCTCCAAGTGATTTTAAATTTTCTATTATACCCCAAAAATCATTTTCATTTACGACAGAATGAACTGAACTACATTCTGAATTTGCTAAAGGAAGAATAACTGGGCTTTTAATTCCTGGAAGATAAGATATTATTTTTTCTAATCTATTATTAGGTACATTTAACAAAATATATTTATTATTTTTAGCTTTTCTTACAGCTCTAATTCTAAATAATAATTTATCCATTATTATATTTTGTGGAGAACTTAAATGAAGATGTGAAGCTAATACTGCTTCAGATTGAAGAACCGTTTCAACTTCTTTTAATCCATTCATAAAAAGTGTAGATCCACTACTTACTAAATCACATATACAATCAGCTAAACCAATTCCTGGAGCTATTTCTACTGCACCAGATATTTCATGAATATCTGCGTTTATCTTTCTTTTTATAAAAAATTCCTTTACTAAAAAAGGATAGCTTGTAGCTATTTTTTTTCCATTTATATCATTTATACTATTGTAATTTAAAGATTTAGGTACAGCTATGGAAAGTCTACATTTACCAAAACCCAAAGCTTCCTTAAATTTTATTTTTTTTCTTTTTTCTAGAAGAACATTTTTTCCTACAATACCTATATCAGCTACTCCATCTTCTAAATACTGAGGGATATCATCATCTCTTAGAAAGAGTACTTCTAACGGAAAATTAAGAGCCGTTGTTTTTAATTTATCTATACCAATATTAACTTCAATGCTGCAATCTTTAAGCAACTTGATAGAGTCTTCATAAAGACGACCTGATTTTTGAATAGCTATTTTAAGTTTATCCATAGGAACAAATAATAAAAGCTTACTTATGTAAGCTTTTATTAGTAAATATTAGAATTAATGCATTATGGCAAATATAAAAAAAACTATTTTGAATATTTTATAATTAAACCAATTTATTCTATAAATAAAGAAAAAAGTTATAATATTTATATAAAAAATAAATAAAATGAAAATTATTAGTTATAATATAAATGGTATTAGATCTGGAATAAACAAAGGATTAATTTTTTGGATAAAAAATAGTAATCCAGATATTTTATGTTTACAAGAAATAAAAGCATTTCCAGAACAAATAAACACTAGTATATTTGAAAAATTAGGGTATAATCATTATTGGTTTTCTTCAAAAAAAAAAGGTTATAGTGGAGTATCTATTTTATCTAAAGAAAAAGCTACTCATATAGAATATGGAATAGGATTAGATTCTATAGATAAAGAAGGACGAGTATTACGTATAGATTTAAAAAAAATTTCAATAATTAGTCTTTATATTCCTTCAGGAACTAATATAAAAAATAGATTAAATTTTAAATTTTTTTTTATGAAAAAATTTTTTGTATATATAAAAGAAATTAAAAATAAAATAAATAATCTTATTATTTGTGGAGATTATAATATTTGTCATTATGATATAGATATTTATGATCCAAAAAGTAATAAAAATGTTTCTGGGTTTCTACCGGAAGAAAGAAAATGGATGACTCTTTTTATGAATTTAGGTTTTATAGATAGTTTTAGAAACTATGTAAAAGAAGGGAATCATTATAGTTGGTGGAATTACCGTTATAATTCTAAAAAAAATAATAAAGGATGGAGAATAGATTATATGTTAGTTAGTGATTCTTTAAAAAAAAGAATGAAAAATGCTTATTTATTACCAGAAGTAGTATTTTCAGATCATTGTCCTACTGTATTAGAAATAAATTGAAGTGACCTGACTGGGATTCGAACCCAGGACCCTTACATTAAAAGTGTAATGCTCTACCAGCTGAGCTATCAGGTCTTTAACCTTAAATAGGTTTACCATGCACAAATATACTATAATTTTTATGTTTTTTTTTATATGAAAATCACTTTAATAGGATATATGGGAAGTGGAAAAACTTCTATAGGAAAAATTTTATCTAAAAGATTAAATATTGATTTTTATGATTTAGATAATCTTATTGTTGAAAAGAAAAAAAAATCAATATTTAATCTTTTTAAGAAAATAGGAGAATTTTCTTTCAGAAAAATAGAACATATGGTATTAAGAAAAGTTTTAAAAAAAGAAAAAAAATATATTTTATCTGTAGGAGGAGGAACTCCTTGTTTTTATAATAATATTTATTTATTAAATAAGTATTCAAAAACTTTTTATTTAAAAGCAGATAGTTATACTTTATTTAAAAGATTACTTGTAGAAAAAAAAACAAGGCCTTTAATTTCTAATTTTTCTAAGAATGAATTATTTATATTTATTATTAAACATTTATTTAAAAGAACATTTTTTTATGAAAAGTCTTTAAAAAAAATAGATGTTAATAATAAGTCTAAAAATGATATAATGAAAGATATTATTAATATGATTGATTAAAAAATTATGAAAAAAATATCAAACAGTTACTTTTTTATGGAGGTTAAAAAATATTTTCCATTTAAAACTAAAAAAAAAATAGGAGTAGCTGTAAGTGGAGGATTAGATAGTATGGTCCTTATTGATATATTACTTAATATTTCTAATCTTCAATTAGAAGTTCTTCATTGTAATTTTAAATTAAGAAATGAAGAATCGGATAAAGATGAAATATTTATAAAAAATTTTTGTATAAAAAAAAATATAATATGTCATATTAAAAAATTTAATACTTTATATTTTTCTAAAAAAAATAATATTTCTATACAAATGGCTGCTAGAGAACTTAGATATAAATGGTTTAATAAATTATTAGAAAAATTTTCATATAAATATATTGCCTTAGGTCATCATTTTAATGATTCTATAGAAACTTTTTTTATTAATATTTTAAGAGGTACTGGAATTAAAGGATTATTAGGTATTCCAAAAATAAATAAAAAGTTTATTCGTCCTCTTTCTCTTTTTACTAAAGAAGAAATTATTTTTTATGCTAAAAGAAAAAATATAAAATGGAGATCTGATAGTAGTAATCAAAATCTTAAATATTTAAGAAATAAAATTCGTTCAATTATACCAATAATATCCTCTTTTTCATCTTCTTTTTATAAAGGATTTAAAAAATCTATAAATTTTCTTAAAAATGAAAATTTTTTTATAGAAAAAAAATTAGAAGAAATACATAAAAAAATTACAATAGAAAAAAAAAATGATCCATTTTTGTGGAAAATAGAGTATAAAAAAATAGAAAATTTAAATTATTTATCTAAATTATTTTATTCATATGGATTTTATAATATAAATGATTTAAAAAATTTTATTCATGTACAATCAGGAAAACAACTGATTTCAAAAAAATATCGTCTTATTAAAAATAGAAATTTTTGGATTTTAGTTTCTAATAAATTTTTTTTAGAAAAAAAGAATAAAATTTATACAATAAATAATTTAGAATTGAATTATAATTTACCTATAAATATTAAATTTTTTTTTAATCCAAAAAAAGAAAATAGAAAAAAAATGTTACTTATAGATTTTGAAAAAATTAAATTACCATTACAATTAAGAACATGGAGACAAGGAGATTTTTTTTTCCCTTTTGGTATGAAAGGGAAAAAAAAAGTAAGTAAATATTATAAAGATAAAAAATTTTCACTTTTTGAAAAAGAACAAACATGGTTATTAATTAACGGAAATAATCATATTATTTTAATTATAGAAAATCGTTTAGATGATAGATTTAAAATAACAAAAAAAACAAAAAAAATATTAGGAATAAAAATATAATTTATCTATTATTTTTACAATTTCAATTAGTATTTTTTTTTAATTTTGATATAAGAATTACTTATTCTATTTATGAAAATACATAATTTCAATGCAGGACCTTCTATTTTACCAAAAGAAGTTGTTAAAAAGTCAGCTCAATCTGTAATTGATTTTAATCAATCTGGATTATCTTTACTTGAAATTTCTCATAGAAGTATAGATTTTATAGAAATAATAGAAAGAACTACCATGTTAGTAAAACGTATTATGAATTTAAATGAAGATTATGCAGTTTTATTTCTTCAAGGAGGAGCTACATTGCAATTTTCAATGGTTCCATATAATTTAATGAATAAAGAAGCTTCTTATTTAGATACAGGATTTTGGTCATTTAATGCTATTAAAGAAGCAGAAAAATTTGGAAAAGTAAAAATTTTATTTTCTGGTAAAAAAAAAAATTATACATATATATCTAGAAATTATCATATACCAAATAATTCTGATTATTTTCATTGTACCTCTAATAATACAATTGTAGGTACACAAATGAAGGAATTTCCAAAAACATCTATTCCAATAATTTGCGATATGTCTTCAGATATTTTTAGTAGAAAATTAGATTTTTGCAAATTTAGTTTAATTTATGCTTCTGCACAAAAAAATGTAAGTTCTGCAGGAATGACTATTGTTGTAATAAAAAAAAATATTTTAGGAAAAATAAAAAAAAATATTCCTTCTTATATGGATTATAAAATACATATACAAAATAATAGTATTTTAAATACTCCAAATGTATTTTCTATTTATACTTCTATGCTAACTTTAGAATGGATAGAAAAAAAAGGAGGCCTTTCTTTTTTAGAAAAAGAAAATCAATATAAAGCTAAATTATTATATAACGAAATAGATAGAAATATTTTATTTGAAAACAAAATACAAAAAAAAGATCGTTCTAATATGAATGTTATCTTTTTTTTAAAAGAAAAAAAATTAAAAAAAGAATTTGATAAAATATGGAAAAATAAAAATATTATAGGATTAAATGGTCATAGATTTTTAGGTGGATATCGTGCTAGTATATATAACGCACTTCCATTAAAAAGTATTCAATTTTTAATTCAAATTATGAAAGATTTTGAAAAATCATATAGATAATAATTTTTTTTCCATAAAAAAATATATTCCAAAAAATGTAAAAATCTTAGTTGTTTCTAAAAATCAAAATATTTTTTCTATAAAAAAATTATATTTATCTGGTAATAAAGACTTTGGAGAAAATTATATTCAAGAAATGGTAAAAAAATATAATAAATTACCTAAAGATATTCGTTGGCATATGATTGGAAGAATTCAAAGTAATAAATTAAAATATATAATACCTTTTATTTATTTAATACATAGTGTTCAAAGTATGAAACATATTATAATGATAAATAATATAGGATTAAAATATAATAAAATTATTAATTGTCTTTTACAAATAAAAATAAGTGATGAAAAAAATAAGTTAGGAATAACGGATAAAGAAGCTTATAATATATTAGAAAGCGAAAATTATAAAACTATGAAAAATATAAGAATAATTGGAATTATGGGAATGGCTTCTTTTCAAGAAGAAAAAAAAATTCATAATGAATTTTCGTATTTACAATATATATATGAAATATGTAAAAAAAAATATGGACATTATATTCTTTCTATGGGAATTAGTAGAGATTATAAAATTGCTATAAAATATGGAAGTACACTTATTAGATTAGGTACTTTAATTTTTGGAGAAAGAAAAAAAATTATCTAATAGATTTAATATATTTTTTTATACTTTCTTCTAATTTTTTTTCTTGTAATGATTTAATAAAAGAACTTCCAATAATACCACCATTTGCGTATTTACATGATAAATTAAAATTTTTTTTATTAGTAATTCCAAATCCAATCAGTTTAGGAACTTTTATAGATAATCTATTTACACGTTCAAAAAAAGATATTTGTTCTTTATCAAAAAAATTAATTTTTCCAGTTGTAGAATTAGAAGATACTAAATATAAAAAACCATCAGTATATTTACTTAATAAAGAAATTCTATGTGAATTTGTTTTTGGAGTAATTAAAAATATCATAGATAATGAATATTTTTTAAACATATTTTGATATTCTTTTACAAAAATATTTACAGGAAGATCTGGTAAAATTAGTCCAGATATTCCTGATTTTTTACATTTTTTTAAAAATTTTTCCTCTCCAAATTTATAAAATTGATTAAAATAACCCATAATAATAATAGGTATTTTTATTTCTTTTTTAATTTTTTCTATTTGTGAAAATAATAAAGAAATATTCATTCCATTTTTTAAAGATATTTTATTACTTTTTTGTATAATCATTCCATCTGCTAAAGGATCAGAATATGGTATACCTATTTCTATTAAATCTACAGAAATATTCTGTAAAATTTTTATTATTTTTATTGTGCTATCTATTTTAGGATATCCTGCAGTAAAATAAATACACAATATATTTTTATTTTTTATTGTAAAAAAATTATGTATTTGATTCATAATTTAGTAAAATATTTATTATAAACATTAATATCTTTATCTCCTCTTCCTGATAAAGTCAGAATAACTACATCATTTTTATTAAATTTTATTTTTTTTAATACAGCTAATGCATGGGCACTTTCTAAAGCTGGAATAATACCTTCAAATAAAGATAATTCATATCCTGCTTGTAAAGCTTCTTCATCTGTAACTGATAAAAATTTTACACGATTTTTTATAAAAAGATTAGCATACATAGGTCCTATACCTGGATAATCTAATCCAGGAGATATAGAATGAGCAGGAAGTACTTGACCATCTTTATTTTGTAAAAGAATAGTCATACTTCCATGTAAAACTCCTTTAGAACCAGAATGAATAGAAGCAGCTGTTTTATCTGTTTTTATACCTAATCCTGCAGCTTCCACCGCTATAAGATTTACTAAATTATTATCTAAAAAATAATAAAAGGATCCTGCAGCATTACTACCTCCTCCTATACAACAAATTATATAATTAGGAAAAGATATTCCTTCTTTTTCTTCTAATTGCATTTTGATTTCTTCACTAATAATAGATTGAAGATCAGCTACCATTTGAGGATAAGGATGTGGACCAACTGTAGAACCTATTAAATAGTAGCTATCTGTATTATTAATCCAATAACGAATAGCTTCATTAACTGCATCTTTAAGTGTTTTTTCACCACTAAAAACAGGAACAATTTCAGCTCCAAGAAATTTCATTCTAAGAACATTAGTAGATTGACGACACATATCTGTTTCTCCCATAAAAATAATACATTTTAAATTCATTAAAGCACAAGTAGTAGCCGTAGCAACTCCATGTTGTCCAGCTCCTGTTTCAGCAATAATTTTTTTTTTACCTAATTTTTTTGCTAATAAAACTTGACCTATCGTATTATTAATTTTATGTGATCCTGTATGATTTAAATCTTCCCTTTTAAGATATATTTTTGCCTTATATTTATCAGAATATTTTTTACAAAAAAATAAAGGAGTTGGTCTTCCAACATAATCTTTTAATATTTTTCTGTATAATTTTTTAAATTCACTACTTGTAATAAATTTTTTATAATTTTTTTGTAATTCTATTATGTTCTCATATAACATTTCTGGAATAAAAGCTCCACCATATTCTCCGTAATATCCATTTTTATCAACAAAAAATTTCATAGTTTTCTTATTTTTTTTAAAAAAAAATCTAATGCTATTTTATTTTTTTTTCCAGGAAAAATTTCAAATTTACTATTCAAATCTATTCCAAATATTTTTGGATGTAAAAAATTTTTTACTTTATTAAAATCTTTTATTCCAATACCTCCACTTAAAAAAAATGGAGTTTTAAAATTATATTCATAAAGTTTTTTCCAACAAAATTTTTTTCCACTACCTCCATAATGAACTGTATTATTATCAAATAAAAAATAAGTACAAAAAGGAATATAATCTTCTACATTTTTTTTAAAAGAAAAATGATTATCTATTCTAAAACTTTTAATTAATTTTAATCCTTTTTTAAATAATTTTTCACAATAAGATGGTTTTTCTGTTCCATGTAATTGTATAAAATCTAATTTTTTTTTATTACTTATTTGTAATATTTTTTCTTCAATTTCATTTACAAAAACTCCAGTTTTTAATATTTTATTTCTAATTTTTGGAATAAAAAAATTATTTCCTACAAATCTAGGAGAATTAGGATAAAATATAAATCCTATAAAATCAGGATTTAAAGTAGATATTTTTTGTATTTGAAATTTCATACCACATATTTTTATTTTTAATGAATTATATTTCATTATTATATACTAATTTTTTTAAATTTTTTATAAAATTATTACAAAATTTTCCAGGATTTTTTTCTTTCATAAATGATTCTCCAATTAAAAAACCTTTAAATCCTTTTTTTTTTAATTTTAAAATAAAATTTATATCATTTATTCCACTTTCTGCTATTTTTATATAACCATCAGGTATTTTTGAAGATAATTTCAAACAAATATTTTTATCTACAATAAAATTAATTAAATCTCTATTATTGATTCCTATAATATCTAAATTATTCGTTATTTTATCTATTTCAATTTCATTATGAATTTCAAGAATAACTTCTAAATCAATACTTTTTGCAAGTTTAGAAAAACTTTTTATTTCTTTTTTAGAAAGAATTCCTGCTATTAATAAAATAGCATCAGATCCTATAGATTTAGATTCTATAATTTGATATTCATTAATAATAAAATCTTTCCTTAGAATAGGTATAGAAACTATATCACGTGATTTTTTTAAATATTCTTTTTTACCAGAAAAAAAATATTGATCTGTAAGAATAGATATTCCACTAGATCCTGCTAGTTCATAATCTTTAACAATTTTTTCTACTAAAACTTTATTATTTATAATTCCTTTAGATGGAGATCTTAATTTAAATTCAGAAATAATACCAGTATTACTATTCTTTATATTTTTAGATAAAGAAAAAGTTTTTCTATTAAAAAAAATACTTTTTTCTAATTTTTTTATAGGATATATTTTTTTATTTTTTTCTATCTCCTTTTTTTTAATGGATATTATTCTTTCAAGAATATTCATATACTTAAAAATTTTTTAAGAATACTTTTTGCTTTTCCACTTATTAAAGAATATTTAGCTTTATTATAATTAGTTTTAAAATTATCTTTATTTAATAAACTTAATGCAAATGTAGCGTTTATTAAAACTACTTCATTTTGAGCTAAAGTTCCTTTTCCTGATAAAACATTAGTAAATATTTTAATATTTTCTTCTGTATTTTTTCCTCCTTTTAATTCTTTGGGATTTATTTTTATTTTATAACCTATATTACTTAATTCCTCTATTGAATAAAAGCGTTCTCCTTTAGGAGTATAACACTTTATATCACTAGTAAGTGTAATTTCATCATATCCATCTAAACTATGAATAATTGCGTAATTTTTTTTTGTATTTTGATACATATAATAATATATTCTAGCTAATTCTAAATTATTAACTCCTAATAATTGATTTTTTGGATTACCTGGATTTAATAATGGACCAAGCGTATTAAAAATAGTTTTAATACCTAATTCTTTTCTTGCGTAAGACATAATATTTAACGATGGATGAAATATAGGTGCATGTAAATAACAAATACCTACTTTATCTAATTGATTTTTTAAATTATCTTCTTTATTAGTAAAATGATATCCTAATTTTTTTAATAAATTTGAAGATCCTGTTACAGAAGAAGAACTAAAACTTCCATGTTTGATTACTTTTTCTCCCGTTCCTGCTACTATAAAGCAAGCTAATGTAGAAATATTAAAAGTATTTTTTTCATCTCCACCAGTTCCAACTATATCTATAGCATTAAATTCTGTTAGATTTACTCTAACACATAAATCCATTATAGCTTGTCTAAATCCTATTATTTCTTCTAAAGTAGGATTTCTCATATTATATATAGAAGTAATAACTATTGCTTGAGTTTGATTTATTTTACCTTTTGATAAATTTATAATGAAATTTTTAGCCTCTTGTTTTGTTAAAGTTTTTTCTAAAAAAAGATTTTTTAATAATTTTTTCATATGTCATTTTACATTCAACCAATTACCTATAATTTTTTCTCCATATGGAGTTAATATAGATTCTGGATGAAATTGAACTCCACGTACATCATAATATTTATGACGTAAAGCCATAATTTCTCCTTTATCTCCAATAGCAGTAATTTTAAGATCATTAGGAAAATTATGTGGAGATATAATCCAAGAATGATAACGTCCTACTTTAATCTCTTTAGGTAATTTTTTAAAAAGAATTTCTTTTGTATCTACAATTTTAACTAAACTAGTTATTCCATGATAAACTTCTTTTGTATTAAGAAGAGTTGCTCCAAAAACTTCTCCTATAGCTTGTTGACCTAAACAAACTCCAAAAATACTCTTAGTAGAGGCGAAAGTTTTTATTAAAGGTTTTAAAATATGAGCTTCATCGGGAATACCTGGTCCTGGAGAAAGAATTATTTTGTTATATTTTTCTATATCAGAAAGTTTTATTTCATTATTTCTAGATACTTTAATAGGATTTTTAGTTAATTTTTTTACTGCATGAACTAAATTGTAAGTAAAAGAATCATAATTATCTAAAATTAATATTTTGTCCATAAAAATTCATATATTTTTAGCTAATTCTAAAGCTTTAAATAAAGCCATTAATTTATTATTCACTTCCTCTAATTCTTTTTTTTCTTTAGAATCAGAAACAATACCTGCACCAGCTTGAAAAAAAAGAGTATTATTTTTACTTAAAAAAGAACGAATAACTATAGCTGTATTGATATAAGAATTATTTAATCCAAAAAAACCAATAGCACCTCCATATATTCCTCTATGTTGATTCTCTATTTTATCTATTAATTCCATTGCTTTATATTTAGGAGCTCCTGAAAGAGTTCCAGCAGGAAAAGTATCACCAAACACTTTTATAAGTGATATATTATTTTCCAATTTTCCAGATACTTTAGATACCATATGTAATACATGAGAAAGAATTTGTATTTCTTTAAATATTTCTACTTTTACATCGGAAGAATTTTTACTTAAATCATTTCTAGCTAGATCTACTAACATAATGTGCTCTGCATTTTCTTTTGGATTATTTATAAGATTTTTAGATAACTTTTTATCTTTATTTTCAATATTTGATCTTCGTATAGTTCCTGCTATTGGATTAATATAGGCTATATGATTATTAACAACTAATTGTGATTCTGGAGAAGATCCAAATAATTTATAATTTCCATAATCAAAATAAAAAAGATATGAAGATGGATTTATAAATCGTAAAGCACGATATACATTAAATTCATCCCCTCTAAATTTTTGTTGAAATTGACGAGATAATACTATTTGAAATACATCACCACGTAAACATGCTTTTATTCCTTTAGATACCATTTTTTGGTATTCTATATCAGTAACATTTGAAGATCGATTTCCTATAGATTGAAATGGAAAAGATGGAAAATTTTTCTTTTTTATTAATTCAATTAAATGATTAATAGAAGTATCTTTTTTTTCAGAAAACTGATGTTCAATTAAATGCATCTCATTATGAAAATGATTAAATATAATTAAATTTTTATAAAATCCAAATCTTATTTGTGGTAAATTATATATTTTCTTAATAGGAGCATAAAATTTTATTTTTTCAAAATATTGAATACTATCATAAGATATATATCCATATAAACCAGAATAAAAAATTGAATAATTATCACTTGTAAATTTTTTAAAAAAATCTTCTATTAAATTTTGTATATCTAATTTATTTTTTATAAAAATATGTTTTTGAATCCAGTTTGGATATGATATTTTTAACACATTTTTATCTAGAATAAATTCAGAAACTGGATTAATACAAAGAATAGAAAAATTATTTTTGTAATTTTTATAATTAAAAGTTTCTAATAATAATGTTTTTGGAAAAAGATCTCTAAGTTTTAAATATAATTCTATTGGAGTAGTACTATCAGCTAAAATTTTTTTCTGAATAGTTCTAAAACTAAATTTGAACATCGTTCATGGTATTTTTACATGATGAAAAAAAAAGGCTGTCATAAAGACAAGCCAATATTGTTTGAGACAAACATATATCAATATGTATCTTGAAAGAATACCATTTTTTCTTTAGAAAGAAATGACATTAACCTTATGCAAATATAAATAAATTTTTTATATCTATAATTATAAATTCTAGTGTAATTTATAGTTAGTTTAATTATATGATAATATTAATTTTTTATTTTTTAACTTTTATTCATTCTATTATTATTACTACTATTTCTAATCATATAGAAAAAGAAGTAATTAATACAGAAAAAAAAATAAATATTTATTATCCTAATAATGAAGATTACAAATTTTGGACAGAAGAAAATGATTTTGAAAAAAAAATTTTAGATATAAAATCATTTTCTATAAAAAAATATTATTCTCAAAATTTTTTTAAAGATGATAGATTTATTATAAATAATATAAAAAATCATCAAAATAATATAAAAAAAATGTTTCTTTTTGAGGACCCTTTTTTTTCTTATAAAAAAATTAGATATTTTGATGTTAAAACTCCTATATCAGAAATATTTTATATAAATAATTCTTTTCAAGAAAAAGTATTAAGTGGTTTTTTTTCTAAAAATATAGATGAAAAAATTAATTATTCTATAGAATATAGAAATTTTTATCTTGCTAAAGATGAGTTTAATTTTGAAAATAAAAAAAATTTATTTTTAAGTACTTTTAATTATAAAAATGAGGATAAATATAAATTTTGGAGTCATTATATTCATCAAAAATTCGATATAATAAAAGAAAAAGAAAATACAATTTTAGATCAAAAAATATTTAATTATAATAGATTTTATGTTGGATTTTTAAAGAAATTTTTTTTTCCTTTAAAAAATTCATTTTTTTTAAAAAATTATATAGAATATTCTAAATTTCATTTTTATCAATTAAAAAATAAAATGAATCATTTTCATTTAAAAAATGGATTATTTTTAATTTTAAAAAAAAAAGAAAGTACTATAGAAGTAGGATCTATATTTAATAATAGAAATTATTTATCATTTTATGAATATAATAATAAAATGATTTCTAGAAAAAAAAATATAAATAATTTTTCGTTAGCAATGAAAATAAGTTATCCTATTAATAATATTTTAAAATTTCATTCAGATTTAAAATGGATGTCTAAAAAATATTATTATATAGAAGCCTTATTTAATACATATTTTGATAAAAAATTTCAATTTAATACTAAATTAAGTATTATTAAAAATGATAATAATTTTATAAATTTTTTGATTTTTAGAAATAATCATAATTATTATAAAAAACAAGAAAATAGATTATTTTTTGATACAGAAAAAACAATTAATTTTTCTTTTTTTTATAAAAAAAATTATAATATTATTTTTAAAATATCTAGATTAGAAAATTCTAATAATGAAATGAAAAATGATTTTAAACATTACAATAATGTTTATTTAATGTTTAATACAATACATAATATATGGAAATTTCAATTTAATAATATTTTTTTATATCATAAAACTAATTTAAATTCGTTAATTTTTGATGTACCAAATTTTTTATTAAGAAATACTATATTTTATAAGGATAATTATTTTAATAAAGCTTTATCTATGCAAACTGGTTTTTCTATTCAATATTTAAATAATTTTTTTTATAAAAAATATTCTTATCCCTTTGATTTATTTACTTTTTATAAAAAAGAAGAATGTTTTTCAAAAAAAATAGAAGAAGTTCCTTTTATAGATTATTTTATAAATTTTAAAATATATAGAATTATATTTTATTTCAATATTCAACAAAAAAATATTAATAATAATAAAAAATATTTTTTTAAAACTGGTTTTTTATGGAATCTTTTTACTTAGTATAAAATTAAGTATACTTTTTATTATAAAAAAATGAAAAATTTTTTTTATTTATTATTTTTTTTAATATCATTATCATTTTCTTTTTCTAAAGAAAAACAAAAAGTAGATAAAGAAAAAAATATAGAA
Organism: Blattabacterium cuenoti; assembly: GCF_014252395.1. GTDB lineage: Bacteria > Bacteroidota > Bacteroidia > Flavobacteriales > Blattabacteriaceae > Blattabacterium > Blattabacterium cuenoti_AA. The sequence goes on from NZ_CP059219.1 coordinate 233,180, forward strand.
AAAAATGTAATTGAATATATTAGAAAATACTCAATACTTGCTATTGAAGAAATGGAAAAATTCGGAATACCAGCTAGTATAAAATTAGGACAAGGAATATTAGAATCTTCTAGCGGAAATAGTATTTTATCAAAAGCGACAAATAATCATTTTGGTATTAAATGTGGAAAAAATTGGATGGGAGATGTTTATTATTATGATGATGATCTTCCTAAAGAATGTTTTAGAAAATATAATTCAATAAAGGATTCTTTTCTTGATCATTCTAAATTTTTGCAACAACCACGTTATTATAAATTATTTTCATTAAAAAAAAATGATTATCAATCTTGGGCTATAGAGTTAAAAAAAGCTGGATATGCTACATCTTTAAATTATTCAATTTTATTAATTAATAAAATAGAAGAATATCTATTATGGAAATTTGATGAAGAAACTTCTAAAGATATGAATAAAAGAATAGATTTATATATAAATTCTATCATAAGAAAAAATGAAACTAAAAAAAGAGATTATATTTTTAGAAAAATACGTTTTTTTTATAAAATATTTCTTTTAATTATAAAAAAATTTAAACTATACAAATAAATAAAAATTTAATTTTAAAAAAAAAAGTATGAATAATTTAAGGTATAGTAAAAATCATGAATGGATAAGATTAGAACAAAATGAAAAAAATAAAGCTTATATAGGAATAAGTACTTTTGCTAAAAAAGAGTTAGGAGATATTGTTTATTTAGATGTAGAAAATTCTATAATAGGAAAAGAAATAAAAGAAGGTAAGGTTTTTGGAACAATAGAAGCAGTAAAAACTGTTTCAGATTTATTTATGCCTGTTTCTGGTTATATTATTGAAATTAATAAAGAATTATTATCTAAACCAGAATTATTAAATAAAAATTCTTGGATTATACGAATCAAAATGTTAGATATTAAAGAATATAATAAATTAATGTCTTTAGAAGAGTATAAAAAATATACTACAATTATTTAGAATATATTTATTATTTATGACGAATAAAACTAAAAATTTTGATTTTTTAGATGAAAAAATTATTTCCGATAAATTAATAAATTTTAATCATGAAAACATTACTAGCGTTTGTTTTTTAATTCCTTCTATTCATTGTAGTTCTTGTGTTTTTATTTTAGAAAGTTTATCTAAATTTAATAAAAATATAATAGAATCTACTGTTGATTTTGCAAATAAAAAAATTTGTATAACATTTAATAACAAAAAATTAAAAATAAGTGATTTAGCTAAAATATTAAATAATATAGGTTATCAACCTTCTGTAAACTTTGAATCGGTAGAAAATAAAAAAAATAAAAATCTATTTGATAGAAAATTAGTTGGAAAACTAGCTATTTCTTTTTTTTGTTTTGGGAATATTATGCTTTTAGCTATTCCTGGATATGTAGGATCTTATAAAGAAGATCCATGGTTTATAAACAATAGATATTTTTTTCGTTATTTAATGTTAATTCTTTCTTTACCTGTTGTATCATTTTCTTTTTCAGATCATATAAAATATGCTATTTTAGGATTAAAAAAACATATTTTTAATATTGATGTACCAATTTCTATTGGAGTATTTATTCTTTTTATATGGAGTTGTTACGAAGTTTTTTTTGATTTAGGTTCTGGATATTTTGATAGTCTTTCTAGTTTTTCTTTATTTTTACTTATTAGTAAAATATTTAGAATTCATACACATAATAAGATTTTATCTTTTAATAAAGATTATAAATCTTTTTATCCTATTTCAGTAACAAAAATATATAAAAAAAATAAAAAAGAAGAAAAAATTTTGCTTTCTTCTTTAAAAAAAGGAGATATCATTTTAATTAGAAATGAAGAAATTATTCCTGTTGATTCTTTTTTAATAAAAGGAAACGCTGTATTAGATAATAGTTTTATAACAGGAGAATCTTATTTAATAAATAAAAAAATAGGAGATCGTATTTATGCTGGATCTAAACAAAAAGGAGAAGCAATATTTTTAAAAGTCATTAAAAATATGGATCATAGTTATCTTAGTTTATTATGGAATAAAAAAAAATCTATGGATAAAAATTTTTTTTATCTAAATTCTATATCTACTAGATTTAGTCAATATTTTACTCCTTCTATTTTAATTATTTCTATAATAACTGGATGTTTTTGGTTTTTTAATAAAAATATATCAAAAATGTTTCAAACTATTTGTTCCGTATTAATTGTTACTTGTCCTTGTGCTTTAGCACTTTCTACTCCGTTAGTATTTGGAAATATTATAAAATTTTTCTCTAAAAAAGGTTTTTATATAAAAGATATTTTTACAATGGAAAAAATATCTTCAATAAGAACTTTAATTTTTGATAAAACTGGTACTATAACTGATTCTAATAAAAATAAAATATTTTTTTTTGGAAAAAATCTTGATAAAAATGAAAAAAAAATTATAGCTTCTTTATTAAGAAATTCTATCCATCCTTTAAGTAAAAAGATACTATCTCAATTATCCGTACAAAATTTTTATTCTGTAAATAATTTTAAAGAAGAAATAGGTAAAGGATTAGAAGGAAAAATAAATAATATTTTAATTAAAATAGGATCTCCTAAATATTTAGGTATTACAATTAATAATAAAAATAAAACAATAGTTGCAGTTTCTATAAATAGAAAATTTTTAGGTTATTTTTTATTCAAAAATTATTATCGTAAAGGAATAAAAAAAATATTTCAAGATTTAAAAAAATATAAAATAGTTATTCTTTCTGGAGATAATAATGAATTAGAAAAAAAATATTTAAAATCTATTTTACCTAAATCAGGTAAAGTATTTTTTAGTCAAAGTCCAGAAGAAAAATTAAATTATGTTAAAAAATTACAAAAAACAGGGGAAAAAGTAATGATGTTTGGAGATGGAATTAATGATTGTTCTGCTTTAAATCAAAGTGAAGTAGGAGTTTCTATATCAGAAAATCCCACTGGATTTTTTCCTAGTTGTGATGCTTTTCTTCAATCTAATTGTTTAAATAGAATTTTTTTATTTTTAAAAATATCCAAAATATCTACAAAATTAGTAATTATTAATTTTGTAATTAGTTTATTTTATAATAGTATAGGAATATTATTTGCTGTTACTGGAAATTTAAATCCTTTTATAGCAGCTATTTTAATGCCTTTAAGTTCTTTTTCAGTCATTATATTTTCTATAATATCTACTTGGATAATTTCTTATAGGTTATTTTAATTATTAATTAAATTTTATGGATATATTAATTATTATGATATTATCTAGTATTTCTTTAGGGGCTTTGTTTCTTATATTTTTTTTAATTGCTCTTTATTCTGGTCAATTTGATGATTGTGAATCTTATAAAGTTAGGATTTTAATTGATGATATTGAAACAAATTAATGATGAAATTAAAAATATCTTATTATAACAATCGTATTGTAAAAGCATTTTTATATGCTACAATTTTTTGGGCTTTTATTGGTTTTTTAGCTGGATTATTTATAGCTATTCTATTATTTTATCCTGAATTACCAGAATTTTTTTTTGGAAAAAATTTAAAAAATTCTCAAGGAATAATGGGTTTCGGAAGATGGAGAATGCTACATACAAGTACTACTATTTTCGCTTTTGTAGGAAACGTTATTTTTACAGGATACTATTATTCATTACAACGTTTATTAAAAACTAGAATTTTTAGTGATATACTTAGTTGGATTCATTTTTGGGGATGGCAAATATTTATTTTATCTACTTGGATTACTTTTTTGTTAGGAATAAATACAAGTAAAGAATATGCTGAACATGAATGGCCTATAGATATAGGTATTTTTATTATTTGGTTGATTTATGGTATAAATATGATAGGAAGTATTTTAAAAAGAAGAATTAAACATTTATATGTTAGCATATGGTTTTTATTAGGAACATGGGTAGCTGTAGCTATGTTACATTTATTTAATAATTTAGAATTACCCATATCTCTTTTATCTTTTAAAAGTTATTCTATATATGCTGGAGTTCAAGATGCATTAATGCAATGGTGGTATGGACATAATGCAGTAGCTTTTATTTTAACTACTCCTATACTTGGTCTAATGTATTATTTTGTACCGAAAGCTTCTAATCAACCTATTTATTCTTATAAATTATCTATTATACATTTTTGGTCTTTAATATTTATATACATTTGGGCAGGTCCTCATCATTTAATGTATACTTCACTTCCTAATTGGTCTCAAGTATTGGGTACCGTTTTTTCAATAATGTTAATTGCTCCCTCTTGGGGAGGAATGTTGAATGGATTATTAACTTTAAGAGGGTCTTGGAATAAAATGAAAAAAAATCCTGTTTTAAAGTTTTTTGTAGTAAGTATTGTATGTTATGGTATGGCTACATTTGAAGGACCTATGTTAGCTACTAAAACTTTGAATTCAATCGGTCATTTTACAGATTGGGTTATCGCACATGTTCATTTAGGTACTTTAGGATGGAATGGTTTTATGGCTTTTGGAATAATTTATTGGTTAATACAAAAAATATGGAATACAAAATTATATTCTATATCATTAGCTAATTTACATTTTTGGTTAGGAGTAATAGGTATTATATTATATATTTTTCCTATGTATTTTGGATCTATATTACAATCGATTATGTGGAAAAAATTTAATCCTGATGGAACTTTAACTTACAAAAATTTTTTAGATTCTGTTTTATCTATTATTCCGTTTTATAAAATAAGGTTTGCAGGAGGACTTTTTTATTTTTTAGGTTTTGTTTTAATGATTTTTAATATTATTAAAACAATTAATAAAGGATATTCATTTAATAATGAAGAATTTAAATATTTTTCTTCATATGAAAATATGAAATATAAAAATGAAAAATTTCATAGTTGGTTAGAAAGAAAACCCGTACAATTAACTATTTTATCTTTTGTAGCTGTAGCTATTGGAGGATTTATAGAAATAATTCCTACTTTAGTTATTAAATCTAATATTCCTACTATTCATTCTGTAAAACCTTATAAAGCTCTTGAATTAGAAGGAAGAGATTTATTTGTAAGAGAAGGTTGTAATGCTTGTCATAGTGCACAAGTTCGTCCATTTAGAGATGAAGTTGTTCGTTATGGAGAATATTCTAAAGCAGGAGAATTTGTATATGATCATCCATTTCTTTGGGGATCAAAACGTACTGGTCCAGATTTAGCTAGAGAAGGAGGTAAAAATCCTAATTCTTGGCATTATAATCATATGTATAATCCTCGTTATACTTCTCCTGGATCTATTATGCCAAGATATCCATGGTTAATTTATAACAAATTAGATAGATCTAATACAGAAAAAAAAATCAAAGCAATGATTAAATTAGGAGTTCCATATACTGTAAAATATGTTAAAAATATTTATAAAGATATGGATGAACAAGCAAATAAAATAGTATTTGATATTTATAATGAATATCCAAATTTAAAAAAAGAAATAAATAGACAAAAAGAAATAGATAAAGATAAATTTATTCCATTAGAAAAAAGAGAAATTATAGCATTAATTGCTTATTTACAACGTTTAGGAACAGATATTAAATCTTAAATAATGATAAAATTTTTTAAACAATATTTTTCTGGAGAAAAAAATGTAGGAATTTTTCAATCTATTATGTTAATTTTATTCTTTTTATTTTTTTTATTTATTTTATTATTTGTTTTTTTTAAATCTAAAAAATATTATAGAAAATTAAGTTTAATTCCTTTAGATTCTAAAGAACCTTTAGATTCTAAAGAACCTTTAGAATCTAATAAAAAATAAATATCTAATGAGGTCTAAGATTTCATCTTTTATTATGATATCTTCTATTTTATCTGTTATAGGATTTATGTTGTATGTATTTCTTATAAGTTATAATCAGATGTCTTATTTAGTCCATCCTATTACAATACTTTTTTTTATTACTACTATAATATTATTGTTTATTTTAGAATCTATTAACAACTTAATTTTTAAAAAAAAATTACAATCTCTTTCTGAAGAAGAAAAAAAAATAATTTTAGAAGAAAATGAAGGAAATTATTTGTATAGATTATACAAATTTTTATTTTATGATGATAAAAAAAATTCTATTGTTAAAAAAATAGATCATGGATTTGATGGAATAATAGAGTTAGATAATAAATTACCAATGTGGTGGATTCATTTATTTTGTCTTACAATTATTTTTTCTATAGTTTATTTTTTTTCTTATTTATTAATTGATTTTTCTAATCCTTATAAGGAATACGATGTTTTTTATAAAAATCAATTAAAAGAAATTGAAATTTTTGAAAAAAATACACCACAAGTAACTATAGAAAAGGCTTCGTTTAAAGAAAGTTTAATTGATAATGGTAAAATTCTTTTTGAAGAAAATTGTGCAACTTGTCATAAATCAGATGGAAGTGGAAATATAGGACCTAATTTAACAGATGATTATTGGATAAATATAGTTGATAAAGATAAATTTAAAAACATATTTTCTATAATATGGAATGGAAGTAATAATAATCCAACTATGCGTGCTTTTGGAAAATCAGGAGAAATTAAAGGAAATGACATTGAAAAAATATCTAGTTATGTTTATTTTATAAATAAAAAAATTAAAAAACCTTTAAAACATAAAGATCCTCAAGGATCAAAAGTTGTAGAATGGAGCAAAATATAAATTCTAAGTATAAAAAAATTTTATTATGAAAATAAAATTTAATTGGGATACAGGAATTGTATTATCTTTGGTTATTTTTATAACCTTTATTATTTATATTACTTTTTTTTTCCCACATGTAGGAAGTGAATTAGTATCGGATAAATATTATGAAGAAGAAATAAAATATCAAGAAATTATAAATGAAAGAAAAAATGCATTGAAACTTCCTAAAAAAATAAAAGTTTACATTTTATCTTATGGAATAAAAATAATATTTCCATCTATTAATAATATTAATAATAATATTAATGGTTTTTTTACTTTGTTTAGATCTTCTTCTAAAAATTTAGATTATTCAAAAACTTTTAAATTAAATAAAAATAAAATATTATTTATTCCTAAAAAATTTCTTAAAAAAGGATATTATAAACTTATAATTAGGTGGAAATCGGATAAAAAATATTTTTTTGAAGAAGATTTATTTTGGAAATAAATAAACCTTTATTTTTTTTCATAATTTAATATTTTAATATAATGCATAATGAGAAAAAACATAAATAATTTTCGTGATGAATCTTTAAATTATCATAGTCAATTTCCTTCTGGAAAAATACAAATAACTCCTACAAAAAAATATAGTAGTCAAAGAGATTTATCTCTTGCATATTCTCCAGGAGTAGCAGAGCCTTGTAAAGAAATAGCACGTTCTTCTAGAAAAGTATATAAATATACGGCTAAAGGAAATCTTGTAGCCGTAATTACCAATGGATCAGCTGTATTAGGTCTTGGAGATATTGGAGCCTTAGCTTCTAAACCAGTAATGGAAGGTAAAGCTCTTTTATTTAAAATATTTTCTGGTATTGATGTTTTTGATATAGAAATAAACGAATCTAATCCAGAAAAATTTATAGAAACAGTAAAAGCTATTGCTCCAACTTTTGGAGGTATCAATTTAGAAGATATAAAAGCTCCAGAAGCTTTTGAAATAGAAAGAAGATTAAAAAAAGAATTAGATATTCCTGTAATGCATGATGATCAACATGGAACAGCTATTATTTCAGGAGCAGCATTGCTTAATGCTATTAACTATGTTGGAAAAAAAATACAAGAAATAAAAATGGTAGTAAATGGAGCTGGTGCTGCTGCTATTTCTTGTACAAGGACATATAAACAATTAGGAGTAAATCCTAAAAATATTATTATGTTTGATAGCAAAGGATTATTACATACTTCAAGAACTGATTTAAATAAAGAAAAAAAAGAATTTGCTGTAAACACTTTACCAACTATTCTAAAATTAGAAGAAGCTATTAAAAATGTAGATGTTTTTATTGGTTTATCTATAGGTGGAATATTAACCGTAGATATGTTAAAAAGTATGGGTAAAAATCCTATTGTTTTTGCTATGGCCAACCCAGATCCTGAAATAGATTATAATTTAGCTATAAAAATACGTCCAGATGTTATCATGGCTACTGGAAGAAGCGATTATCCTAATCAAGTAAATAATGTTTTAGGATTTCCTTATATTTTTAGAGGAGCATTAGATGTTCATGCTAGTGTTATTAATGATGAAATGAAATTAGCAGCAGTATATGCTATTGCTTCTTTAGCAAAAGAACCTGTTCCGGAACAAGTAAATATTGTTTATAATAAAAAAAATATTTCGTTTGGAAAAGATTATATAATTCCAAAACCTTTTGATAATAGATTAATTACTCGTGTTGCTCCTGCTGTAGCTCAAGCTGCTATGAATTCTGGAGTAGCAAGAAATCCCATTTCCGATTGGAAAATATATAAAGAAAAATTACTTGATAGAATGGGATATGAAAGTAAAATGCTTAGAATGATACAAAATAGAGCACGTACTAATCCTAAAAAAATTGTTTTTTGTAATGGAGAAGAGTATGATGTTCTTAAATCAGTACAAATTCTTAGTGAAGAAGGCATTGTTTCTATTCCTATTGTATTAGGTAATGAAGATCGTATTAAACGTATAATGAATGAAAATAATTTATATATTGAATTATTGAAAATTATAGATCCAGAGAAAGAAGAAAATATAAAAAAAGTAGAGTTTTATGCTAAAATTCTTTGGAAAAGAAGAAATAGAAAAGGCTTAACTTTATATGATTCTAAAATTAGAATGCGTACTAATGATCATTTTGGTGCTATGATGGTAGATCAAGGAGAAGCAGATGCCGTAATTACAGGATATTCCAGAAGTTTTTCATTAAGTTTACGTCCTATGTTAGAAGTTATAGGAATAGAAGATTCTGTTTATAAAGCCGCAGGTATGATGATTTTATTAACAAAACGTGGACCATTATTTTTAGCGGATACAGCTGTTATTCCAGATCCAACAAGTGAAGAATTAGCTAAGATAGCGATTATGACCTCTCATGTAGTTAGAGAATTTGATATTGAACCACGTATAGCTATATTATCTTTTCAAAATTTTTCATCAAATTCTAAAACATCTTATAAAGTTTCTCAAACAGTATCTTTTTTACATAAAAAATATCCAAATTTAATTGTTGATGGAGAATTACAACCTGATTTTGCTTTAAATGAATTTTTATTAGCTAGTAAATTTCCATTTTCTAAACTTGTTAAAAAAAGAGCAAATATTTTTATTTTTCCTAATTTAGAATCAGGAAATTTAACTTATAAATTTATTAGAGGAATGGGAGAGGTTCAAACTATTGGTCCTGTAATGTTAGGAATGAGAAAACCTGCACATGTTATGCAAATGCAATCTAGTATAGAAGAAATAGTAAATTTAGCTACTCTTTCTGTAATAGATGCACAAATTAGATCCAATTAAAAGAATGTGTTTTAATGAATACATTTTTACCGAAAAGTGTTCGCACTTTTTTTTCGAAAAAACTTGGTATATAACTAGATGTATAAAAAATAGGAATTTTATTATAATTTGGATAAATACATAATAATTTTTTTTTGTTAAGTTGTTTTTTTATTTCTTGTACCACTATTTTTTGTATATCAATTAAATGAACTTTTCCATGAAAAAAATTTTCTATTTCTTGTTTAAAAAATAAATAATGAGTACAAGCTAATAATAATCTATCTATAGATTTTAATTGTAAAAAATTTAAATAATATTTTATAACATTATTTATTTTTTCTATATTATCACCTTTTTCTATAATAGGAGCTAATAAAGAAGTAGATATTTTAATAATATCTAAATGATGATAATATTTTTTTATTTTTTCTATATAAAAATTTGAACGTATAGTAGCTGGTGTTGCAATTATTCCTATTCTTTTAGAAGAAAGAAAAATATTGTTTTTTATCACAGGATCTATAACATTAAATATTAATATTTTTTTATGAAATTTTTCTTTAATAACATCCAAAGCATTGGAAGCTATAGAATTACATGCTATTACTAAAGCTTTACATTTTTTTTTATAGAGAAAAGAAACTATTTTCATAGAATGATCTATGATAAAATTTTTAGATTTATCTCCATAAGGCATATTTATAGTATCTCCGAAATAAATAAAATATTCATTAGGCATCTGAATTTTAATTTCTTTAGCTATAATAAGACCTCCAATTCCAGAATCAAATATTCCTATTGGAGATAAGGAATTTATTTTCATATAAATATAAAATTATATATTAATAAAATATCTAATCTATTAAATTGATATAAAATAAATTAATAACTAAAAAAAATTTAAATAAATAATTTTTTACTTAATTGTCTTTTAAATCTAGCTGCTTTATTCATATGTATAATATTTCTTTTAGATAATTTATCTATCATAGAAATTATTTTAGAATATTTTTCTTTATTTCCATCTTTTAACAATTTTTTTATAGCAGTTCTTGCACTTTTATATACATATTTATTACGTAAGCGTTTAGTATTATTTTGTCTAATTCTTTTTATAGAAGATAAATTATTTGCCATAAAAAATAAATTTTTATTTATAGCCCATAGGGGAATCGAACCCCTCTTTCCAGGATGAAAACCTGACGTCCTAACCAATAGACGAATGGGCCTTTAAAAAAGAACTCAAAATTTACAAATTAAATTTTTTTTGTATTTAATACAAGTATTTTATTTACATTTGAAAATATCTTTTCTTTTTTTTATCATTTATATTTTTTAATTCAAAGTAAAAATAGTACTTATTATAAATAAATTTTTTTTACTTATTATTTTTTGTTATCATTTTTTTTCTATTTCATTTTCATTGCATGGAGAAAATATGAAATATAAAAAAAAGTATGAAAAAATTTTTTTTAGAAAAAAGAATAAATCAAAAAATTATTTAAAATTTTTAAAAAAAGAATTTTTTAAAAGAAAAGAATTTCTTATAGAAAAAGCTAAAGATTATATGTATTCTCCATATTTATATGGAGGTGAAACTAAAACAGGAATAGATTGTTCTGCTTTTATAAAAAATGTATTTGCATCTTACAAAATAACTTTACCTCGTATTTCTTATAATCAAGCCAAAAAAGGTTTTTTTGTCCCTAAAAAAAAAATAGAAAAAGGTGATTTATTATTTTTTGCAACAGGATCATCTAAAAAAATAAATCATGTAGGTATGGTTATTTATGTGAATCCTAATAACATATTTTTTATTCATGCATCTACATCTAATGGCGTAATTATATCTCAATTATACCAAAAATATTGGAATAATAGATTTGTTACAGCAAGAAGAATTATTTATCCGTCATAAAATCGATTGAAAATCCTAAATATTTTAAATCTTCCCAAAAATTTGGATATGATTTTTCTACTACATTTGGATTTTCTATTTGTAAATAAGGATAGCATAATCCAAAAGAAGAAAAAGACATAGCCATTCTATGATCTTGATAAGTTTTTATTCTTATAAAAGAACTTATTTTTTTTTGAAAAAAATCTGTTATTTCTAAACAAGAATTAGTAATTTTTATAATTACTCCTAACTTTAAAAGTTCTTCTTTTAATGCTTGTAATCTATCTGTTTCCTTAATTCTTAAGGTTTCTAATCCTTTTAAATTACATTTAATTCCAAGAGAAGCACAAGTAACAGCAATAGTTTGAGCAATATCAGGTGTTTTATTTAAATCTAATTCTATAAATTTTGGTAGAGAAAAATTAAATTTTTTATTCAATATTATTTTATTGTTATTAAAAATTGTGGAAACACCAAAATATTCTTCATATATAGAAGAGATATCACTATCTCCTTGTAAACTATCACTTTTATATGAATATAAAGTTATATTACTATTTTTTGCTATAGAAGACATTGAATAATAGTAAGAAGCAGAACTCCAATCAGATTCTATATAAAATATTTTTTTACCTTCTTTTTTTCCTGGAAATATATGAATTATATCATTATTCCAATAAATTTTTATACCAGCTAAAGTTAGTAACTTAAAAGTCATTTTAATATATGGAATAGATGTAATATTTTCTTTTAAAAAAATTTTAAGTCCCATATCAAATTTACTAGCTATCAACATTAGAGAACTGATGTACTGACTACTAATTTTGGCGTTTATATTAATTACACCTCCTAAAATTTTTTTTCCAAATATTTTTATTGGAGGATATCCATCTTTTTCAAGATAAAATATTTTTGCTCCTAATTCTCTTAAAGCTTTTACCAATATAAAAATTGGTCTTTCTTTCATTCTATTTGATCCTGTTAACACTATTTCCTTTCCTTCTTGTATAGAAAAATAAGAAGTTAAAAAACGCATAGCCGTTCCTGCATGATGAATATTTAATATATTGGAAGTACTAATTAAACTATTTTTTAATATTTCTGTATCTTCACAATTAGAAATATTTTGAATATGAATATCTTTATAAAGAGCATTTAAAATTAAAAGACGATTAGATACACTTTTAGATCCTGTTATAGATATTGAACCATATAGTGATTTTATATTTTTATAAATATTAATATACATATTACTTCAATTTTTTATTTTCATGATGTCTTATATGATCTCTTATTGTTTTTTCTCTTAATTTTTTATTAAAAGATTCTTCTAAATCAATTCCTGTTTGGTTAGCTAAACAAATTATAATAAATAAAACATCAGATAATTCTTTTCCAAGATCTTTATTTTGTTTATTCTTTTTTTTAGATTGTTCTCCATAATTTCTAGCTATAATACTGGAAACTTCTCCTACTTCTTCTGATAAAAGTATAGTATTTGTTAATACATCAAAATAACGAACACCATGAGTGATTATCCAATTATGAACTAGTTTTTGTATATTTTTTATTTTCAAAATTTTTTTTTATTATTTAATAATGTCTTTACCTTATTTATAATAGAATTTCTATCAATATTATATTTTTTTAAAAGTTCTATTGGTTTTCCGCTTTCTCCAAAAGTATCATTAACGGCGACGAAACCTTGAGGTATAAAACATTTATTAGAAGTAAGAATTCTTGCTACACTTTCTCCTAAACCACCCCAATAATTATGTTCTTCTGCAGTAAGAACACATTTTGTTTTAATAACAGATTCTAAAATTTTTTTTTCATCTAATGGTTTTATTGTATGAACATTAATTATTTCACATTCTATACCTTCATTATTATATAAAATTCTAGAAGCTTCTATAGATTCCCATACTAAATGTCCTGTACTTATAATAGTAATATCTTTTCCTTTCGTTAAAATAATTGCTTTACCTATTTCAAATGTTTTATTTATATCTGTAAAATTAGCTACAGAAGGACGTCCAAAACGTAAATAAACTGGACCAAAATAATTTGATATAGCTAAAGTAGCTGCATAAGTTTGATTATAATCACAAGTATTAATAACAGTCATTCCTGGTAACATTTTCATCATTCCTATATCTTCTAAACTTTGATGAGTGGCTCCATCTTCACCTAAAGTCAAACCGGAATGAGAAGCACATATTTTTACATTTTTATAAGAATAAGAAATAGATTGACGTATTTGATCATATACACGAGATGTAGAAAAATTAGCAAATGTTCCAGTAAATGGGATATAATCTCCAATACTAAGTCCAGCAGCTATACCAATCATGTTAGCTTCTGCTATTCCTATTTGAAAAAATCTTTCAGGAAATTCTTTAGAGAATTGTGTCATAAATAAAGAGTTAGTAAGATCTGCGCATAATGCTACTACTTTTTTATTTTTTTTTCCTAAAAATGATAAAGCATCTCCAAATCCAGCTCTAGTTTCTTTTAATCCTTTATTCTGATATTTTTTCATAATTTTTACTATTTTATAGGATAATCTCCTAAAGGAGTTATAGGTATTTGACTTAAAGCATTATCCAATTCTTCTTTATTAGGATATTTACCATGCCATGCATTATTATCTACCATAAAATCTACTCCATATCCCATTTTAGTATATAGTATAATTAAAATTGGATATCCTTTTTTAGTTTCATTTTTAGCTTTTTTTAAAACATTAATAACTTTTTCAATATTGTTACCTTCCAATTCTTCAATAACTTTCCAATCAAAAGATTCAAATTTTTTCTTTAAATTTCCTAAAGGTAAAACTTCATTTGTACTTCCATCTATTTGTTGTCCATTATAATCTACAGTGGCTATATAATTATCTATATTTTTAGAACCAGCATATAAAGCTGCTTCCCATATTTGTCCTTCATTCAATTCTCCATCTCCATGTAAACTATAAATAATATTATCAAATTCTTTATTTAATTTTTTTGATAAAGCTGCTCCAATAGAAACAGACATTCCTTGTCCTAAAGAACCAGAAGAAATTCGTATTCCAGGTAATTTTCTATGTACAGAGGGGTGACCTTGTAAACGTGAATTTAATTTTCTAAAAGAAGATAATTCCTTTATAGAGAAAAAACCAGATCTAGATAATACACTATAATAGACAGGGGATATATGTCCATTAGATAGAAAAAAAAGATCTTCTCCTTTTCCATTCATAGAAAATTCTTTTGGATTATAATGCATTATTTTTTGATATAAAGCAACAAAATATTCCGTACAACCTAAAGAACCACCAGGATGTCCTGATTTTGCGTCATTAGTCATACGGAGTATATCTCTTCTTACTTGAAAACAAAAATCCTTTAAATAACGTTCTTCATTCATTTTTTATTTTTTTTAAAACAAAATTTCAATCTTATTATATTTTCGTATTTTCGTTTAAATATTTCACAAAAATAATAATTAATTATTTATGAGTATTATTAATAGAAAAGCAAAATTTCAATATTATTTTTTAGATTATTATATAGCTGGAATACAATTATTTGGTACAGAAGTTAAATCTATAAGACAAAAAACAGTTAATATAACAGAAAGTTTTTGTCAAATGAAAAATGGAGAATTATATTCTATTAATATGTATATATCTGAATATAAATTTGGAACAAATTTTAATCATTCAAGCAGAAGAGAAAGAAAATTATTACTTAATAAAAAAGAATTAATTAAAATTAATAAAAAATTAAAAACTTCAGGATTAACTATTATTCCTATAGAATTATTTTTTAATGAAAAAGGATATGTAAAAATGAAAATAGTTTTAGCTAAAGGAAAAAAAATATATGATAAACGTGAATTTTTGCGAAAAAAAGATTCAATTAGGGAGATTGAAAAATCTTTCAAAAGAAAAAAAAATTTTATTTAATGTATTTAATTTAATTATTTGAAATTAAATATTTAATATATTTGTTTAGATTCAAAGAAATTATAGTTGTATGAAAAACGTCAATTTTTTTATTATTGCTTTATTTACTTTTTTTTCTTCTGTTTTTTCTCATTCTTCGGAAGAAAAATGGTTTATTAGAGGTACAGCTCATGATATAAATTTTTATCCTGTTCAATCTCCTTTTAAAGGTTTTTTTTTAAAAAGGAATAATAGTTTTACTCCTATTATTTCTAGTTTAGGGTTAGAGCATAAGATAAATGATTATATAGGATTATATTCAGAAGGTTCAATAGGTATAGTAAATAATAATAAATGGAGAATATCAAATAACTTTTTCCTTAAACTTAGTCAAGGTGTAAATTTATATGTTTTTCCTTATCAAAAATTTGATCCTTATTTAAGATTGGGGGCTGGATATCATAGATTTAATAATTATATAAATAGAGAATTAAGAGTATCAGATGTAAAATATTTTAAAACGAATAGTAAAAACTTTTTTTTATTAGATGGTGGAGGAGGTATAAATCTTTGGTTAATACCAAATTTAGGTATTAATTTAGAAAGTACTTATAATCAAATAGTAGAACCAAAATCAAAAAATTATTTAAATTTTTGGAAACATAATATAGGCTTTATTTTCCGTTTTGGTAAAAATACTTTTAAAAAAAATAAGGAAAATAAAAATATGATGGAAAATAAATATGATTTACCATCAAAAGAAGAAAAAAATTTTTATGAAGAAAAAATTTGTTGTAAAGATAAAGATATAGATAATGATGGAGTTTTAGATAAAGACGATTTATGTCCAAATCAATTTGGATTAAAAAAATTTAAAGGATGTCCTGATACAGATTTAGATAATATACCAGATTATGAAGATAAATGTCCTAATAAATTTGGAAAAAAAGAAAATGGAGGATGTCCTAATGTTGTTTTTAATCCTATTTTATTTAATATGGGAAAATATTCATTATCTAATCATTCTTTAGTTATTATTAAAGATATTGCTAATATGATGAATAATTATTTTCCTAATTCTAAATTTTATATAAATGGATATGCTGATTCTCATGGAAAATTTTATCAAAATAAAATATTATCCATAAAAAGAGCAAATTCTGTTTTTGAAGCTTTAGTTAACAGAGGAATTAATCCTTCTAGAATAGAAATTAGAGGATTAGGAAGTTCAAAAAAATATAAAAAAGGAAGACGTGTTGAAATAATAATACAAAAGAAAAAATAAATACAAAAATCTGTAATCTGTAAAAATTAAAATAAAAAAACCTCTTATAATTAAGAGGTTTTTTTATTCACATAAAAAGATATATATATACTTAACTGATAAAGTATTAGTAAAGGTATTAAAACTATTATAGTACTTATAATATCTCCAGGTGTAATAGCAGAAGCAAAAATTAACATTATTAAAAAAGCATGTTTTCTATATTTTCTTAAAAAGAAATATGAAATTAATTCCATCTTGGTAAGAAAATATATGATAAAAGGAAATAAAAAAATAATTCCCATAGATAATACAGAATGAGTTACTAAAGAAATATAATCTGAAAGATCAAATATATTTTTTGGAATAAAACTTATTCTAAAAGAATATCCAAAGTGAATTAAAAATGGACATAATATAAAATATCCAAAAAAAACTCCTAAAATAAATAAAGTAGTTGCTGTTATAAAAATTACTATGGAATATTTTTTTTCTTTATCAGAAAGAGCCGGTTTTATAAATTTCCAAAATTCATATAAAATATATGGAAAAGATAAAATAAAACTTCCAATAAAACAAGTCCATACATAAATATTAAATTGACCAAATATTTTTCTATTTTGTATTTCTAAATTTTGGTATAAAAAAGAAAAAGAATTAGAATGAAGGCCTAAAAAAGTATTTGTTAATTTATAAAATAAACGATAAGTAATAAAATCCATTCTAGATGGACCGAAAATAATATAATTGAATATAATATTTTTATTATTCATTAAAATGATCATTACAATGATAATAGCTAAAAAACAATTAATTACATGTTTTCTCAATTCTTCAATATGTTGCCAAAAAGGCATCTTATTTTTATTCATTCATATAATTAATTTTTTATTATAAAAATAATAATACTTTTTTATAAAAATTGTATTTTATATAATAAAAAATATCTATATGAAATGTGGAATTATTGGTCTTCCAAATACAGGAAAATCGACATTTTTTAATCTTATTTCTAATTCTCAAGTTTTATCTGAAAATTTTCCTTTTTGTACTATAGAACCTAATTATGGAATTACAAAAGTTCCAGATCAAAGATTATACGAATTACAAAAAATTGTAAATCCAATTAAAGTTATTCCATCTGAAATAAAAATAGTAGATATAGCTGGATTAATCAGAGGATCTCATAAAGGAGATGGATTAGGAAATAAATTTTTATCCCATATTAGAGAAACAAATGTAATTCTTCATATAATACGTGTTTTTAATGATATTAGCATTCTTCATATAGAAGGATCTATAAATCCTGTTAGAGATATAGAAATTATTAACATGGAATTACAATTAAAAGATATAGAAACAATAGAAAAAAAATTAGAAAAAATTAGTAAAAAAAAAGAAAATAAAAAATTTACATATTTATTAAACAAAATTCTTTCTTTTCTTAAAGAAGGAAAAAATATTAGAATATATCCATTAAAAGAAGATGAAAATAAATATATAAAAAATTTACAATTATTAACTATAAAACCAGTTATTTATATATGTAATATAAACGATTTATTAGATAAAGAAACTAAATTACATATAGAAAATATTAAAAAAATAGTTGAAATTGAAAATTCAACTTTAATGGTTGTATCCTTAAAAAATAAATGTAAAAAAAAAAATAAAATAGATAAAATTCTTCAAAAAGCATATAAGTTATTAAACTTACAAAGTTTTTTTACAGTAGGAAAAAAAGAAATACGTGCTTGGTCAATACCAAATATATGTACAGCTCATACTGCTTCATCAGTAATTCATACAGATTTAAAAAAAGGATTTATACGAGCAGAAATAATTCATTATAATGATTTTATAAAATATAAATCAGAAGAACAAGCAAAAAAAGCTGGAAAAATATTTTTAGTAGGAAAAAATTATTTAATTCAAGATGGAGATATTATTCATTTCAGATTTAATTTATGAAAATTAAAAAATTCTTTATAATTATTATTTATCTCTTGTAAAGTTTCAAATATTAATAATATAGTTTTTTCTACGTCTTTTTTATGTACCATTTCTACTGTTGTATGCATATATCTAAGTGGTATGGATATTAAAGCTGAGGATACTCCTTTGTTAGAATAAGCAAAAGCATCTGTATCTGTTCCAGTATATCTAGATACTAAACGTTGAAAACATATTTTTTTATTTTTAGCAGTATTAATAATAAGTTCTCTTACATTTTTTTGTATTGATGAAGAATATCCTATTACAGGTCCTAATCCACATTTAATATCTCCTTGTATTTTTTTATCAATCATAGGAGTATGAGTATCGTGTGTTACATCTGTTACAATAGCAATATGAGGTCGTATAGTTCTAGAAATCATTTTAGCTCCTTTTAATCCAACTTCTTCTTGAACTGAATTAACTATATATAATCCAAATTTTAAATCTATATGATTTTTTTTTATCATTTTTGCTACTTCCGCTATTATAAAACCTCCTATTTTATTATCTAATGCTTTAGATACAAAATAATTATGGTTCATAATGAAAAAATTATCTGGATAAGTAATAATACAACCTACATGAACTCCCAAATTTATTGCTTCTTTTTTATTAGAAACTCCAATATCTATAAATATGTTATCAACATTAGGGTATTTTTCTTCTTTTCTAGTATGAATAGCAGGCCATCCAAATATTCCATCTACTAATCCTTTTTCTGTATGAATTACTACTTTTTTAGATGGTGCTATTTGATGATCAGATCCTCCATTACGAGAAACATATATAATTCCATCTTCTGTTATATAATTAACATACCAAGATATTTCATCCGCATGAGCTTCAATAATTAATTTATACGGAGATACAGGATTAATTAATCCTACTGCAGTTCCATATAAATCTGTATATATCTTATCTACATAAGAATTTATATGATTTATCCATATTTTTTGTCCTTTATTTTCTTCTCCTACAGGAGAAAAAGTATTTAAGTATTCTTTAATAAATTTTAAAGATACTAAGTCAATTGAATAATTCATAATATTTTTATATGTTAATGTATCCTTTAAATATAAAATTAACAGATCCAGTTAAATAAATATTTTTATATATATTTTTATTTTTTTTTAAAGAAACTGATAAATTACCTCCTAAAGTATTAACTAATATTTTTTCCTCATTAATTTTATTTATTTCACATGCAGCAATAACTGAAGCAGTAACACCTGTTCCACAAGATAAGGTTTCATTTTCTACTCCTCTTTCATAAGTTCGTACTTGTATAGACTTATTATTAAGTACTTCTACAAAATTTACATTAATTCCTTTTTCAAAATATTCATTGTTAAATCTTATTTTTTTACCTTCTTCATATACATTTATATTTTTCATTTTTTCTACAAATACAATATAATGTGGAGATCCAGTATTTAAAATAATATGTTTTTTATAAATTTTTATATCTTTTTTTTTTATATCAAGTAAACTTATAGATACGTTTTTATTAATTATAAATCCATGATGATATCCGTCTATAGCCTTAAAATGAATTTTTTCATTATCTTTTTTTAAAAAACCTAATTTTTTAGAAAAAAGTATAGCACATCTTCCTCCATTCCCACACATAGTACTTTCTCTTCCGTCAGAATTAAAATATTTCATATAAAAACTACTTTTATGATCATTTTGAATTAAAATAACTCCATTTGCACCAATTCCAAAATGTCTATCACACAATTTTTTGAATAAAAAAATATCATTTTTTTTTACAATTTTTTTTCTATAATCTAGAATAATAAAATCGTTACCTGTTCCATTGTATTTAAAAAAATCTAGTTCCATAAATAACGAAGTTAATATTTTTTATTTTTTTTAAATATATAAAAAAAAGTAATGAACGTTATATCTAATATTTACATATATTTGTTTCTTATTACCATAAAATATTAAGGATGAAGAAAATAATTTTTTATATTGTATTTAGCAGTATTATGAGTTCAATTATAACTATTGCTGCATATAAACATACAATAAAAGAAAAACCTTTATTATTTCCATATACTTCATCTTCTAATAATTTACCTTTATCTAATTCTTCTTTAGTTAGTTCTGCTGGATTACCGGATTTTACAAGAGTAGTAGAAAAAACTATTGATGCAGTAGTTAATGTAAAAAATTTTTCAAAAAAATATAGTAATCAATTTGATCCGTTTGATTTCTTTTTTGGTTTTCCTGATGATTTTGGTGGTAATAAAGATAAAAAACCTCAAAAAAATGATATTCCTGGACTTCATGGTTCAGGAGTTATAATTTCACCAGATGGATATGTTGTTACTAATAATCATGTTATAAAAGAAGCAGAAAAAATAGAAATAACTCTTAGTGATCAAAGAACTTATAGAGCTAAATTAATAGGTTCAGATCCTAGTACGGATATTGCTTTATTAAAAATAAATGAAAAAAATTTACCTTTTATTTATTTTTCAGATTCTAATAAAGTGCAAGTAGGAGAATGGGTTTTAGCTATAGGAAATCCTTTTGATTTAAATTCTACTGTTACAGCAGGTATAATTAGTGCAAAAAATAGAAGTTTAGGAATATTAAGAGGAGAAACACAATCTTCTATTGAATCGTTTTTCCAAACGGATGCTGCTGTCAATCCTGGAAATAGTGGTGGTGCTTTGGTAAACACTAATGGAGAATTAATTGGAATTAATACTGCTATTTCTTCTGCTTCAGGTAATTTTATAGGATATAGTTTTGCAGCTCCTTCTAATTTGGTATCAAAAGTTATACAGGATATAAAAAAATATGGAGCAGTACAACGTGCATATTTAGGAGTAAGAGGAATGGATTTATCAAAAACAGAATATTTAAAAGCATATAATAAGGAAACTCATCAAAATATAAAACCACAACAAGGGTTTTTGATAGGAGAAGTATTTGCAAAAAGTGGAGCAGAAGATGCAGGACTTAAAAAAGGAGACATAATAAAAAGTATAGATGGTAAACTAATACAAAATATTGCAGATTTATCATTTATTGTAGGGACAAAACATCCAGGAGATAAAGTAAAAGTTAATATAATACGAAATAAATATAAAAAGTCTTTTAACATTACTTTAAAAGATTTACAAGGAAGAACAAAAATAAGAACTAGAGAAGAAATTACTCCATCTGAATTATTAGGTGCTACTTTTGAAGATCTCAGTAAAGAATCTAAAAAAGATTTTGGTATTGATTATGGAATTAGAATAAAAGAAATAAAAACAGGTCGTTTAAGTACTATTGGATTAGAAGAAGGAGATATTATTTTATCTATTAATGGAAATAAAATGAAAAAAATTGGTGATGTTGATCGTGTTTTAAAAAAATATTCAGGAGATGTTACTATAAAGTCTATTAAACAGAATGGACAAGTATATATTGCAGGATTTGAAATGAATTAATATTTATTTCTATTATTCCATAATAAAAATGCAATCATTCCAAAAATAATATTTGGAGACCAAACAGATATATAAGATGAAATATAATCTTTTGTTGAATATATTTTTGTAATTTCTATAAAGAAGATATATATAAAAGATAATATTACACCTATTATAATATTATAACCAATTTCTACTTTCTTTCTTGAAGAAATAGATAACCCTAAGATAGTAAATATAAAAGTTGAAAAAGGTAAACTTGTTCTTTGATAATATTCATTTAAATAAATATTTACATTTTTTATTTTTTTTTCTATATCAATGAATTTTTTTAATTCAAAAATAGTCATAGTTTCCGCTATATATTCTTCTGGTAATAGTTCTTCCGGAGTCATAGGTAATTTTATTATTTTATAAAAATAACTTATAAAAAAATCATGATTTTTTTTGATTTTAGTTTCGTTACAATCATATAATATGTATATTTTATTTTTTTTAAATCCAAAAATTTTTTTAGATTTTAGAATATATATTAATTTTTTTTTATAAAATTTTTGATAAATAAAGTTTTTTCCTATATTTTTTTTTTTTGAAAAATTTCGTATAAAAATATATTCATTATTTGAAATTTGAACACTTACAGTTTGATTGTTTTCATATTTATTTTTATATCTTGAATTTAATAAATATTGGTAATGAAATTTATTTTTTTTTTTATTAGCTAAAGGTAAAAAATAATAATTTATAATTAAGGATAATAATACTATAATACTAGATGATAATAAATAGGGAATAGTTAATCTTTTAAAACTAATTCCACTTACTAGAATCGCATTTATTTCTGAATTTTTTGCTAATTTAGATGTAAAAAAAATAACTGATAAAAAAACGGATATAGGATAAAAAGTATTAACTAACCATATACTCCAAAAAGGATAATAAAAAATTAAAGCATCTTTAATTGATCCTTGATTATTTTCTAAACGATGTATACGTTGAGATATATCTATAATCACAGATAATGATAATAAAGAAAAAGTTATAAATACAAAAGAAATAAAAAAATTACGAATAATATAATGATCAATAATTTTCATATTCTTTTTTTCAACAAAGGAATTATTGATTTTTTCCAAGAAAAAAAATTATTATGCATAATATGAATTCTTGCTTTTTTAAGTAAATTATAGTAAAAATAAATATTATGTATTGAAGCTATTTCTTTTGCTAAATTTTCTTTAGATAAAAAAAGGTGTCTAACATAAGATTTACTATATAATTTGTCTACATATGAATTTCCAAATTCATCTAAGCAAGAAAAATTTTTTTCCCATTTTTTATTTTTTATATTTATTATTCCTTTCCATGTAAATAACATACCATGACGTCCATTTCTTGTAGGAATAACACAATCAAACATATCTACTCCAAGAGAAATTCCTTCTAAAAGATCTTCTGGATAACCTACACCCATTAAATATCTAGGTTTTTTTTTAGGTAAAACATTTGTTAATAAATCTATTATATTAAATGTTATTTCTTTATTTTCTCCTAAACTTAAACCACCTATAGCGTATCCTTCCGCTTTTAAAAGCGATATTTTTTCTGCGGAATATTGTCTTAAATCAGGATAAATACTACCCTGTATAATAGGAAAAAATCCTTGTTTATAATTATATTTTTCTGGATTTTTATCTAAATAAGAATAACATTTTTTAAGCCAAGAATGTGTTATTTTTACAGATTCTTTTGCTTCATTATAACTACATGGAAAAGAAGGACAATCATCAAAAGCCATAATAATATCTCCTCCAATATAACGTTGTATTTCCATAGATTTTTCTGGAGAAAAAAAATGGTAAGATCCATTTATAATAGATTTAAACATTACTCCATTTTCTGTTTTTTTATTTAATTTTCTCATAGAAAAAATTTGAAAACCTCCACTATCTGTTAAAATAGATTTTTTCCAATTCATAAAATAATGAATTCCTCCTACTTTATGTAATGTTTTAATTCCTGGTCTAAAATATAAATGATAAGTATTTCCAAGAATTATATCGGATATTTTATAAAGTTCTTGTATTGGAACAGATTTAACAAAACCACTTGAAGCTATTGTCATAAAAATGGGAGTTTTTATTTTACCATGTTCTGTTTCTAAAATACCAACTCTTGCTTTAGAAAAATTATCTGTTTTTATTAAATGAAATTTCATAAAATTTTTTAATTTATAAAATATAATTTTGTATTATTTATACAAAAAAAATAAAATGAATCAGTATCATCATAAGTCCGTTCTTCTAAAGGAAAGTACTGAAAATTTAATAACAGATAAGAATGGTGTTTATGTAGATGTTACTTTTGGAGGAGGAGGACATTCTTATGCTATTTTAAAAAAATTAAATAAAAAAGGTACTTTAATAGCTTTAGATCAGGATAAAGAATCTATAAAAAAAAATTTTATTAATGATAAACGTTTTTATCTATTTCATAAAAATTTTGTTCATATACGAGATATTATTATAAATAATAAACGTATTGAAAAAGTATCAGGTATCTTAGCAGATTTAGGCCTTTCATCATTTCAAATAAATAATCCTAATAGAGGTTTTTCTAATCAATTGAATTGTATTTTGGATATGAGAATGAATCAAGATTCTTATTATTCTGCTCTAAATGTTATTAATGAATCTTCAAAAAAAGAATTATCTAATATATTTTATGAATATGGAGAGTTTAAAAATTCAAAAAAAATTGCAGAAAAAATACTAAAAAAACGTTTAAAAAAAAATATTAATACGACTTTTGATTTAATGAATATTTTTTTCGTTAAAGGATCTTTTAAAAAAAAGAAAAGATTTTTTGCTAGGCTTTTCCAAGCTATACGAATAAAAGTAAATAATGAGATTCATTTTTTAAAATATTTTTTATTAGAATCTTCTAAAATAATAATTCCAGGAGGAAGAATAGCCATTATTTCATATCATTCTATTGAAGATAGAATTATTAAATATTTTTTTAAAAAAGGAATTTTATTAGGAATAACTAATTTAAAAAATATACCATTTAGAATGATTCACAAAAAAGTAATAAAACCAAAAATTCAAGAAATATTGAATAATAGAAGATCTAGAAGTGCTAGATTAAGAATTGCAGAAAAGATTTAGAAAATGAAAAGATGAAAACAAAAGATATTATAAAAGGAAAATTTTTAGTAAAAGAATACGCTTATCGTAGTTGGAATTTTATTGTTTTTATTACTATACTATCTTTAATTAGTATTACTAGTTCACATATAATGGATCGAAAAATAAGAAAAATAACTAAAATAAGTGAAGAAATAAAAGAATTAAAATCTGAATATGCAGATATACATAGTCAATGTATGAAAATGCAATTAGCTTCTTTTTTAAAAAAAAAATTAGTTAATGGATTGGAACATATAGAAGAACCTCCATATGAATTAATTTTAGAAGATATAAAAAATTAAATAATTAGTATAGTTTTATATAATACGTATAAATAAATAAATGTGAAACGTAAAAGATATATTTTATTATACAAATCTTATTTAATTGGTTTTTTATTCATTTTTATTGCTGCATTAATAATTTTTAATTTATTTTATATTCAAAATTCTTCAGAAGGATACAAAAAATATGTCATAGAAAAAACAATTAGATCCAATTTAATTAAAGCTAAACGTGGAAATATTTATGCTTCAGATAGAAGTATTTTAGCTATGTCTGTTATAAAATATAATATACATGTTGATTTTAGATCAATACCTGAAAAATTATTTAAAGAAAATATTTACTCTTTATGTAACTCCCTAGAGTTTTTGTTTAAAAAACCAAAATTTTTTTATATAAAAAAATTTCAATTAGAAAAGAAAAAAGGTAATAGATATTTTTTATTAGCAAAAAATATAGATTATCCACATTTTAAAATATTACGTAATTTTCCAATTTTTAATAAAGGACAAATAAGAGGAGGATTTATTGTAGAAAAAAAAATATGTAGGATTCATACATTAGGAAATATTGGAAAAAGAACATTAGGATATGATGATCATAGAGGAAAAGTAGGATTAGAAGGAGCATTTAGTAAATATTTAAAAGGAAGAGATGGAAAAAGATTAGAACAAAAAATCAGTTCTAAAATATGGAAACCATTAAAATCAGAAAATGAAATTGATCCAGAAGATGGAAAAGATGTTTATTCCACTATAGATATATATTTACAAGATATAGCTTATCACGCATTGCTTCAACAATTATCTATTTCTCAAGCGGACCATGGATGTGTTATCCTTATGGATGTAAAAAGTGGAGAAATTCCTGCTATGATTAATTTAGAAAAAACAAAAAAAAATACTTATGAAGATTTAAGAAATTTTTCCGTATGGGAAGGAAGTGAACCTGGATCTACTTTTAAAACTATGTCTATTCTTGCTGCTTTAGAAGATAAAAAAATAGATATTAATATGATTATAAATACTAAGGGTGGAGTTATGAAATTAAAAGGAAAAAAAATACGAGATAGTCATTATAAAGGATATCTAAAAATGAATCCAAAACAAATATTGGAATTTTCTTCAAATGTAGGAGTAGCAAAAATTATATATGATAATTATAAAAAAAATCCAGATAAATTTATAAAACATTTATGTAAATGGAAATTAGATAAAAAAATAGGTATAGATATACCAGGTGAAAGTTCCCCTTTTATACCAAAACCTGGAGAAAAAAATTGGAATAGTATAACATTACCTTGGATGACTTTTGGATATAATATTAAATTAACTCCTTTACAAATACTAACTTTTTATAATGCTATAGCAAATAAAGGTAAAATGGTAAAACCTATGTTCATAAAAGAAATAAAATATAATGGAAAAAGTATCAAAAAATATACA
The DNA here is from genome assembly GCF_014252395.1 of Blattabacterium cuenoti. GTDB lineage: Bacteria > Bacteroidota > Bacteroidia > Flavobacteriales > Blattabacteriaceae > Blattabacterium > Blattabacterium cuenoti_AA. The sequence goes on from NZ_CP059219.1 coordinate 260,124, forward strand.
AAACCTATTGTTATAAATTATTCTATAGCTAAAAAATCCTCTTTAAGTAAAATTCAAAATATGTTAGAAGGAGTAGTAAAAAATGGAACAGCTAAAAAATATTACCATACAGAATATCCATATGCAGGAAAAACTGGAACAACTCAATTAAATTATTGGATAAAAGGAAAACCTTTGACCTATAATAGTTCTTTTGTAGGATATTTTCCAGCTAAAAATCCTAAATATTCTTGTATTGTTGTCATTTCAAAGCCAGAAATAGGATATTATGGTATTGAAGTAGCAGTTCCTGTATTTGATAAAATTGCTAAATCTATATATCCAATAATAGGTAGAAAAAAAATTTTAAAAAAAGAAAATAAAGAAAATTTGATAAATAAAATTGTAGAATCAAAAAAAATTTTTATAGAAAAAAGTAAAATGCCTAATGTTATTTCCTTTCCAGGAAAAGAGGTTATACCTATGTTAGAAAATAATGGATTTAATATACGATATAAAGGTATAGGAAAAGTCATAAAACAATCTGTTAAACCAGGAAGTAAATTAAAAAAAAATCAAATTATATTTTTGAAACTAGAAGAATGAAAAAAATATTGAAAAATATTTTAGAAAAAGTATGTGTGTTAAAAATAATAGGAAAAGATATTTATAAATCTATAAAAGGAATTTATATATATTCTAAATTAGTTCAAACAAACACCATGTTTGTAGCAAACAAAGGAAAAATAATAGATGGACATAAATTTATAAAAGACGCTATAAAAAATGGTGCAAATACTATTGTTTGTGAGACTATTCCTTTTTTTATTCAAAAAAATATAACTTATGTTATTGTTCCAAATTCTATGGAAGCTTTAGGAATAATATCCTCTAATTTTTATGATCATCCTACAAAAAAAATAAAATTGATAGGAATTACTGGAACAAATGGAAAAACATCTGTAGCGGTTATACTTCATCAATTATTTTCTAATATGGGTGAAAAAAATATTCTTATATCAACTATAGGTATAAAAATATTATCTCATAAATATACTACAACACATACAACTCCAAATATTATTGAAATTAATAAATATTTAAATTTATCAATACAAAAAGGATGTAAGTATGCTTTTATGGAGGTAAGTTCACATGGAATACATCAAAATAGAATTTCAGGTTTATTATTTAAAGGTGGAATTTTTACTAATATTACACATGATCATTTAGATTATCATAAATCTTTTAATAATTATTTATCTACTAAAAAACTTTTTTTTAATAATCTATCTAAAGATTCTTTTGCATTGATTAATTACGATGATAAAAATTCAAATAAAATAATAAAAAATGTTTTGTCTAAAATTTATTTTTATGGATTAAAAAAAAATTCAAATTTTAAAATTAAAATTTTGAAAATAAACATTAATGGTAGTCAATTATTAATTGATAAACATAAATTTTTTTCTAATTTAATTGGAAAATGTAATGTTTATAATTTATTAGCCAGTTACGCTACAGCTATTATATTAGGTAAAAAAAAAATGATATTATTAAAATAATAAAAAATATAAATCCCATTGAAGGACGTTTTGAAAAATTTTTATCTCATTCAGGAATTAGAGTCATTGTTGATTACGCACATAATCCAGATGGATTAAAAACTGTTTTAAATACCATTAAAGAAACAAAAAAAAATAAAGAAAAATTGATTTGCGTTATAGGTTGTGGAGGAAATAGAGATAAAAAAAAACGTTCTTTAATGGGTAAGATTGTTTACGAAAAATGTGATATATCTATTTTTACATCTGATAATCCTAGAGGAGAATCTCCAGAAAAAATATTAATGGATATGAAAAATTTTAAATCATATCTAAATAAAAAACCTATTTTAACTTTTGTTAATAGAAAAAAAGCTATTGAAACTGCAATTCAAATTGCAAAAAAAAAAGATATTATTTTAATAGCAGGAAAAGGACATGAAACTTATCAAGAAATAAAAGGAAAACGTTATCCTTTTAATGATATGAAAATTACTAAATATTTATTCAAAATTTATAATAAATAAATGATTAATACTATACTTTTTTTTCATCCTATTTTTTATAAATCTTTAATAGCTTTTTTTTTATCTTTTTTTACAGCTTTAATTTCTTATAAATGTATTATTATATATTGTAATGAAAATAAAAAAAATAACATAGTAGAAACTATACGAGATCTTGGTCTTATTGGACAAAAAGAAAAAGAAGGAATTCCAACAATGGGTGGTCTTATAATTATATTTTCTACATTAATTTATACAATACTTTTTTCTTCATTGAAAAATATATATGTTTTTATGTTAATTATTACTATATTATATATGGGAAGTATTGGTTTTATAGATGATTATATTAAAATAAAATATAAAAACAAAAAAGGACTTAGTGTAACTGGTAAAATATTAAGTCAGATGATATTAGGACTTTTTATTGGATATACTATGTATTTTAATACAAATATATCTATTCATGAAAAAAATTCACATTTTTTATATAAAAAAGAAAATGGATTTAAAACTTCTATTCCTTTTTTTATTCATAAAAATGAGTTTAATTATGCTTATTTTTTTAGTTGGTATAATAAAAAATGGAATAAATATTCATGGATGGTTTTTATTCCTTTTATTATTATAATCGTTACATTTTTATCCAATGGGGCTAATTTAACTGATGGCATAGATGGATTAACAGCTGGTATTTCTTCTATAATTATTTTAACATTATCTTTATTATCTATAATATCCAGCAATAAAATTTATTCCTATTATTTACATATAATGTATATACCTAATATAGAAGAGATTATTGTGTTTTCTTTTTCTTTTTTGGGATCTTTAATAAGTTTTCTTTGGTATAATGTTTATCCAGCACAAATTTTCATGGGAGATACTGGTAGTTTGACTATAGGTAGTGTAATAGCAACATTATCTATTATAAATAGAAAAGAATTCACTTTACCTATTTTATGTGGTATATTTTTTATAGAAAATATTTCTGTACTTGTACAAGTTTTGTATTTTAAATATTCTAAAAAAAAATATGGAATAGGAAAAAGAATTTTTCTTATGGCTCCTTTACATCATCATTTTCAAAAATTAGGATATCATGAAAATAAAATTTTTAATCGTTGTATGATTATACAAATCATGCTTTCTTTGTTAGTATTAATATTATTCATTTATTAAAAAAATAATGAAAAAAAAATTTATAGTAGTATTAGGTGGAGGAGAAAGTGGAGTAGGAGCCGCTTTATTAGCAAAAAAAAATGGATTAAAAATATTTATTTCTGATTCTGGAATTATAATGAATAAATATAAAAAAATTTTAAAAAAAAATGAAATTATTTTTGAAGAAAAAGGACATACAGAAAACTTTATAATTGAAAAAGCTACTGAAATTATAAAAAGCCCTGGAATTTGTAAAAAAAATATTCTAATAAAAAAAATTAATTCTTTTGGTATTCCTATTTTATCTGAATTAGAATTTGGTAAAAGTTATCTAAAAAAAAACTATTTAATAAGCATTACAGGAAGTAATGGAAAAACTACTACAACTTCTATTGTATATAAAATTCTTAAAAAAGAAGGAATTAATGTAGGAATAGCTGGTAATATTGGACGTAGTTTTTCCAAAGAAGTTTTAAAAAAAAAAGATATTTATGTATTAGAAGTCAGTAGTTTTCAATTAGATGACTGTTATAATTTTCGTTCAAATATTGCAGTATTATTAAATATTACAAGAGATCATCTAAATAGATATGATAATATTGAAAATTACATTTATTCTAAATTTAAAATAGCACTTTTTCAAAAAAAAAAAGATATATTCATTTATAATCATGATGATCCTATTATTAGAAATGGATTAAAAAAATTTTATATAAAATCTAATTGTATTCCTTTTTCTATCAAAGAAAAACTACCTATTGGAGCTTACTTAAAAGATAAAAAAATATGGATGATTAAAAAAAAAAATACAAAAAATAAAGAAAAATTGTTAATGGATATTAATAATATTTCTTTAATAGGAGATCATAATTTATACAATATTATGGCTTCATTAATTATATCCGAAATATTAAACGTAAAAAAAGAATCAATAATTTCTATATTATCAAAATTAAAAGCTATAGAACACCGTATGGAAAAAGTATTAAACGTAAATGGAGTTTATTTTATTAACGATTCTAAAGCTACTAATGTTAATGCTGTTTTTTATGCATTACAAAGTATAAATAAACCTATTATATGGATAGCAGGAGGAGAAGATAAAGGAAATAATTATCAAGAATTGATACCATTAGTTAAAGAAAAAGTAAAAGCTATAATTTGTTTAGGAATAAATAATGAAAAAATTATCTTTTTTTTTAAAAATATTATTAATATTATTTTAGAAACAATAAGCATGAAAAATGCTATTAAAATGGCTTATGAATTATCTTTACCTGGATGTAATGTATTATTATCTCCTGCTTGTTCCAGTTTTGATCTTTTTAAAAATTATAAGGAAAAAGGAAATAAATTTAAAAAAGAAGTAAAAAAATTTTTTATAAAAAAAAATGAAAAAAATAGAGACTTTTAATAAGTATATAAAAGGAGACCGATATCTATGGGCTTTTATATCTTTATTAGCTATATTTTCTTTTTTACCAGTATATTCTGCAAGTACTAATTTAGTTAGTACATATGGAGGAACAAATACAGTATTTAGTTATTTATTAAAACATGCTTTATTTTTATTAATTGGTTTTTTTATACTTTTATTTACTCAATTTATAGATTATAAATATTTTTATCGTATGTCTATAATTTTTATGCCTATAGTGTTAATTTTATTAGTATTTACTATAAATCAGGGTAAAGAAGTAGATGGAGTTAATGCTTCTCGTTGGCTGCATATTCCTATCATCAATATATCTTTTCAAACTTCAAGTATTGCGTCTCTAGTACTTTTTATTTATTGCGCTAGATATTTAGCTAAAAAAAAAAAAAAAAGGATCAATTTTATTAATTCTTTTTTTCCATTATTATTTCCTATATTTTTTATTATAGGTCTTATTTTTCCAGCTAATGGTTCTACTGCAGGCATTATTTTCATTTCTGTTTTAATTTTACTTTTTATAGGAGGTTATCCTATAAAAGGAATTATTAATATTTTATTAATGGGAATTTTATTTTCTGTAATATATATTTATTCTGTGATAAAATGGGGAGATAAAAACCCTATTCATAGAGTTTTTACATGGAAAAGTCGCATAGAAAAATTTTTAGATAATGAATCTGAAGAAAGTTATCAAATGATACAATCTAAAACAGCTATTGTTTTAGGAAATAAATTTGGTCGTGGTCCTGGTAAAAGCGTTTTAAAAGCTTTTTTACCACAATCTTCTTCTGATTTTATTTATGCTATTATTATAGAAGAATATGGATTTTTTGGAGGAGTAATACTTTTATTTATTTATCTACTTATTTTGCTTAGAATTATGGTTATAGCTACTAAAGTTAAAAATTATTTTTGTTCTTTATTAGTTCTTGCTGTAGGATTACCTATTATTTATCAAGCACTCATTAATATGGGAATAGCTGTAGGTTTATTTCCTATTACAGGACAAACTTTACCTCTTATTAGTGCTGGAGGAACTTCTATGTGGGTTACTTTTTTTAGTTTTGGTATCATATTAAGTGTAAGCAAAATTATATATTATGAAAAAACCAATACTAAAATTGTCTAATATTCCTAGAATACTTATAGGAAGTGGAGGAACTGGAGGTCATATATATCCAGGAATAGCTATTGCAAATGAACTAAAAAAAAAATTCCAAAAACCAATATATTGTTTATAGGATCTAAAAATCATATGGAAATGCAAGAAGTTCCTAAATTCGGATATTCTATTGAAGGAATTTGTATTTCAGGAGGAATAGATAAACTTTTTTCTTTATCAGGTTTCATTTTTTTTGTAAAATTAATATATAGTTTTATTTGGGTAAATAAAATTATTAAAAAATTTTGTCCAGATATAGTTATTGGAACTGGAGGTTTTGTAAGTTTTCCTACCTTATATGCTGCAAAAAAAAATAAAATACCTATTCTTATTCAAGAACAAAATTCTTTTCCTGGATTAACCAATAGAATATTTTCTCGTTATGCCAATAAAATATGTATTGCTTATGAAGAAGCAAAAAAATTTTTTCCAGAAAAAAAAACTGTAATTACTGGAAATCCAGTAAGATCTGAAATATTAAAAATACCTAGTAGAGAGATTGCTTGTAATTATTTAGGATTAAAAAAAGAAAAACCTATTGTTTTATCTATAGGTGGAAGTCAAGGATCTAACAGTATTAATAATGCTTTAATAAAAGGATTAAAAAAATTAATAGAATTAGATATACAACTTATTTGGCAGGTAGGAAAAATGGATATTCATAGAATTAAAAAAAATGAAATATCTCATCATTCAAATTTTATTTTAATGGAATTTATTGAAAATATATCAATATGTTATGCTGCTGCAGATGTTATTGTATCTAGAGCTGGTGCTTTAACTATATCTGAAATATGTTTAGTAGGAAAACCTTATATATTAATACCTATTCCTTGGTCTTCAGATGATCATCAAAATAAGAATGCTAAAATATTAGAAGAAAAAAAGGCAGCTTTGATTATTAAAAATGAGGAAATAAATAAAAAATTAATGAATTCTATTATTAAATTAATAAATAATTCAAAAATGAAGAATAAAATGATTAAAAATATATTACGATTAGGAAAACCAAGTGCTACAAATGATGTAGTAAACGAAATATTACAAATTATTTTATGAACTTAAATAAAATAAATTATTTTTATTTTTTAGGAATAGGAGGGATAGGTATGAGTTCTATTGCTAAATATTTTCATCTTATTGGAAAAAAAGTTTTTGGTCATGATCAAAATAAAACTTTATTAACAAAAAAATTAGAAAAAGAAGGTATATCTATTAATTATAATGATAGTATAAGTTTTTTACCAAAATGTGTTCTTTCTAAAGAATGTTTAATAGTCTATACTCCAGCTATTTCTAATAATAACAAACAATGGATTTTTTTAAAAAAATATGGAAAAAATATAAAAAAACGTTCTCAAGTATTGGCTTTAATTACAGAAAATGAACTTTGTATAGCTATAGGAGGTACTCATGGAAAAACAACTACTTGTACATTATTAGGACATATTTTATATAGTGCAGGAATGAAAATTACTGCTTTTTTAGGAGGAATATCCGAAAATTATAAATCTAATCTTTTATTTAATAAAAAATCTAAAATTTTTTTAGTAGAAGCGGATGAATTTGACCATTCTTTTTTATATTTATCTCCTAATATAGCATGTATAACATCTTTAGATCAAGATCATATAGATATCTATCCTACAAAAGAAAACCTAAAAAAATCTTATATAGATTTTTCAAATAGAATAAAAAAACCATATAGAAAAATATTTCTTTGTAAAGAAGAATCTTTACGAGCAAAAAATTCTATTTATTATTCAATAATAGAAAAAAAAGTAAATTATTATTCGGACCATCTTTGCATAAAAGAAAATAAATGGTATTTCGATTTTCATACCCCTAAAGAAACATGGACTTCTTTACCATTACCTATTCCAGGAATACATAATCTAAAAAATGTAACAGCAGCATTAGCTATATCTGACTATCTAAAAATTAATAAAAAGGAAATAAAAAAAGCTTTATTCTTATTTAAAGGAATAAAAAGAAGATTTTCTATTCATTATCAAAAAAAAAAAATATATATAGATGATTATGCACATCATCCTACAGAAATAAACGCATTAATTCATACTGTAAGAAAATGTTTCCCAAAAAAAAAGATATTAGGAATTTTTCAACCACATTTATTTAGTAGAACTAAATTTTTTGAAAAATTTTTTGTAAAAAGTTTAGAAAAATTAGACATTTTAATTCTATTAGATATTTATCCAGCTAGAGAAAATCCTATTAATAATGTTAATTCCAATAATTTATTAAAAAAAATAAAAATAAATTATGAAAATAAAGAAATATCTACTTTATCCAAAGTTTTAGAAAAACTTAAAAAAAAACATTTTGATATTATTATTACAATGGGAGCTGGAAATATAGATACTTTAATCCTTCCTATAACAAAGTGGTTGAATAAACAATATAGAGATGAAAAAAAATAAGGTTTTTATTTTTATTTTCATATTATATATAATTTGTATGATATCACTTTTTTTATTTTCTCAAAAAACACATAAAAATAGAAACTTAAAAAAGTTAAGTATTATTATTGATCCATTTTCAAAAGATCATTTTGTAAATAAAAAAATTATTAAACATATTCTATTTTACAAAAAAAAAAAAATTGAAAAAAAAATCGGTCAATTATGTATATTGAAAATTGAAAAAAAACTAAATAATTACCCTTTTATAAAAAAATCTGAAGTTTTTATTAGTGTAGATGGAACCCTTAATATTAATATTTGGCAAAAAGAACCTATTTTAAGAATAAAAAATGGAAATAAAGAATATTATATAACAAAAAATGCGGAAAAATTAGAATTATCTTCTTTTTATTCCTCAAATGTTATTTTAGCGAAGGGTATTTTTTCAAAAAAAGAAAAAAAATATTTAGTTGATTTAGTCAAGTATATTAATTCTGATAAATTATTAAAAAATCAAATTATTAGTATAAAAAAAAATGATGAAAACTCATTTGTTTTAATTCCAAAAATAGGAAATCATCATATTATATTAGGTAGTATTAAAAATTTTAAAAAAAAATTGAATAAATTAAAAGCATTTTATAAGCAGTACCTAAATAAAATAAATATAAATCAATATAAAAGTATTGATTTACAATATACAGACCAAGTAGTCGCAAAAAAAAGATAAGTCTATGGAATATCAAGATATAGCTATAGGTCTTGATGTGGGAACCACTAAGATTGTAGCTATGGTAGGAAGGAGAAATGAATATAATAAAATAGAAATACTAGGGATAGGAAGATCTAAAAGTATAGGCGTGCATATAGGAGTTGTGAATAATATAACTCAAACGATAGAAGCTATTCGAGAAGCTGTTTCTGAAGCAGAACATAGTTCTGGTTTTAAAATAAAAGAAGTTATTGTTGGAATAGCTGGACAACATATTAGAAGTCTACAACATAATGATTATATTACTAGATTAGATTTTGAAAATGTAATAAACCAACAAGATATACAAAAATTAATTGATCAAGTTCATAAATTAGTTATGCTACCTGGAGAAGAAATTATTCATGTTTTACCACAAGAATATAAAGTAGATAGTCAAGCAGAAATAGGAGAACCAATAGGAATGTATGGAAGTCGTTTAGAAGCTAATTTTCATGTAGTAGTAGGACAAATTTCTTCTATTCGTAATATTGGAAGATGTGTAAAAGCTGCAGGATTAAATTTAGCAGGAATGACTTTAGAACCATTAGCTTCTGCAGAAGCTGTATTAAGTACAGAAGAAAGAGAAGCTGGTGTAGCTTTAGTAGATATAGGAGGAGGAACTACAGATTTAGCTATATTTAAAGATAATATTATTCGTCACACAGCTGTCATTCCTTTTGGAGGAAATGTTATTACTGAAAATATTAAAACAAATTGTTTAATTATAGAAAGACAAGCAGAATTACTAAAAATAAAATTTGGATCTGCTTGGCCTGGAGAAAATAAGGAAACAGAAATTGTTTGTATACCTGGATTAAGGGGTCGTGATCCTAAAGAAATTTCTTTGAAACGTCTTTCTCAAATTATACATACACGAGTATGTAAAATTTTAGAACAGGTTAATTTAGAAATTAAAAATTATGGAAATGAAGAACAAAAGAAAAGACTCATAGCTGGTTTAGTTATGACAGGAGGAGGATCTCAACTGAAACATATTCGTCCTTTAACTGAGTATATTACTGGTATGGATGTACGTATAGGATATTCTAATGAATACATTTCTGGAGGAGAAAATGGTCTTATAAGTAATCCAGAATATGCTACATCTATAGGATTAGTAATAAAAGGTCTTGATGATAAAAAAAAATATCTTTGTACAAAAGACATAATACATAAACATGAAGAAAATCATACTTCAGAAGTTATTTCTACAAAATTTTATAAAAAAAATAAATCATCTTATGATGATGATTCTTTAAAAAAGAAAACAAATAAAAAAAAATCAAAATCTTTTCTTGAAATTTGGGCTGATAAATTCCGTCAAATATTGAATGACACAGAATAATGAAAAAAGAAGATTTTATACAAAAAAAAGAAAACGTACAATTAGGATTTCCTAAAAATCGTTCAGCTGCAATTAAAGTTATTGGAGTAGGGGGTGGTGGAAGCAATGCTTTAAGTCATATGTTTGAACAAGGAATTACTGGAGTAGATTTTATAGCGTGTAATACAGATGCACAAGCTTTAAACAATAATCCAGTACCTTTAAAAATTCAATTAGGAGCTTCTATTACAGAAGGATTAGGAGCTGGAGCTGATCCTGAAGTAGGAGAAAAGGCTGCTTTAGAAAGTTTAGAGGAAATAAAAAGTATTTTAGACTCTAATACTAAAATGACTTTTATTACAGCAGGTATGGGCGGTGGAACAGGAACAGGTGCTGCTCCAATTATTGCTGGAATTTCTAAAGAAAAAGGAATACTTACTGTAGGTATTGTAACTATTCCATTTCATTTTGAAGGAAAAATGAGATTGCAACAAGCTCAAAAAGGAATAGAAGCATTAAGAAAAAATGTAGATTCTCTTATTGTTATTAATAATGATAAATTAAGAGAACTATATGGTAATCTTGGTTTTAAAGCAGGATTTGCAAAAGCAGATGAAGTTCTAACAACTGCTGCTAAAGGTATTGCAGAAGTAATCACTCATCATTATAAACAAAATATAGATTTAAGAGATACAAGAACAGTTCTTAAAGAAAGTGGAACTGCTGTTATGGGATCAGCTATTTCTGTTGGAGAAAATAGAGCAAAAGAAGCAGTTGGACAAGCATTAGATTCTCCATTATTAAATGATAATAAAATTACAGGAGCAAAAAATGTTCTTTTATTGATTGTTTCAGGAAGAATTGAAATAACTATAGATGAAATAGGAATTATCAGCGATTATATTCAAGCAGAAGCAGGAAATAATGCAAACATTATTATGGGAATAGGAGAAGATGAAAGTTTAGAAGAAAGCATTTCAGTAACTATAGTTGCTACAGGATTTCCTACAGAAATACAACGTGCTATTAATCACGAGGAAAAAAAAATATTTCATAGGTTGGAAGAACCATATGAACAAAAATTAAATAAAATAGAAGAATTTCATTCTTATTCTAAACGAATAAACCCTTTTTATACAAAAAATTATTCAAATAATTCAAAAAAAAATACTTATAAAGATAATTTTTCATTAAATAAAAAACAAATTATTTTTGATCAAACAATTAATTCTAATTTTTTTATAGAAAAAAAACATAAAAAATATATACTAGAAGATAATTTTGATCTTCCTATTTCATCATATAATAAAAAGGAAAAAATGTTAAAAAAACATATTAAAAAAGAAAATAATAAAAGTGAGGAAATTAATAATGATTTTTAAAATTTTTACTTATGAAGTATCCTAATATCCCTAAAGGGACTAGAGATTTTTCATCTATAGAAATGAATAAAAGAAATTTTTTAATTAAAATTATTAAAAATAAATTTAGACTTTTTGGTTTTTCTCCTATAGAAACCCCTTCTTTTGAAAATATTTCTACTCTAATTGGTAAATATGGTGATGAAGCAGATTATTTAATGTTCAAATTACTTCATTCAGGTAATTTTTTTAAAAAAAAAATTTTAAATTTAATAAAAAAAAAAGAGGTTAATTCCATTCAATTTTTAACTAAAAATTTATCTAATAAAGCACTTAGATATGATTTAACAGTTCCTTTTGTTCGTTATACAGCTATGCATAAAAATGAAATTATTTTTCCTTTTAGGAGATATCAAATACAACCTGTATGGCGTGCAGATAATCCTCAAAAAGGTAGATATAGAGAATTCTATCAATGTGATGCGGATATACTATCATATTCTTCTTCTTTATGGGAAGAAATAGAATTAATTCTACTTTGTGACGAAATTTTTACTAAATTAAAATTTCCTATAGTTATTTATATTAATCATAGGGATATATTAGGAGGATTAATAGAAATTTCTGGAATAGAAAATAAATTATGGAAAGATTTTACTACATCTTTAGATAAATGGAATAAAATAGGAAGAGATTTAGTAAAAAAAGAAATGCTTTGTAAAGGTATTTCTTCTAAATCATTTGATGAAATAGCATTTTTTTTAGATATGAAAGAAAGTTTTTATAAAAAAAAGGAATATTTAACTATAGCTTTTAAACATTCCAAGAATGGAAAAAAAGGAATAGAAGATCTTAGTTTTATTTATAATAAAATAAATAATATTTCTTTACAAAATACAAAATTGGAATGGAACATTTCTTTAGCTAGAGGATTGACCTATTATACAGGTACAATATTAGAAATTATTCCAAATATTAATTCTAGTAATTATAATTCTATTTCTATTGGAGGAGGAGGAAGATATGATCAATTAGCTAATTTATTTGGTATGAAAAATATTTCTGGAGTAGGAATTTCTTTAGGTTTAGATAGAATTTATTTATCTATGAATAAAGAAAATTTATTAAAAACTATTTCTAATTATCCTTCAAAAGTTTTATTTATTAATTTTGGAGATAAAGAAGTTTTATTTGCATATAAAATGATAAAATTTATGAGAAAAAAAGGGATTTCTACTCAATTATATCCTAACGCAGTGAAAATAAGTAAACAATTTAGATATGCTAATGATAACAATATTCCATTTGTTATCAGTGTAGGAGAAAATGAAATAAAAAGAAATAAAATAAAAGTAAAAAATATTAAAATGAGAATAGAAAAAGAATACAATAATATTAATGATGTAACAAATCAATTAATAAAAGAATTTTTGTAAAATTTTAATGCTTTTATTTTCCAAATAAAAAATCCTTTTATAGCTAATAAAACAAGAATAAAAAATAAAATTCCTGTTAATAAAAAACCTTTTAAAAAATAAATAGGAACGGAAATTAAATTACCAATTATCCAAAATATCCAATTTTCTACTTTTTTAATGGACATTTGATACATTCCAGAAAAATAAATACCAGTTGTAAATACATCTATCCAATCAAAATTAGAATGAAGTTTTCCATTAAAATAATATGTAATTATACAGAAAATACAGGTAAATGAAAAAAGAATAAATGTGTATAAATAATCCTTTTTTTTACAAAAAGTTATAGGTATTTCTTTATTATTTTTTTTCCATATATACCATCCATAAAAGCTCATAATAGTGTAATAAATATTAATAATAAAATCTCCATATAGAGAAATAACAAAAGTTAAATAACTATATATAATAGTACTTATTATTCCTATTGGATATACCAATATATTATTTTTTTGAGCAAAAAAAATACTAAATATTGTAAATACAACTGCTATAAATTCTAAAATTATATGAATTTTATTAGTATAATAATAAGGATATAATAAATCTATCCAATCATTCATAATGAATTTTATTTATCTATACTATAAACTAAGTAATGGTCTCCTATTTTTTTATAAAAAGCAGAAAATTTTTTACTATAAGTATTTTTTATTATCCAACATGATATACAATCATCTTTTTTAATGCAAAAAGGAGATACTTTATAATGATTTAAAAAACTATAAAATAATCCACCTTCTAACTTATATAAACTTTCTTTAATTCCCCATATAATATGTAGGTAATCCTCTTCATAATTTGTATTAATAAAAATTGATTCATCTTCTCTAATAAATTTTTTTTTTATTTTTACTATTTTTTTATCTTTTCTTAATTTTTCTATATCTATTCCTATATGATAGGAACTAATAGATACTGCTATTTTTTCAAATGAATGACTCAAGGATATATATTTATTTTTACTAAAAAGTAAGGGTTTTCTTTTTTTATTATAAAACATTTTTTTTATACCTAAATATTTTAAAGCATAACGTATTCCTAAAAATTCTATTTTTCTTTTTTTTGATAAAGATAAAAAAAACACTTTATCTTTATCAGAAAGATCTAGTTTTTCTAAAACTATAGTTTTTAATAAATTTTTACATCTACATACTATAATCTTGGTATGAATTTTATGATTATCAATATATAAATCTATATTATTTTTATATATAATTTTTTTATTCATTTTATACTTTTTTTTGTACTATTGTGAATACATAATAATCAAATTAATATAAAATATACATAAATGAATACGATAAAAAATATAATAGGTATAGCTTCTGGAAAAGGTGGAGTAGGAAAATCTACAATAGCAGTTAATTTATCTGTTTCTTTAGTTAAAATGGGCTTTCATGTTGGATTATTAGATGCAGATATTTATGGTCCATCTATACCATTGATGTTTAACATTGAAAATATCACTCCCTGTCAAATACAACATAAAAATGGAATCATGAATCCTATTACTAGTTATGGAGTTCAAATTTTATCTATAGGTTTTTTTTCAAAATATGGACAGGCTATTGTTTGGAGAGGGCCAATGGTTACTAAAGTTTTAAGACAATTTATTCATGAAACTAATTGGGGAAAATTAGATTTTTTAATTGTGGATTTACCTCCAGGAACAGGTGATATTCATTTATCTATTTTACAAGAAATTTCGTTAAAAGGAATTGTTATAGTTAGTACATCTCAAAAAGTAGCTTTATCAGATGTAAATAGAACATTAGGAATGTTTCGTATTAAATCTATTTATGTTCCAATACTTGGAATTATAGAAAATATGTCTTATTTTCTAACAGAAGATAAAACAAAAAAAAAATGGTTTCTTTTTGGAAAAGATGGAGTAAAAAAATTATCCAAAGAAATGGATATTTTATTTCTTGGAGAAATACCAATATTGCAAATAATACAAAAATACTCAGATTTAGGAATACCTGTTATTTTAGAAAATGAGGAAATTAAAAATATTTTTATAAAAATTACGAAAAATATAATAAATCAATTATAATTATCATGAACAAAGTTTAATTAATTCTTTTATTATTAAGATTAATAGTGGTATAGATTTATCTGTTCCTTGAAAATTTATATAATTTGTATTAGATTTAATATTAGACAATCCCATAACAATAATAGAAATAGCAAATACTCGTATATTCATACATCTAGCTGTTATAACATCCGTTACTATATTCATTCCAACACAATCACCACCTATAGATCGTATCATAGCATATTCTGCATAAGTTTTATAATTTGGATATGGAAAAGCAACATACACACCTTTTTGTATAATTATATTATGATTCATAGCTATGTTTTCTGCTATTTCAAGCATTTTTTGATCATATGGGGCTGTCTCAAAATATTTATTTTCTATAAGTTCTTTTATATTATTAAAGTTTTCTGGAAAAAAATTTATATGGTCTTTAACAAACATGACATCTCCTATTTTATAGTTAGGATTAACTCCTCCAGAAATATTAATCAATATTAATTTTTCTATTCCTATTTTTTTACATAAAATAATAGGAAAATAGTTAGTTTTTTTATTATAAAAAGGTTCTATTAAAAAAACTACATTTTTACTTTCTATTTTTCCGAAAACTAATTTTCCATATAATTTTTTTTTATAAAAAAAGGGAATTTCTTCATAAGAAATATATATAGGATTTTTAATCTCCTTTATCAGTTGATCAAATTGATTACCTAATAATAAAATTCCAAAATCAGGTTTTTCTTTAATTTTATTTTGTATGTATTGTTTGGATTTTTCTAAAGAAATTGACATAATAATAAATTCAATTTTTATTAAATTATAAAGCGTAATATTTAAAAAATAAAATAAAATAAAAACATTTGATTATTTTATTGTATGACATTTACTTCTCTTGATAAAACAATTCCAAATTTTTTTCTTATGTCTTTATTTATTTTTTTTGAAACAGAATAAATATCCATTCCGTTTGCTTTTCCATAATTTACTAGAATTATAGGTTGTTTTTTATATACTCCTACATTTCTAATTTTTTTTCCTTTCCATCCTATGTTTTCAATTAATGAATTAGCAGATAGTTTTACTTTATTATTATAAATATAATTTCCTGTTATAGTAGAATCATATAATTTTATTTTTTTAAAATCAAAAATACCTACTGTAGGATTCATAAAAAAACTACCAGCATTTCCAATTTTTTTTGGATTTGGAAGTTTTCTATTTCTAATATTAAAAATAGCTTTACTTAAATTATAAATATTAGGTTTTTTAATATTCATATTTTCTAATTCTTTTTGAATTTCTACATAGGATGTATTCAATTGATGATTTCTTTTTCTTAAAAGAAAAAAAACAGATAAAATTACAAATTTTTTTTTGTAAATAGGATGTTTAAAAAAAGAATAACGGTATTTAAATTGACATTCTTTACATGTAAATTCTCTTATCTTTCTATTATCTACTTCATATACTTGCACTTTTAGTAAAGTATCTTTGATTTCTGATCCATATGCTCCTATATTTTGAATCGGCGCAGCTCCAACAGTTCCAGGAATAAATGATAAATTTTCCAAACCACTAAATCCCTTTTTTATAGTCCACTTTACAAATTCATTCCAATTTTCTCCAGCAAAAGCTTGTACAATAATATTATTATCATTTTCATGAATGATTTTTATTCCTTTTATTTCCATTTTAATTACTAATCCAGGATAATATTTTTTTAAAAAAAGAACATTGCTTCCATTTCCTAAAAAAAGTTTTGGAATGGATGTATACATTAAAAATATTCTTTTAATTTCCTCTATTTTTTTTATTTTTATAAAGTAACGAGCATAAACATTTATTCCAAATGTATTAAATTTTTTTAATGAAAAATTTTTTTTAATTAACATATAAAAATATTTTATAAATACACAAATACAATTTTGTACGTAAGTATTGTTATGATTAAATTTATACGTTATAAAATATAATTGTTTTTTTTTATGAAAAAAATAGGAAGTTTTTTTAGTGGATTTATTATAGGAACCATAGCTGGTTTAATAATGGGAATAATGTTATCTACAAAGAAAGAAAAAAAAATAAAAAATATATTAGAAAAAAAAACAGAAAAAATAAAAAATAATTTACAGGAAATTAGTAAAAAAATTGGAAAAAAAATGCATAAAATAAAATCAGATTTTGAAGAAAATTGGAAAAAAAATAAAATAGAAAAAATAGATCAAGTAGAAGATGAATTAGGAACTTAATAAAGTTTTTAAAAAATGTTTATTTTTTTTAAAACTTTTATACATAAAAAATGGTGTTCTTTTAAAGAAAGAATTATAAATTTACTTATTTATATCATAACAGAGATTTTTTTAAATTTTTTTTTGTTGATATTTGGAATCATTATTTTTTTTTTAGTAAGTATTTTTTTATCATATTTTTTTTTATCCTTTTATTTTGTAAATAATATTATTGTATTCATTCCTATCACCATTTTATATTTTTTTATTTTTATTTTTATATTTTTTTTCTGCAAAAAAATTACACGTTTTTTTATAAAAAAACTATTAGATAAATCAATTAAAACTTTTCATAAAAAAAAATTATAGATGTGAAAAAATTAGAAATTATTTATGGTATACATCCATTAATAGAAGCTATTCAGTCTAAAAAAAATATTAGAAAAATTTTTTTTCATAAAGAACTTATACAAGTATCAAATGCTTATAAAAAATTAATAAATATTTCTAAAAAAGAAAATATTATAATTCAAACTGTTCCAAAACAAAAATTTCATAAATTAAAAAATAAAAATCATCAAGGTGTTTTTGGAATTATTTCACCTATAAAAACTTATTCTATAGTAGATTTACTTCCTGTATTTTACGAAAATGGAAAAAATCCACTATTAATAATTTTAGATCGTATTACAGATGTAAGAAATTTTGGATCTATAATACGTACGGCAGTATGTGCAGGTGTAGATGCTATTATTATTCCTAATAAAAATACAGCACATATTGGATCTGATTCAATAAAAACTTCTTCAGGAGCTTTATTTAAAATTCCAATATGTAAAGAAAAAAGTATAAAAAATACTATTGAATTATTAATAAATTATGGATTAAAAATTGTATCAGCTACAGAAAAATCTAATATAGATTGGTACAACATAGATTTTTCAGGACCAACAGCTTTAATATTAGGTAATGAAGAAAAAGGAATTTCTCCTATATATTTAGAAATTTCTTGTGAAAAAGCAAAAATTCCAGTAATAGAAGGAATATCATCATTAAACGTTTCTGTAGCTTGTGGTATTATTTTATATGAAGTTTTTAGACAAAGAAAATTTATTACAAAATAATCTAAAATTCACTTTTAAATTGTTTTAAAAAACGAATATCATTTTCAAAATAATTACGAATATCTTTAATTTTATATATCATTAAAGATAAACGTTCTATTCCTAGTCCAAAAGCAAATCCTGAATACATTTCTGAATCTATATTTACATTTTCCAAAACTTTAGGATCTATCATACCACAACCCATAATTTCTAACCATTCTCTATTACAATATATATCTACTTCAGCACTAGGTTCTGTAAATGGAAAATAAGAAGGACGAAATCTTATTTTTTCTTCTCCAAAAAGAGAATTAATTAAATAGTGAATTGTTTGTTTTAAATCAGAAAAGGAAACTTTTTTATCTATATAAAATCCTTCTGTTTGATGAAACATAAAATTAGATTTTGATGATATAGTTTCGTTTCTATATACTTTTCCTATAGATAAAACCCTAAAAGGAGGATTATGTTCTTTCATATATCGTATTTGTACAGAAGATGTATGTGTTCTCAACAAAATATCCGGTGTTTTATGCAAAAAAAAGGTATCTTGCATATCTCTAGAAGGATGAAATAATGGAATATTTAAAGCAGTAAAATTATGCCAATCATCCTCTATTTCAGGGCCATCTACATAAATAAATCCAATTTTTTGAAAAATATCTATAATTCTATTTATTATAATAGACAATGGATGTATAGAACCTATTTCTATAGATTTTCCTGGAAAAGTTGGATCAAATTTTATAATTTTTTCATTTTTAATAAAATTTTTATGTTTAAAAATATCTATTTTTTTTTGAACTTCTTTTTTTAATTCATTAATAATTTTTCCAAAAGTTTTTCTTTTATTAATGGGAATTTTATTTAATTCTTTAAATAAAATTGTTAATAATCCTTTTTTTTTACCTAAAAATTTAATTCTAAATGTTTCTAAATTATTATATGTTTTCATATGAAAACATTTTAATTCTTTTTTTATTTCATATATTTTTTTATCCATTTTTAAAGAATATTTTCTTCACTCATATAATGAATGATAGCTTTTTTAATTAAAAAAAGTTTCTTTTTTTGATCAAAAGGAATTTTTTTTTTCAACATATAATGTGGCCAACCATCTTTATCTCTTCTAACAAAAGAATAATAACCAAAAGGTTCTAATATTCTACATACAGCAATATGTAGAATATTTACTTTATCTTCTCTATTAAAAAGTATATTTGTACCTTTTCCAAGTTCTTGAATTCCTATTATGTAAATAATACCAATAATATCCATATTTCCTTCTATGTAAAAATTATTTTGCATATATAATATTACTTTATTCCAATTTATATGAAATTGTTGCATAAATTCTTTTTCCATTTTATCAAAAAAAATAGTATGATTTTAAATATAATTATTATAGCTATAGTTCTATATGGAGGATATCATGGTTATAAAAAAGGATTTATATCTCAATTTTTTATGTTTATGACGTTTTTAATTTTTTTTTATAAAGGAGAATCTATTTACTACATAATAACAGAATTATTAAATAAATTAAATATAATAAATAAGTTTTCCTCTTATTTTATAATTTATTCTTTAATTATTTCTTTTTTTTCTATAATTATTTTATCCTTTTTATTTAAAAAAATTATAAAAATTTTTCTACATATTACATGTATGAAACCTATGGATAGGTTTTTTGGTATAATATTAGGCATGATAAAATATTTTTTTTATTTATCAATATGTTTTTTTTTCTTGAAGGAAGCAAATAGAAAAATAAATATCATACCTGATATTTATTTAAAAAATTCCTTTGAAAAGGAATTTCAATTTATTTTTTCAGAATTTTTATTTAATAAAATAAAAAAATTATATTTTATTTTTAAATTTTATTTTTAAAATAATGAATTTTAAAAAAAATATTTTTTCTATAACCTCAAAAAAGGAATTTGAAGATTTAACATTAGAATTATTTCATTATCAAATTATAAATAACAAAATTTATAGAAATTATATTAATTTATTAAAAATAAATACACTTAAAATAAAAAATATTTCTGATATTCCTTTTTTACCTATTTCTTTTTTTAAAACACATCGTATTTGTAATAAAAAAAATGAAGATATTATTTTTACTAGTAGTGGAACAACAGGTAGTATAAAAAGTAAACATTATGTAGCAGATTTAAGTATTTATATGAATAGTATTCAAAAAGGATTTGAATATTTTTATGGACCAATAAATAAATTCAAATTTTTAGTTTTTTTTCCTACTGATAGAATAGATTCTTCTTTAATTTATATGGTAAATTATTTTATACAAAAAACTTATAAAAATGGAAGTTGTTTTGTATCTACTTATGAAGA
Organism: Blattabacterium cuenoti; assembly: GCF_014252395.1. Taxonomy (GTDB): domain Bacteria; phylum Bacteroidota; class Bacteroidia; order Flavobacteriales; family Blattabacteriaceae; genus Blattabacterium; species Blattabacterium cuenoti_AA. Next base: position 280,999 of record NZ_CP059219.1, read on the forward strand.
TATAAAAACTATTTATAATAGCAAAAAAAATATTTTAATTTTTGGTCTTAGTTTTTCTTTATTAGATTTTATAGAAAAATATAATATAGGTAAATATGATGAAAAAAAATTAATTATTATGGAAACAGGAGGAATGAAAGGAAAAAGAAAAGAAATGATTAGAGAAGAATTGCATTATATTTTAAAAAAATATTTTCATGTTAATGAAATTCATTCAGAATATGGAATGACAGAATTGCTTTCTCAAGCATATGCAAAAAAAAAAGGATTATTTCAATGTCCTCCTTGGATGAGAATATATATACGAGATTTGGAAGATCCTTTTATGCATATAAATAACAATAAAATAGGAGGTATTGATTTGATAGATTTATCTAATTATTTATCTTGTCCTTTTATTTCCACCGATGATTTAGGAAAAAAAATAAATGATAATGAATTTGAAGTCTTGGGAAGAACGGATTTATCAGATATACGAGGATGTAATATAATGAATCATTCAATTTTATAACAACCTATAAATCTGCATTTGATGTAATATTTTGATATATTAAAATAATATCTTTTATACTTTCTGTTATTTTTTTTGATTGTAAAAGAATATCTAACATTAATAATGTATTTTTTGTACCATATTTATTTTGAATAATTCCCATTACTTGTTGATTCATTTGTTCCTCAATTTTTTTTATAATTTTATTTTGTACGATAGAAACATATTGTATATGTTGACAATTTTTATCTATTGTAATTTTTTTTATTATGTTGAAATGTTCAAACATAAGATGTTTAAGGTTTAAAATATTTTTTTTTTGTTTATATATTAAAGGTTTATGACTATTTATGACATGAACTAATGTACTATGTGTTAAAATATCTGAAGATTCAATGATATCTTTAGTTTTATTATATATATGTAAATAAATTATTCCAGCAATAGGTTCATTATTTTTTGTTCTTCTAATCACTTGAATTAAAGTATTATGTATATTTTTAAAATTTTCTTTAACTTTTAATAAATTATTTCTGCTATTTTGAATAGTTTTTAAATTTTCTTGAGTAATTCCTTCTATACTATTTTTATAAATATTTTCTATATATTCAAGTGTAGGTTTTAGAATATTAAAAGTTCTATTTAATGAACTCTTTAAAGTCATATCTATTGTATTATTAAAGAGTAATTTTTCTTCTATGTTATATTGTATTTTATAATATTTATTATAACTTTTATAAAAAACAAATAATATTAAAAAAATAAAAAAAATAAGAGCCCATTTTTTAAAAAAAAATAAAAAAGAAGCGATGGTTCCTGCCATAATAAATGCTATAAAACCTGTTAAAAACCATCCTCTTATAACCTTTATAACTCCTGAAACTCTGTAAACTGCACTTTCTCTATTCCAAGCTCTATCTGAAAGAGAAGTTCCCATAGATACCATAAAAGTAACAAAAGTAGTAGATAATGGTAATTTTTGAACTGTTGCTATAGATATTAAAATACTAGATATCGTTAAATTAGCAGAAGCTCTAACTAAGTCAAAAGCAGGGGATTCTTCTTTTTTATTTTTTTTTTGTTTAAAATTTTTTTCTATTTTAACTAAAAATCTTTTAGGAAAAAATTTAAAAATATTTTTTCCTAAAAATATAAAAAATCGAACAATTCCTCTAGAAAAAGAATTAGATAAAAATATCTCTGTTCCTTCATTTTGTCTACTTAAATTTAGTTCTGTACTAGTAATATTTTTAGTTTTTTTTGAAAACCAAAGCGTTAATATCATAATTATTCCTGCAACAATTAAAATTAAAGATGGAACTTGAACATTTCCAGATAAACTTTTCATATTGTATTTTTCAGCAGGAGGACTACCAGCTTCTTTCCATATATTATAAGATTGTATACTAGCTATGGGAACACCTATAAAATTTACTAAATCATTTCCTGCAAAAGCCATAGCTAGAGAAAAGGTTCCATATAATACTACAAATTTTAATATATTATATCCTAAAGAAACAAATATCTTTGCTATAATAGTCCATGTAGAAAATAAAATTAATAAAAAAATAATAAAATTATGATGAATATATTTTATAAAACGTTGTATGAATAAATAAAAGCCCATATCATTATTACCCTGTAAAGTACTATACAGTCCTTTTATAATAAGAAAATACGTCATACTACTTAATGAAATAGCTGCCCATATTACTCCTATATATTTTAATCTACTTTCATATTCAAAACTTAATAAAAAACGAATAAAATAGTGAATAAAAGCACCAGAAATAAAAGAAATTACAATAGATAAAAAAATACCTATACTAATAATTAAGGTTCTTTCAATTTTAATATATTTAGTTAAATGATGAAAAGGCTCCTCATTTAATGGAGAAATCATTTTTAGTATAGCTATACTGAATGCTCCTCCTAATAAGCAAAAAACCATAGATACTGTAGTAGAAGTAGGTAATCCTAAAGTATTAAAAATATCTAATAAAATAATATCGGATATCATAACTGATAAAAAAATAAAAATAATATCTGAAAAATAAAAAAAGGAAGGATCAAAAACGCCTTTTCTTGCTACTTCCATCATTCCACTGGATAAAAAAGCTCCTAATAAAATACCCAAACTAGCAAAAATCATAATAATTCTACGAGAGGCTACTTGAGATCCAATTGCAGAATTTAGAAAATTAACAGCATCATTAATTAAACCTACAACAAGATCAAATATTGATAAAAAAAGAATTACTATGATGGATGAATAAAAAAGTACCATATAGATATTATTGAATTCACAAAAACAAAATGAAAAAATAATATACTTTTGTTTTTTGATAAATTGTAAAAAATTTTATTATTTTGCAATTTTTTTTAAAGATTCTTTAATCAAATTTTCTACAGAAAATTCTGTATTTTTATCCAAAATATCGTCCAAAATTTTATTTGAATTTTTAATAGAAAATCCAAGTACGCTTAAAGCACTTAAAGCTTCTTTTTTTAAAAAAATTCTTTTTTCTAAAAATTTTACGTTTTTTTTATCTTTATGGATATAAATTTTATCTTTAAGTTCTATAATTATTTTTTGAGCTGTTTTTTTTCCAATACCTTTTACTTTATTAAAAACATTTACATCTTCTTGAAAGATGTATTTTTCTATTTCATATGGAGTAAGGTTAGATAATAACATGATAGCAGAGCTTGGCCCTATACCATTAACTGATATTAAATAAGAAAATATTTTTCTTTCTATTTTTTCAAAAAAACCATATAAAACATGTTGATTTTCTTTTATAAAGAGATATGTATATATATATACCTCTTTACCTTCTTCTTCTAATAAAGAAGAATATGTGTATGAGGAAATATGAATATAATATCCCACACCATGACAATCTATAATTAAATAAGATTTATTTTTTTCTATTAATTTTCCTCTTAAATGTGTTATCACTATATGAAGAATAATAAAAATTATTTTTTTCTAAAAAAAATTTGTATGGGAACTCCACTAAAATTAAAATGATAACGAATTTTATTTTCAACAAATCTTTTATAAGAATCTTTTATATATTGAGGATAATTAGAAAAAAATATAAATTTTGGAGTATATGATGGAATTTGAGTACAATATTTAATGGTTATCAATTTATTTTTTTTCTTTATAGAAGGAGGTGGATTTTGTTTTAAAATAGGTAACATAATTTTATTTAAAATATTCGTTTTTAATCTATTTTTACGGGTTTTTAAAACTTGATAAGCTGTAGGAATAATATTATGTATTCCATCTTTATTTTTAGCGGATATAAAAAGAATAGGAACATTATAAAATGGAGAAATTTTATTTCTAATAAAAACTTCGTAATTTTTTTGCATGGAATAATTATTTTTATGAAGTAAATCCCATTTGTTAATAAGTATTATAATTCCTTTATTGTTTTTTTCCACCAATCTAAAAATATTCATATCTTGTTTATCCCATCCTATTACTGCATCTATTAATAAAAAACAAATGTCTGTATATTCTATTGTTCTAACCGTTTTCATAGCAGAATAAAATTCAAGGTTTTCTTTTATTTTAGATTTTTTCCTAACTCCAGGTGTATCAATTAAAATACACTCATATCCAAAATTTTTATATAAAACATCTAAACTATCTCTAGTAGTTCCAGAAATATTTGTTACAATATGATGATTTTTATTTAAAAAAGAATTAATTAAAGTAGATTTTCCTACATTTGGACGTCCTACTACCGAAAAACGAGGCATGAATTTATGTTCTTCTATTATATCTTTTTTTTCTTTTTTAAAAATTTCTACTAAATTATCGAGTAATTCTCCTGTTCCACTACCATTTATGGATGATATAAAACAATAATTTTTAAATCCTAAATGGAAAAAATCTGTATTAGAATATAATAACTTACCTTTATCTACTTTATTGATTACTAAATAAATTATTTTATTACATTTTCTTAAAAATTTAGCTATTTCTACATCTATATTTAATATTCCTACTTTTATATCTACTAAAAATAAAATAACGTATGATTCTTTGATAGCAAAGAAAATTTGATTTCTTATTTCTTTTTCAAGAATGTCATTTTTATTATTAGTGAATCCTCCTGTATCTATTACAGAAAATTTTATACCATTCCATTCTGAATATCCATAAATACGATCCCTTGTTACTCCACTTTTTATATGAACAATAGCTTTTCTTCTTCCTACAAGTCTATTGAATAAAGTAGATTTTCCTACATTTGGACGTCCTACTATAGATACAATATAATTCATTTTTTAAAATATATACAAAGGTAAAATTTTTTTATTAGTTTCATTACTAGATTTTTAGTCAAAGTGTATATTACTTTAAAAAAAAATAATGCGTATAGATATTATTAGTATAATTCCTGAAATTTTTTATAGTACTTTTTCTAATTCTATTATTCAAAAAGCAATCAATAATAGATTGATTAATATTAAAATTCATGACTTACGAAAATATGGTTTAGGAAAACGTAAAAAAGTGGATGATTATCCTTATGGAGGAGGATCTGGAATGGTTATTCGAATAGAACCTGTATATCAATGTTTTTATAAACTTTTATCAGAAAGAAATTATGATGAAAAAATTTTTATGACACCTGATGGAACTATATTTAACCAAAAATATGCTAAATCTTTAACTTACAATAAAAATATTATTATTCTTTGTGGACGTTATAAAGGAATTGATCAAAGAATTAGAGATCACTTAATTTCCAAAGAAATTTCAATTGGAAATTATATTCTATCTGGAGGAGAGTTAGCTGCAGCTGTTGTAGTAGAAGCTGTGGTAAGATTATTACCAGGAGTCATTAAAAATAAAAATTCTATTATAACGGATTCTTTTCAAAAAAAGGAATATTTTATAGCTCCTCCTATTTATACTCGTCCAAAAATATATAAAGGTTGGTCTGTTCCAAAAATACTTTTATCTGGAAATCATAAAAAAATTAAAGATTGGTTAAATCAAAAAGCTATTCAATTTAAGAAATAAAAATTGGATTTTTAGAGGATCCTTCAAAAGAAATTTTACTATAAATTAAACGCGTTATAACTTCATTTATTTTATAAAAATCAAATTCTTTCATAATATTTTGCATCAAATTTGTAATTTTTTCATTACATAAATTTCCTATACTTCCTTCATGAGAATAACAAATATTTTTACTACAGGGTATAAAAATTCTATTTTGTATATCTAAACCTATTTTTTGATAAGCTTCTCTAAAAGAATATCCTTTTTCAACAACAAGGTTATTTACCTCTTCTACACTGAATAAATATTTATATTTATTATCCTTAAGGATATCTTTTTTTACTATAATATGATTTAACATATACTTAAACATAGAAAAACATTTCTTTATTTCTTCAAAAATAGGAATAAATCTTTCTTTTATTATTTGAAAATCTCTATGATATCCAGAACATAAATTAGAAACAATTAAAGAAATTTCATTAGGTAATGATATAATTCTATTACATTTAGCTCGTATAATTTCAAAAACATCTGGATTTTTTTTATGAGGCATAATACTAGATCCGGTAGTAAGATGATCAGGAAAACTAATAAAATTAAAATTTTGACTTAAATATAAACAAATATCTTGAGCCATTTTACTTAAAGTTCTAGCTAAAGAGGCTATAGATTCTGAAACAATTTTTTCCATTTTTCCACGTACCATTTGAGCATATACTACATTATAATTTAAACTTTCAAATCCAAGTAAATCCGTTGTCATTTTTCTATTTAAAGGGAGAGAAGATCCATAACCAGCAGCAGAACCTAAAGGATTTTTATTAACAATACGATATGCTGCTCGCATTAATAATAAATCATCTATTAAACTTTCTGCATACGCAGCAAACCAAAGACCAAAAGAAGATGGCATCGCTATTTGATAATGTGTATAACCAGGCATTAATATATTTTTATATTGTTCACTTAATTTTAATAATAAATCAAAAAAAGAACGAACAATAAAAACTATTTCTTTTATTTCTTCTCTAACAAAAAGTTTTAAATCTACCAATATTTGATCATTTCTAGATCTACCACTATGTATTTTTTTACCTACTACTCCTAAACGATTTATTAATAAAAATTCTATTTGAGAATGTATATCTTCTATTCCTTCATCTATATTAAAACTATTTTTTAATATTTCGTTTATATAAATATTGCGTAATTCTTTAACTAAAATTAATAAATCATTTTTATTTAATAATCCAATACTTTTCAACATTATTATATGAGCGATAGTCCCTACAACATCATGTGGAGCTAAAAGTAAATCTATTTTAGAATCTTTTTCTGAAGTAAAATTTTCAATTTTTTTATTTATATGATTAGTTTTTTTGAACCAAATTTTCACGAAAAAAATATTTTTATATTTTTATTTGATATAAAACTATAAATTTTTATGGTAAAAATAAAAATTTCTCATAAAATTGTATTATGAATAATACAGAATATACAGCAGATAGTATTCAATCTTTAGAAGGGATTGAACATATAAGATTAAGACCTTCTATGTACATAGGTGATGTAGGAGTTAGAGGATTACATCATTTAGTATACGAAGTAATAGATAATTCGGTAGATGAAGCTTTAGCAGGTTATTGTAATAAAATATGGGTTACAATTCATAAAAATGGATTTATAACTGTTCTTGATAATGGTCGTGGAATTCCAGTAGAAATTCATAAAAAAGAAGGAATATCTGCACTTGAAGTAGTTATGACTAAAATTGGAGCTGGAGGAAAATTTGATAAAAATTCTTATAAAGTTTCTGGAGGATTACATGGTGTAGGTATTTCTTGTGTTAATGCTTTATCTAAAAAACTTATAGTTACTATTTATCGTAATGGAAAAATTTATGAACAAGAATATTTAAAAGGAAAAGCTATTTATTCGGTAAAGTGTTTAGAAGAAACTAATATGCAAGGAACAAAAATTAGTTATATAGCAGATAATTCTATTTTTAATTCTATTACATATAATTATGAAATATTAGCCAATAGATTGAAAGAACTATCTTTTTTAAATAAAGGATTACATTTATTTTTAATAGATGAAAGAAATAATATAAAAGAAGATTTTTTTTCTGAAAATGGATTAAAAGAATATATTACTATTTTAGATAAAAATCAAGAATCTTTAAATAAAAATGTCATTTTTATTGAAGGAGAAAAAGAAAATACTATTGTAGAAGTTGCAATGCAGTATAATACTTCTTTTAAAGAAAAAATTTATTCTTATGTTAACAATATTAATACTTCTGAAGGAGGAACTCACATTTCTGGATTTAGAAGAGCATTAACCAGAACATTAAAAAAATATACAGAAGGATATGGAATATTATCAAATAAAGATAAAGTGTTGGAGTTAACAGGAGATGATTTTAGAGAAGGAATTACAGTCATTATATCTGTTAGAGTAATAAATCCTCAATTTGAAGGACAAACTAAAACAAAACTAAGTAATCACGAAGTTGGTGGTATTGTAGATAAAATTGTGGGAGAAATGTTAACTATATATTTAGAAGAACATCCTATTGAAAGAAAAAAAATCATTGATAAAGTAATTTTAGCTGCTAAAGCCCGTCAAGCTGCTAAAAAAGCTCGTGAATTAATACAAAAAAAGAATCCTATTATAAATAGTATTTTACCTGGAAAATTAGCAGATTGTTCTTTCAACAATCCAGAAAATTGTGAAATTTACTTAGTAGAAGGTGATTCTGCTGGTGGGACAGCCAAACAAGGTAGAGATAGAAATTTTCAAGCTATTTTACCTTTACGAGGAAAAATATTAAATGTAGAAAAGGCTATGCAATATAAAATATTTGAAAATGAGGAAATAAAAAATATATTTACTTCTTTAGGTGTTTCTATTGGAACAGAAGAAGATCAAAAAGTTTTAAATATAAAAAAACTTAGATACAATAAAATTATTATTATGACAGATGCGGATACAGATGGTAGTCATATTTCTACTTTAATTTTAACATTGTTTTTCCGTTATATGAAACCATTAATAGAAAAAGGTCATATTTATATTGCTACGCCTCCACTTTATTTAATTCAAAAAGGGAATCATTATCAATACGCTTGGAATGATAAAGAAAGAGAAAATATTCTAAATAAATTAGGAAGTAAAAAATATGTAAATATACAACGTTATAAAGGATTAGGAGAAATGAATGCAGAACAACTTTGGGAAACAACTATGAACCCAAAAAAAAGAACACTACGAAAGGTAAATATAGAAAATTATTATGATGCAGATAAAATATTTTCAATTCTTATGGGATATGAAGTTCCTCCAAGAAGAGATTTTATAGAAAAAAATGCTATATATGCAAAAATTAATGTTTAGAAAATTGATGATTATTTAATCATGAATTATATTCAATCAATCCTATTAGGGATTATTGAAGGAATAACAGAATTATTTCCTGTTTCTTCCACAGGACATATGATTCTGGCAGCTTATGTTATGGGAATATTAGAAAATAAAATAACAAATTTATTTATTATTTCGGTTCAATTTGGAGCTGTTTTTTCGGTAGTATTCCTATATAGAAAAGATTTTTTTTTTCAAAAATGGAACTTTTATCTAAAAATTTTTTTAGCTAGTTTACCAGTGTGTTTTTTTGGTTTTTTATTAAATAGAAAAAACAATCTATTTTTAGATAATCCACTTGTAGTAGCTATATCTCTTTTTATAGGAGGTTTTTTAATTTTAAAAACAGAAAATTTATACGAAAAAAAAAATTATAAAAAAAGAAATAATATTACTTATTTTAAAGCTATTATTATTGGATTATTTCAATGTTTAGCTTTGATACCAGGAGTATCTAGAAGTGCTACTACTATTGTAGCTTGCATGCTACAAAATGTTAATAGAAAAGAAACTATTGAATTTTCTTTTTTTTTATCTGTTCCTGTTATTATAATTGCTACATGTAAAAAATTATTCGATTATTACTATTTTAAAGTAGATTACTTATTTTTTGATTTTTATCTTTTTTTTAAAGAAATAGAGTTATTATTATTGGGAAATATAGCAGCTTTCTTTACAGCTATAATAACTATAAAATGTTTCATTACATATTTAAATAATTTTAAATTATTTGGATACTATAGAATTTTTTTAGGAATTTTTTTTATTATTCTACATTATTTTAAACCAATTGTAAAGTATTGATTCAAAATTTATCAGAATTTAAGAATGGAAAAATTTTGTTAATAGATAAACCATGGGGATGGACTTCTTTTGAAATCGTAAAAAAGATTAAAAAATACTTTCTATCAAAAAAAGAAATTTTTAAAATAGGACATACAGGAACTTTAGATCCTCTTGCTACAGGTTTATTAATTGTTCTCACAGGAGAATATACTAAAAAAGTTAGTTATATTCAAAATTATAAAAAATATTATACAGGTATTATTAAATTAGGTTGTGAAACATTATCTTTCGATTCAGAAACAGAAGAACATAATTTTTCTTCTATATCCCATATTACTTCTAAACTTATTAAAAAAACAGCTAAAAAATTTATAGGAGAAATCAATCAATTTCCTCCATCTTTTTCTGCTTTAAAAATAAAAGGTAAAAGATTTTATGAATATGCTAGAAACGGAGAAAAAATAGAAAATATAAAATATAGACGTGTAAAAATCTACCAATTTCATATCCTAAAAATAGGTATTCCCTATATAAAATTTTTTATAAAATGTGGAAAAGGTACTTATATTAGATCTATAGCTAAAGATTTTGGAAAAAAAATTCAAAGCGGAGCTTATCTCCTTTCTTTAAGAAGAGAACGTATAGGAAATTTTTATATGAATAATAATTATTCTATAAAATTAGATATATCAAAAGAATTTCCATGTTATTTATCCAATTTCATTTGAAATTTATACCATGTATCAAATTTTTTATGGGATTCTTCATCAGTTAATACTCCCTTTTTAACACCTTCTAATAAATATTTTTTAAGTAATACCCCATTTTTAGAAAAAATAGATTTAACTGTATTAGTAGGTTGTGCCCCTTTCATAAGCCAAGAAACTGCATCTTGCATTTTTAATACAGTTGAAGGAGGATCTGTGTGAGGATTATAGGTTCCTAATTTTTCAATAAATCTTCCATCTCTAGGAGAACGAGAATCAGCTACTACTATATGATAAATAGGTTTGTGTTTTTTACCAATTCTTTTTAAACGTATTTTAACAGACATAAAAAGGTTTTTTATTAAGTAACCTAAATTTAGATATAAATATAATGTTTTTGAAAAAAAATGGTATATATTTATATTTTTCATAAGACCCGTTGTGTAACGGTAGCACAGCAGATTTTGGTTCTGTTAGTTGGGGTTCGAGTCCCTACGGGTCTGTTACCGATTTTTGTATCCTTTTTTTTAGATATGTTGAATTTTACAAAATGAGTATTGGAATGAAAGTAAAAAAAGAAAAAATTCTATTAATAGCTTTTTTAAGTGTTTTAGCATATATCATTATACATTTATTCAAATCTTTTTTAGGATTAGATAAATATTATCTTTGCATATTAAGATGTTCCGTTATATCTATTTTTATATTATATGCTTTTCTGAAAAAAGATTTAACAACTTGGATTTTATTATCCATTATCATAGGAATAGAAGTAGGATTAGATATACCAAAAATTGCTGTTGAACTAAGATTTCTATCTCAAATATTTTTGAGATTGATAAAAACTATTATTGCTCCAATATTATTTTCAACTTTAGTAGTTGGTATAGCAAGTCATTCTAATATTAAACAATTAGGTAGTATGGGATGGAAATCTTTACTATATTTTGAAGTGGTTACTACTTTAGCATTGTTTATAGGTCTTATTGCTATTAATATATCTCAAGCTGGTGTTGGTATTGTTATGCCTTCAGGAATTATAGAACAAAAATTACCAAAAGTAGAAAGTAGATCTTGGCAAGATACTATTATTCATGTATTTCCAGAAAATTTTATAAAGTCAATATATCATGGAGATGTATTACCTATCGTTGTATTTTCCGTTATATTCGGCATATCTATGGTTTTTTTAGAAGAAAAAAAAAGAAATCCAATATTACTATTTGCAGAAAGTCTTTCCGAGATTATGTTTAAATTTACTAAGATTATTATGTATTTTGCTCCTATAGGCGTGGGATCTGCTATAGCATATACAGTAGGACATATGGGGTTGGATATTTTATATAATCTATTTCAATTATTATTGACACTTTATATTGCTTTATTTATTTTTTTGATAGTAGTTTTACTTCCAATTCTTTTATGGATAAAAGTTTCTCTAAAAGGTTTTATAAAAGCATTAATTGAACCTGTATCACTAGCTTTTGCTACTACAAGTTCTGAATCGGCTTTACCTTTACTTATGGAAAATTTAGAAAAATTAGGAGTACCTAAAAAAATTATTGCTTTTGTTATTCCTACAGGTTATAGTTTTAACTTAGATGGGACTACTTTATATTTATCTTTAGCAACTGTTTTTGTTGCACAAGCATCCGGTATTCCCTTAAGTTTTAGTCAACAAATATTTATAGGTTTAACTCTAATTTTAACTAGTAAAGGAGTAGCTGGTGTTCCTAGAGCTTCTTTAGTAATTCTTTTAGCTACGGTAGCGTCTTTTGGATTACCTACTTGGCCTATATTAGCTATTATAGGAATAGATGAATTAATGGATATGGCAAGAACTACCGTAAATGTTATAGGAAATGGATTAGCTAGTTGTGTTATAGCTCGTTCTGAAGGAGAATTAGACGATAAAAAAATGTTAGATTATGTTAGTAATAGAGAAAATGATTTATAATTAAATTTTTAAAAATTGTTTTTTTATAAAAAAAAATATTCTATAGAACCAAATGGAATAATAACAAGAAAAAGTTATTCAAATATTGCTTTAATTAAATATTGGGGTAAACATAATAATAAAATTCAGATTCCGTTAAATTCATCAATTAGTTATACTTTAGGTAGTAAAGTATATACGGAAACACGTTTAATTTATCATATAAGAAAAAAAAAAAATATTTCTATAAGAGTTTTTCTTTCCGGAAAAGAAAAAAAAAGTTTTGTTCCAAAAATTTTGGAATTTTTTCATAGAATATCATTTTATTGTTCTTACCTAAAACATTTTAATTTTATTATAGAAACTTATAATAGTTTTCCTCATAGTAGTGGAATAGCGTCTTCTGCTTCTTCTATGAGTGCTTTATCCTTATGCATTATGGAAATAGAAAAAAAATTAGGATACTCTTTAAAAAAAGATTTTTTTTTTAGAAAAGCATCTTTTTTAGCTAGATTAGGTTCTGGTAGTGCCTGCAGATCGATTTATCCTGGACTAGTTGTATGGGGGTATCATCAATCTATAAAAGGAAGTAATAATCTTTATGCTATTCGATATCCATATAAAATACATCCAATTTTTACTAAAATAGTAGATACTATTTTAATAATAGATGAAAATCCTAAAAAAATTTTAAGTTCAAAGGGACATCAGTTAATGAATAAACATCCTTATGCGAAGGAAAGATTTAAATATGCTAACAAAAATATGGATAGACTCATATCTATCCTAAAAATAGGAGATTTTCAAGAATTTGGAGAATTAATAGAACATGAAGCATTAAATTTACATGCTATGATAATGACCTCTATACCTTATTTTTTATGTATGAAACCAAATACTATTCATGTTATTCATAATGTATGGGATTTTAGAATACAAAGTAAAAAAAATATCTATTTTACACTAGATGCTGGGGCAAATATTCATCTTTTATATCCTATAAAAGAAAAAAAATCCATATTAAAATGGATATATAGCGATCTTTTTTTTTATAGTAAAAAAATTATAGAAAGTTATTGTTTTAATAATTAATTATATTTGTTTTGTTTCTATGGTGGACGTAGCTCAGTTGGGTTAGAGCATCAGATTGTGGTTCTGAGGGTCGCCGGTTCGAATCCGGTCGTCCACCCAAATTAAATTAATACTTTTTTTATTCTTGTAAATGCTTCTATAATTTTATCTTCTGAAGAAGCATAAGAAATTCGTAAACACTCATTATTTCCAAAAGCACTTCCACTAACAGTAGCTACTTTAGTTTTTTCAAGTAAAAAATCAGAAAAATCATCAGAATTTTTAATAATTTTTTTATATAATTTTTTTCCAAAAAAATATGAAATTTTTGGAAAAATATAAAAAGATCCATTTGGTTTATTAAATTGAAAACCTTTAATTTCTTTCATCATATCTAAAACTATATTTCTCCTTTTTTTAAATTCTTTTATCATATATTCTATTTTATTTGGATTAGCTTTTAACGCAGTTATAGCCGCTCTCTGAGCAATAGAATTAGTACAAGAAGTCATTTGTCCTTGTATTTTATCACAAGATTTAGCAATCCATTCTGGAGCTCCAATATATCCAATTCTCCAACCAGTCATTGAAAAAGCTTTAGATAATCCATTTAATGTGATAACTTGATTATAAATATCAGGAAATATAGCTATACTGGAATGTTTTTCTGAGGAGTAAGAAATATGTTCATAAATCTCATCAGAAATAATCATTATTTTAGGAAATTTTTTAAAAATTTCTGCTAAATTTCTTAATTCTTTATAAGAATAAATACTTCCAGTAGGATTACAAGGTGTACTAAAAATAAATAATTTTGTTTTATCTGTAATAGCTTTTTCTAACTGTTCTGGATAAATTTTGAAATTATTTTTCATGTTTGTAGGAACTACAACAGGATTAGATTCACAAATCTTAACCATTTGTAAATAACTTACCCAATATGGAGATGGAATAATGACTTCATCATTTTTATTAAGTAAGGATAAAAGAACATTCATTATAGCTTGTTTCGCCCCAGTAGAAACTACAATTTGAGACGGAGTATATTTCAAATTATTATCACGATAGAATTTATCGCATATTACTTTTCTAAGTTCTAAATATCCGGATACAGGAGTATAATAATGAAATCCTTCATCTATAGCTTTTTTAGCGTCATTTAATATAAAATTAGGAGGTAAAAAATCTGGTTCTCCCAAACTTAAATTAATAATATCATATCCTTTATTTTTCAACTCTCTTACTTTAGCTGACATAGCTATAGTTTGAGAATAAGATATATTCTGTAAACGATCGGATAATCTATTTTTCATAGTTAAAATTTGAAATGATTACAAATCTAAATAAATTTGATCTATAAATTTATTTATTTATAATGGAATTAATCAAAAAATATTTTCCAAATTTATTGGATCAACAAATACATCAATTTTCTTATTTAAAAAATTTATATGCATATTGGAATGCCCATGTTAATATAATTTCTAGAAAAACATTTGATGATTTTTATAAAATACATGTTCTTTTTTGTTTAGGTATAGCTAAAGTTTTTTATTTTTTTCCTGGATCATGTGTTATGGATTTAGGAACAGGAGGAGGTTTTCCTGGAATTCCTTTATCTATAATTTTTCCTAATACAGAATTTATATTAGTAGATTCTATAAGAAAAAAAATTAAAATTCTAGAAAATATAATAAATTTTCTTCATCTAAAAAATGCACATCCTATTTGTATACGTGCAGAAAAATTAGAAAAAAAATTTGATTTTGTAGTCACTAGAGCTGTATCAAAAATAGATACAATTCATAAATGGATAAAAAATAAGTTTAAATATCAATCTAGTTTTAGAATTAAAAATGGAGCTATACATTTAAAAGGAGGAAATATTTTTAATGAAATAAAAAAATATCCTCATGCAATAGAATATCCCTTAAATCATTATTTTAATGAACCATTTTTTGAAACTAAAAAAGTTGTTTGGATTTCTAACATTTAATCTCCTAAAATGAATCCTAAAAAAAAATTTTTAGAAAAAATAAAACAAAAAGGAGGTTGGGTTAATGCTCATTCTCACTTAGATAGAGCTTATACTTTAACAAAAAAAAATTTTAAATATTCTTATTTTCCTATTCAAAAAAAATGGTATTTAGTTGATGAAATGAAACGTTTAGCTTCGGAAGAAGATATATATTTTCGTATGGAAAAAGCTTTAGAATATTTTTTAATACAAGGGACACAAGCTTTATGTACATTTATAGATGTAGATGAAGTTATAGAAGATCGTGCTTTAAAAGCTGCTCAAAAAATAAAAAATAATTATGGAAATTATATTCATATTTGTTTTGCTAACCAAGTTCTTAAAGGAGTTTTGGATAAAAATTCAAAATATTGGTTTGATCAATCAATAGAATTTGTGGATATTATCGGAGGTCTACCTGCTAAAGATTATGGTAGAGAAGATGAACATTTAGATATTTTATTTAAAACAGCTAAAAGTAAAGGTAAAATATTACATGTTCATGTAGATCAATTTAATACTAATGAAGAAAAAGAAACTGAAAAATTAGCTAAAAAAACAATTGAACATGGAATGCAAGGGAAAGTAGTAGCTATACATAGTATTTCTTTAGCTGCACATAATAGAGCATATCGTTATGAAATATATAAATTAATGAAAAAAGCAAATTTAATGGTTATATCTTGTCCAATTGCTTGGATAGATCATACTAGAAGTGAACGTTTAACTCCTAGCCATAATTCTATCACTCCAGTGGATGAAATGGTACCTGAAGGAATTATAGTTGCTTTTGGTACAGATAATATTTGTGATATATATAAACCTTTTTCTGATGGTAATCTTTGGATAGAATTACGTGTAATGTTGGAAGCTTGTCATTATTATGATATAGATAATTTAGTAAAAATAGCTACGATAAATGGATTAAAAGTATTAGGTTTAGTAAAAAAATAACTTATCTTTTTCCTCCTTTTTCTGTACGCATTTGTGGAAAAAATAAAACTTCTTGAATTGAATTTTTATTAGTAAGTAACATTATTAAACGATCTATTCCAATTCCAATACCTGCAGTAGGAGGCATTCCGAATTCTAAAGCACGTATGAAATCTTGATCAATAGATAAGGATTCATCTTTTTTATTATTTTTTTCTGATAACTTAATTTGTTCTCGTAAACGATTAAGTTGATCTATAGGATCATTAAGTTCTGAATAAGCATTAGCAATTTCTTGTCCATTTATAATAAGTTCAAAACGTTCTGATAAATTCTCTATATGACGATGTTTTTTAGTTAACGGACTCATTTCTATAGGATAATCAATAATAAAAGTAGGATTTATATAATGTTTTTCGCATTTTTCTTCAAAAATATTTTCAATAAGTTTAGCTTTACTCATTTTTACATTTTCTTCTATATGTAATTTTTTACAAACTGTTCTTAAGTCTTCTTTATCCATTTTTTTAATATCAAATCCAGTATATTTTTTAATAGAATCCAACATAGATATACGGTAAAAAGGAGTTTTGAAACTAATATGATTATTATCTATATCTTTTGTAAATTTATTAAAAATACACTTCATTAATTTTTCTGTAAAATTCATCATCCAATAATAATCTTTATAAGCTACATAAAGTTCTAATACAGTAAATTCTGGATTATGAATACGATCCATTCCTTCATTTCTAAAATTTCTAGAAAATTCATATACTCCGTTAAATCCACCAATTATAAGCCTTTTTAGATATAGTTCGTTAGCTATACGTAAATATAATGGAATCCCAAGAGTATTATGATATGTTTCAAAAGGACGAGCTACAGCTCCTCCAGGAATGGATTGTAGAATAGGAGTATCTACTTCTAAATACCCTTTTTTATCCAAAAAATTTCTAATTTCTTGTATAATACGAGTACGTTTTAAAAAAATATTTTTAACATGATCATTAACTATAAGATCTACATAACGCATGCGATAACGTTGTTCTGTATTAGAAAAAGCATCATATATTTTTTTATTTTTATCCACTTTTACTTGTGGTAATGGACGTATAGACTTAGATAACAAAGTTAATTTATGAACATCTACAGTTTTTTCATTCATTTTTGTTTTAAATAAAACTCCTTTTATTCCAATAATATCTCCTATATCTATAAGTTTTTTTAAAAAAATATTATAAGTATCATCCTTCCCCATTTTATCTGAAAATAAATGATCCTTAGTAAAATATATTTGTATACACCCTGTGTGATCTTTAATTTCTCCAAAAGAAGCTTTTCCTAAAATGCGTAAACGTATTAATCGTCCTGCTATACTGATACTTTCTTTTTCTGTAAAATTTTTTCGTATATTACAAATAGTAGTAGTAACTACATATTCTTCTGATGGATAAGGATTTATTCCTAATAATTTTAGTTGATTTAATTTTTTTATGCGTACAATTTTTTGTTCTGATTGTTGCTCTGATAAATAGGACATATATTTATTTTATGTACCAGAAATGAATACGAATAAAACATAAGATACATTTGTTTTTTTTATTATATAAATTTTTAAAAAACTTATGAAAAAAAAAATACTTTTTTTTGAAGATTTAGGGAAAAAAAAATATGAAGATACTTGGATATATCAAAAAAAATTATTCAATAAAATAATACAAAAAAAAATAAATAAAATTTCTTCTATAGAAGCTGGATATTTGTTATTTGTAGAACATTATCATGTATATACTATAGGTAAAAATGGAAAAAAAGATAAACATTTATTAGTTACATTAGATTTTTTAGAAAAAATCAATGCTACTATTTGTAAAACAGATAGAGGTGGTGATATTACATACCATGGTCCTGGACAATTGATAGTATATCCTATTTTAAATATGGATTATTTTTTTACGGATATTCACAAATATCTTCGTTTTTTAGAAGAAGTTATTATACATTTTTTATGTAAAAATTATGGAATAAAAGGAGAACGAGAAAAAGGAAAAACAGGAGTTTGGTTATTGGATAATAAAAAATCAAGAAAAATATGTGCAATAGGAATAAGAATTAGTCGTTGGGTTACCATGCATGGATTTGCTTTAAATGTAAATACAAATCTAAAATATTTCGATTATATTGTCCCCTGTGGGATTTATAATAAAGAAGTCACTTCTTTAAAAAAAGAATTAAAAAAAAACAATATTTCTTTTAATGAAGTTAAATATATGGTAAAAAAATCTTTTCAAGAAATTTTTGATGTAGAATTTATTAATAAAAATTGAAATAATTTAATTTACTAGTTCTGAAATCATAATTCCATCTTTGTCCATTTTTTTTAAAAATACATCTTGTAATGTATTTTTACACATAAAATTTGAAGCATTCAATTGTATTTTTGTTCTAATATAATTTTCTGTATAACCATATAAATATTTTTTATTTGGAGCACTATTTTCAAATAAAACGGTTTTTTTTGTATTAATTTGACTTTCACAAAAAAAATTATATTTATATTTTGAAAGTTTTCTTAAAATTTTGTTACGTTTACATTGTATTTTTTTAGATATATTTTCTTGTATAGTTATGGATTTTGTATTTGGTCTAGGAGAATAAGTAAATATATGTAAAGATGAAATTTCTAACTTTTTTAAAAAATGAAAAGTTTCTAAAAAATGTTGATGCGTCTCTCCAGGAAAACCAACAATAACATCAGATCCTATATAAGCTTCCGGAATTAAATATCGTATTTTTTTTACTTTTTCTTTATAAATATCTCGTTTATAACGTCGATGCATTTTCCCCAAAATATCGTTACTACCAGATTGTAAAGGTATATGAAAATGAGGTACAAAATGTTTACTTTTAGATAAAAATTCAATATATTCATTTTTCAATAAATTAGGTTCTATAGATGATAAACGTATTCTACCCTTTTCTTTTATTTGATCTATAGCTTGCATTAAATCTAAAAATGTATACATACGATTTTTTCCATTTATTTTACCATAATCACCAATATTTACTCCTGTTAAAACGATTTCTTTTACTCCTTTTCTAAAAATAAACTTAATATTTTCTAATATATTTTCTATACTATCAGAACGAGATCCTCCTCTTGATATAGGAATGATACAATAACTGCATTTATAATCACATCCATCTTGTATTTTCAAAAAAGAACGAGTTCTACCACCAATGGAAAATGATGGAAAATAAGTTTTTTTTGAAATAATATTTGTATAATATTTTTTTATCCATTTTTTTTCAATAAAATTTATTATTTTAAATTTTTCTTTATTTCCTAAAACTAGATCAACACCATCAATAGAAGAAACTTCTTTAGGATTAAGTTCTGCATAACATCCTATTGCTATAACAAAAGCTTTTGAATTTTTATTCATAGCAGAACGCACTACATGCCTCAATTCAATCTCTGCATTTTTTGTTACAGAACAACTATTAATAACATAAATATCCGCATAAACATTAAAAGAAACATGTTTATAATATAATTGATTAAATTCTCTTTCTATAGTAGAGGTTTCAGCGTAATTTAATTTACAACCTATTGTGTAAAACGCTACTTTTTTTTTCAAATTATTATATTTTTTTATGAAAAAAAATCTATAATTCCACTATGACTTGCCTTTATAGCTTTTTTTCCTTTTACCCAATTAGCTGGACAAACTTCTCCACTATTTTCATAATATTGAAGAGCATCTACCATACGAATAGCTTCATCTACATTTCTACCCAAAGGAAAATCATTGATTAAAAAATGTCTTATAATACCTTTTTTATCTATTAAAAATAATCCTCTATAAGCAATCATTTCTTCTGTCGCTTCTTTCAAACATTCATTTTTACAAATCCATTTTCCAGATAATACTCCATAATTATGAGATATAGTCTTATTAATATCAGAAACAATAGGATAAGTAACTCCAGATATTCCTCCTTTTTCTTTTGGAATCTGCAACCATGTCCAATGAGATTGTTCTGTATCCGTGGATACAGCAATAATTTGTACATTTTTCATTTCAAAATCCTTTTTTTTTTCTTGAAAGGCATATATTTCTGTAGGACATACAAAAGTGAAATCTTTAGGATAGAAAAAAAGCAATACATATTTACTTCCATGAAATTGTTCTAAAGTAAAATTTTGCACAATATCTTTTCCATTTAATACAGCATTAGCTTTGAAATTAGGAGCTTTTTTTGAAATTAATGTATTCATAATTAATTATATTTAATTTTTTTTTACGAATTTAAAAAAAATGAAAATAAATCAAACATATCTATGCAATTTTTTATTAATTTCATTTTTTATATTTGTTAAATGCATGATTCTTTTTAAGAAAGTTTTTTTGTCATTATTATATTTTTTCATTTTATGAAGAATAATTTCTTTTCTAATTAATTCTAAGATATATAAAGATTTATATCTCAACAAAATATCAACAAGATATCTATTTATGTTATCCTCTTCATAAATAACTTCTATTCCTTTTTTATACCATTTTGATAAAGAATAATATTTTATATTTTTTTTTTTTAAATCCATTTTTATTTTTTCTTTTTGTATATTATCAAATATATCTTGATTTTTTTTCAAAGAAAAACGCAAATTCCAGCATTTAAAAACATGCAATATTCTTTCTAAAACTGTTTCTTTTTTTCTTATGATCTTATTCCCATAATTCAAAATAAGTTGAATTAATTTTTCTTCAATAAAAAGTATAGTATTTTTATTTTTTCTTTTTGATAATGACCTTTGATCTTCTTTTATAGTAGTAATAAATAAATTTTTTTTATTTAAATTTTGAATTCTTTCCAATTCATAAATCAAAACTTCTTGACGAATATTTAGTATTTTGGAAGTTTCTTGCAAGTATAATTCCTTTTGAATCAAACTGGATATTTTTGAAATACTATTTAAAATATTTAAAACTAAAAATGATTTTTTAATGGGATCATCTTGATGTAATTTTTCATATATTTTTTGTTTAAAAGAAACAAAATTATAACTATTTTTTTTTATAAAATCTTTTAATTGATAAAAAGAATATTTTCTAGATATTGAATCTGGATCTTCTCCATTTATAAGAAGGACTATACGTAAGTTTATACCTTGTTCCAATAGAATATTAATTACTCTTAAAGAAGCTTTAATTCCAGAACGATCTCCATCATAAAAAAGTACAATATTTTTTGTAAATTTTTTGATCAAAAATATTTGATCTATAGTAAGTGAAATACCAGAAGAAGATACTACATTTTTTATACCAGACTGATATAAAGAAATAACATCAGTATAACCTTCTACTAGATAACAACGATCTTCTTTTAAAATGCTTTTTTTAGCTTGAAATAATCCATATAAAATTTTTCCTTTTTGAAAAATATCGCTATCAGATGAATTTATATATTTTGTATAACAGGAATAACCTGAATTAATATTCCTACCACCAAAACCGATAACTTTTCCTAAAATATTATGTATTGGAAACATCACTCGTTTACGGAAACAATCAAAACTATTATATTTTTTTATATCCTGTAAGTTCAATCCTTTTTCTTCTAAGGATTTTTCTGTAAAAATTTTACAAGATAAAGGAGCATATCCTAATTCAAATTTATGAATGATTTTTATATTAAAACCTCTTTTTTTAATTAAATATTTTAATCCAAATACTTTACCTTCTTTGGTTGAAAATAATTGATTTATAAAAAAACGTTTTGCATAATCTTGAATCAAGTATAATCTTTCATAACTTTCTTTATATTTGTGATCTATTTTTAATTTTTCATAAATTTTTATATCATATTTTTTAGATAGATAAATTAAAGATTCTACATAAGAAAAATTTTCATGTTCCATAAGAAAAGTTATAATATTTCCTCCTTTTCCAGAACTGAAATCTTTCCATATTTTTTTCGTAGGAGAAACTATAAGAGAAGGTGTTTTTTCATTAGTAAAAGGACTTAAACCTCTATAATTGATACCACTTTTTTTTAATTTTACAAAATCACCAATAACATCTTCTATACAAGAAGAAGAAAGTATTTTTTCTCTAGTTTTTTGAGAAATCATTATTTTTTTAAATATTATTTTTCATTCTATGAATTATTTTCTTTGGATTATAATTAGAAAAAATAGTAGTTCCTACTACTAATATATCTGCTCCATTTTTAAATAATAAAGAAGCATTTTCTAAATTTATACCGCCATCTACTTCTATGAGAGCAGAAGAATCTTTTTTTAATATTAAATCTTTAGTATCTTCTAATTTTTGATATGTTTGTTTAATAAACTTTTGTCCGCTAAAACCAGGATTAACACTCATTAATAAAACAAAATCAATCTCTTGAATTAGATCTTGTAAAAGATAAACTGGAGTATGCGGATTTATAGCTACACCTACCTTCATACCATATTCTTTAATAGAAAAAATAGTTTTATTTAAATGTATACAAGCTTCATAATGAATATGTAAATGATCTGCTCCAGCAGCTTTAAATTCTTTTATATATCGTTCTGGATGTAATATCATTAAATGTACATCCATTGGTTTATTAGCATATTTTTTTACATATTTAGTAAATAAAGATCCAAAAGAAATATTAGAAACAAAAGATGAATCCATAATATCAATATGGTACCAGTCTGCTTCACTTTCATTTATCATTTCTATATCACGATATAAAAAAGCTAAATCTGCTGAAAGTAAAGATGGAGCTATAATTTTTTTCATATTTTTAGAAAATAAATTTTTATTACATAATAGCTTCACTAATTCCAATCTTAGAAAAACCTCCATCATGATACAAATTTTGCATCGTAACTTTTCTTGTCAAATCTGAAAATAGTGTAATAATATAATTAGCACAATCTTGTGCAGAAGCATTTCCTAATGGAGATATTTTATCTGATAAAATAAAAAATTTTTTAAACTCTTTAATAGATTTTGCTGCTCTTGTTATACTAGGAGATTGTGATACTGTATTTACTCTAACTTTTTCTTTTATACCCCAATGATAACCAAAATTACGTGTAACACTTTCTAAATAAGATTTATAATCAGACATATCTACATAATGCGGAAAACTTCGTTGAGAAGCAATATATGTTAATGCTACAATAGAACCCCATTTATTTATAGCTTTTTTTTCCCAAGCTATTTGCATTATCTTATGGTAAGATACAGCAGATATTTCCCATCCTTTTCTAAGAAATTCGTAATTCAAAGAAGTATAATTCAATCCTTTTCGTATATTCATCGACATGGCTATAGAATGCAATAAAAAATCTATTTTTCCACCAAAATGATCTAATGTTTTATCAAATAAAATATTAATATCTTGTACAGAAGTTGCATCTGACGGAATAATTATAGACCTCGTTTTACGAGATAATTCATGAATTTTTCCAATTCTTAAAGAGGCAGGTGTATTAGTTAATACAAAAGAAGCTTTTTCTTCATAAGCTCGTTCTGCTACTTTCCAAGCAATAGAATTTTCATCTAAAGCTCCAAATATAATTCCTTTTTTTCCATTCAATAGATTGTAAGACATAGTTAAAAATATTTAACTAAAAATACCTATTTTTTGAAAAAATTTCCTTTATGTCAGATAAATAATCCAATTTTTCCCATGTGAAAAGTTCTACTTCTTTTTTTATTATATTTCCTAATGCATCTAAAAAATACTTATACACTTTTTTGGTAGTTTTTCCCATATGTCCATATACAGATGTTTCTTCATACATTGGTTGACGTAATTTTAATCTTTTTTCTATAGCATAAGGACGTAAATCAAAAATTTTTTTAATATTCAATGCAATACATTTGTTATCTATTATAGATTTACCATAATTATTCACAAAAATACCTATGGGTTCCGCTATACCTGCCGCATAAGATATTTGTATCAGAATTTCATCTGAAATTCCTGCTGCAACAAGATTTTTAGCTATGTGTCTAGCGGCATAAGCTCCAGATCTATCCATTTTAGATGAATCTTTTCCAGAAAAAGCGCCTCCTCCATGAGAACCTCTACCTCCATAAGTATCCACAATAATCTTTCTTCCCGTAAGACCAGTGTCTCCATGAGGTCCTCCAATAACAAATTTTCCTGTGGAATTAATATAATATTTTGTTTTATCTGTAAATAATTTTTTTACATTTTTTGATAGTATATTATTTTTAACTCTTGGAATAAGAATATTGATAATATCTTGAACTATACGTTTATGCATTTTTTCTTTTGTATCAAATTCATCATGTTGAGTTGAAATAACAATAGTGTTAACATGTACTGGTACATGATTTTCAGAATATTCTAAAGTAACTTGAGATTTAGCATCTGGACGCAAATAAGTCATTTTCTCTCCTTCATTCCTAATATAGGAAAGTTCTTTTAATATATGATGTGATATCTCTAATGTTAAAGGCATATAATTTTCCGTTTCTTTTACAGCATATCCAAATACAATACACTGATCTCCAGCTCCTTTATTTTTTTTATTTGAATTTTTAATTCCTTCTAATAAATCAACAGATTGTTCTTGTATAGAAGAAAGAATTCCACAAGAATCTGCATTAAATCTATACTCATTTTTAGTATATCCTATTTTTCTAAGGATATTACGAGCTATTTTTTTTACATTTACCCAAGTTATAGAGTTAACTTCTCCAGACAATATAATTTGTCCTGTAGTCACTAAAGTTTCTATAGCTACCTTTGCATCTGGATCAGACGCTAAAAAATGATCTAATATAGAGTCTGATATTTGATCCGATATTTTATCAGGATGTCCTTCTGAAACAGATTCACTAGTAAATAAATAAGACATTTTTTTAGTACTTAGTGTAGCTTCGTACACTATTTATTACCTATTTCATTTTGAATTTTAATAGATTCTTGATGCAATAATTTAAAAACTCCTTCAAGTAGTACCTCAGAAACACCTAAGTTTTTACCTAAAGTTAGGTATTTATTCATAATATTTTTCCATCTATTTGGTTGTAAAACAGATATATCTGATAATTTTTTTAAAGATCCTAATTTTTTTGAAATGTTCATCCTTTCTGATAAAAGTGTAATAATATTTTCATCTAGTTCATCTATTAAAATTCTTAGAGAATTTAAACTTTTTTTATTTTTATGTATTTTATCTACATTTATCAATTTTTTTAACATTTCTAAAAGATATTCTGGAGTAATTTGTTGTTGAGCATCACTCCAAGCACTATCAGGATTACAATGACTTTCTATCATTAAACCATCATATTGAAAATAATGATAAGCCTTTTTTGCTATATCTAAAATTCCTTCTTTATTACCACAAATATGTGAAGGGTCACATATAACGGGAATATTAGGTAATATATCCCTAAAGTTCAACAAAAGATTCCAATTAGGTTGATTACGATATTTTGGATTATTATAGGTATAGAAACCACGATGTATTACTCCTAATTTTCTTATTCCTTTAACGAATAAACGTTCTAAAGCTCCTATCCATAATTCTATATCAGGATGAATAGGATTTTTAACCAAAATAATTTGATCATTTCTTTCTACTAAAGCATCAGCTATCTCTTGAATAGTAAAAGGACTAGCTGTAGTTCTAGCACCTATCCAAAGAATATCAATATCAAAAGAAAGTGCTAATTTAACATGTTCTGAATTAGCAACTTCTGTAGAAACCATTAAACCAGTATTTTTTTTAACTTTATTAAGCCATTTTAACCCCTCTTTTCCTATTCCTTCAAAATTATTAGGTTTCGTTCTAGGTTTCCATATTCCAGCTCTAAATACTTGAATATAAGAATTATTTAATTTTCTTGCTGTTTCTAATATTTGTTGTTCACTTTCTGCACTACAAGGTCCAGATATAACTAAAGGTTTAGTTAATTGGTCTATCCAAGACCTATCTATACTATTATTCAGAATGTCTTTTTCCATCTCAATACATTATTTAATTTACACATATTTTTTATCTTTTATATCATTCGCTTTTTTCATATATTGATCTACTTTATGAAAGTTTTTATTTAGTAAATAACTACGAAATACTTCTAAATAGTCAATATATAAATCTATAGCTTGAATTAAATTTTTTCTATTAGAAATAAAAATAGGTAACCATGTTTCAGGCTTACTTTTCGCTAAACGTGTAGTAGAGTCTAATCCACTTCCTATCATTTTATTAAAAATTATTTTTTTATTTTTAAATTTTTTTAAAACTGTACTAGCTAAAGTAAAAGAAATTACATGAGGTAAATGAGATATGTAAGCAATATACAAATCATGTTCTTTAGAAGAAAGAAAACTAATTCTCATTTTCATAATAGAAAATATTTTTTTAGCAATAGAAACCGCATCTGGAGCGCTAAGTTCAGAATCACAAATAATACAATTTTTTTTATAAAAAAGATTAGAATTTGCTGAAATAGGTCCAGAATTTTCAATTCCTGCAATTGGATGTGTTGCTACAAATCTACTTCTTTTTGGATGAGATAAAACCTTATTACAAATATCATATTTAGTAGATCCAGTATCTAAAATTACTGTATCCATATTTATTTTATTAAGAATACTTGGAAGTATTTTTTCTATTACATTTACAGGAATAGATAAAATAATTATTGAAGATTGCATAACTAAATCATCTAAAGGAATTATTTCATCAATAATACCTAATTTTACAGCATGTAAAGCATTTTCTTTATTAGAGTCTATTCCTATGAATTTATCTCCAAAATTAAGTTTTCGTAATACTAAACCAATGGATCCACCTATTAATCCTAATCCTATAATTCCAATATTCATGAAAAAATTCTATTTTTTGCTTGTTCTAAAATTGTTACAGGACAACACATAGAAATCCTAACATATCCTTTTCCATTAGAACCGAATACTCTACCTGGAGTAATAAATATGCGATAATTTTTTAAAATATTATCTGACCATATACTATCATTTTTTTGATCTCCAGTTATTTTTGCCCAAACAAAGAGACCTGAACTTTCTTTCATATATTTTAATTTCAGGTAATCACATATTTTCCATATAATTTTTCTTCGTTTAAGATATTCTATATTAAGTTTTTTAAACCATTTTAAATCAAAATTCATAGCCTCCATAGCTCCAATTTGTATGGGATAATACATACCGGAATCCATTTGGCTTTTTATTTTTAGTATATTTTTAATATACTCTTTTTTTCCTATTACCATTCCAATACGCCATCCAGGCATATTGTAACTTTTGCTTAAAGAATTTAATTCCAAAGCTATATCTTTAGCTCCTTTAACATTAAAAATACTTAAAGAACGTTCTTTATTTAGTATAAAACTATAAGGATTATCGTAAATTAATAAAATACGGTTTTTTTTGCAAAAAAAAACAATTTTTTCTAATTCTTCAAAAGTTATTTTTGCTCCTGTAGGCATATGAGGATAATTAAGCCACATTATTTTTATCTTAGAAAGATTTAAATTTTCTAATAATTGGATATTAGGTATCCAATTATCTTTTTCGTAAAGATCATAATAAATAATTTCTGCTTCCAAAAGTTTGGATATAGAAGAATAAGTAGGATATCCAGGATTTGGAATTAATACCTGATTTCCTTTTTCTAAATAGGACATACTTATATGCATAATCCCTTCCTTAGATCCCATTAATGGTAAAATCTCATTTTTTGGATTTACATCCACTTGATATAATTTTTTATACCAATTAGAAATAGCATGACGTAATCCATCTATACCAACATAACTTTGATAAGTATTAGCGTGTTTCAGTTCTGAAGCTATTTTCATTTTATGTATAACTCCATTTGGAGGAAGAAGATCTGGATTTCCAATTCCTAAATTAATAACTTTTATTCCCTTTTTATCAATATCACGAATTTCTTTCATTTTTTCAGAAAAAAAATATTCCGATATTTTATGCATTTTTTTTGATTCTATAATCATTAGTATCTAATTCTACCATTTTTATATTCTCCCATAATATATAATTTATGAAGACAAGGAATTTTTTGTATACGTTTTTTCATTTTTTCGTAATCTTTTATATTATTGAATATGATATCTACATAAAAAGAATATTCCCAAGGTCTTTGTATTATAGGAATAGATTGTATTTTAGTCATATTGATTCCAATATTAGATATAAAACTCAATATTTTAGAAAGACTACCAGTTGTATGTAATATTTTAAATATTAGTGAAGCTTTATTAAAATCATTTTCTTTTTTAGAACATTTATTAATAATAAAAAATCTAGTAAAATTACTTGTAATAGTTTGTATATTTTTAGAAATTATTTCTAATCCATATTCATTAGCTGCGTTTTCAGATGCTATAGCAGCTAATCCTTTTTTTTTACATATAGAAATATATTTAGCAGCAGCAGCCGTATCTGAATATTCATATATTTTTATGTTAGGATGAGCATGTATAAATAATTCGCATTGTAAAAGAGCCATAGGATGAGAATAAATTTCTTTTATATCTTCTATATATTGTCCAGGATATGCCATTAAATGATGTTGTATTGGCATATAGACTTCCCCTACTATTTTCAAATTATATTCAGATAAAAGACTATAATTAGTTAATATAGTACCCGCTATGGAATTTTCTATAGCCATTACACCAATATCTACATTGGATTTAGCTACGGAAATAGTTAGTTCCCTAAAAGAAGAACATTCTATCAACTCATAAGTACATCCTTTAAAATATCTAGAAACGGCTGCATGATGAAAACACCCTTTTACCCCTTGTATAGCTATTTTTTTCATGAAACTAAAAAAAATTGAATTACTAGGAAAACCTGGAAAACCAGAAAGTTTCATTATTAGCGGAAAAAATATTGAAACAAATATAATAAATTATTCTATTTTATACAATTTGTTATATTATTTTTCATAATTGTAATAGAATTGATTTATATATGAATTTATAACAAAAAGATTAAAACAGTTAACTTTATATTTTCATATTTCTACTATTTATTATGCCAAAAAAAAGATCTCCAGGATGGAGAAAAGAGAACAAATATCCTTCACTTTCTGAAGTGTTTTCTTCCGTTTATGTACCTACTGGAAGTATATGGAAAAAACTTTTTGCCTTTACTGGCCCAGGATTATTAATAGCTGTTGGGTATATGGATCCAGGAAATTGGGCAACAGATATTGCTGGAGGATCTAAATTTGGTTATATGCTTTTATCTGTTATTTTTATATCTAATTTTTTTGCTATTATTTTACAACATTTAGCTTTAAAATTAGGAATTGTTTGTGAAAGAGATTTAGCACAAGCGTGTAGAGATCATTATCCCCCATTTATTAGTTCCATTTTATGGGTATTATGTGAAATAGCTATTGCAGCTTGTGATTTAGCGGAAATTATTGGTTCTGTTTTAGCTTTAAAATTACTTTTTGGAATACCCATTACATGGGGAGTATTAATTACAGTTATAGATGTTTTAATTATTTTATTTTTTCAATATAAAGGGTTTAGATATATTGAAAGTATAGTAGCAGCTTTAATCTTTACAATATTAATTTGTTTTAGTTTTGAAATAATTAGTTCCAAACCTGAATTTTTTCCTATATTAAAGGGTATAATTCCTAATCCAGAAATAATTAAAAATTCACATTCTTTTTATATATCTATTGGTATATTAGGAGCTACAGTAATGCCACATAATCTTTATCTTCATTCAAGCATTATACAAACAAGAAATTATCCACGTACTTTTGAAGGTAAAAAAATGGCTATAAAATATGCCACCATCGACAGTACTTTATCTTTATCTTTAGCTTTTTTTATTAATGCCGCTATATTGATAATTTCTGCTGCAACTTTTCATAAATATGGACATACAGAAGTCGCAGATATTATGGACGCACATAAACTTTTGACTCCTATACTAGGTTCTAGCCTTGCTGGAGTTTTTTTTGCATTAGCTTTGCTAGCATCAGGACAGAATTCTACGCTAACTGGAACTATGGCTGGACAAATAGTTATGGAAGGATTTCTTAATATTAGATTAAAGCCTTGGATAAGAAGATTGATAACGAGACTTATAGCTATTGTTCCTGCTATGATCGCTTCTATTATTTATGGAGAAAAAGGAACAACAGAGTTGTTAATCATTAGTCAAATAATTTTATCTATACAATTAAGTTTTGCTATTGTTCCATTAGTTAATTTTACAGGGAATTCTAAAAAAATGGGCCCATTTGTTAATGGACCTATTTTAAAAGTATTATCTTGGTGCATCACTATAATAATTGTGTTATTGAATTTATTTTTATTATATGATACTACTTTTGGAAGTGTAAGAAGCAGCTAATACTTCAAAATTGAACGATAATTCTATTTTTTTATGCAAATGTATGATAGCCTGATATTTACCTACTGTTTTAATCACTTTATTTCCAGTAATTCTAATAAATTTTTTTTCTATATAAATTCCTTTTTTATTCAGTATCTTCATCAGTTCCTGATTATTAATAGAACCGAACAGTTTTCCCCCTTTACCTACTTTAACTGGTATTTTTATAGTTAAATTTTTTAACTTATTTTCTATTTCTTTTGATTTTTCAACTAAACAACGTTCTTTACTAGAACGTTGTTTCAATATTTCACGTATATTTTTTATAACTCCAGGTAATGCTAAAACAGCATATCCCTTAGGAATTAAATAATTTCTAGCATAACCAGATCTTACATTTAATTCATCGTATTGAAACCCTAAATTTTCTACATCTTTTTTTAAAATAATTTTCATTTCATTTTTATTATTATCTTAAATCATCTGTAACAAAAGGAAGAAGACCAATATGTCTGCATCTTTTTATAGCTGAATTTAATTTATTTTGATTTTTTTGTAAGGTTCCTGTGATACGACGAGGTAAAATTTTACCTTGTGCATTAAGAAATTTAATTAAAAAAACAGGATCCTTATAATCTATATATTTAATATTTCTTCGTTCAAAATAACAATATTTTTTTTCTACTTTAGTTTCTATTTTAATAGGAGATAAATATCTTAAATCACTATTATCAGAAGAAGATATTTGTTGTTTTGTAGTATTATTATTATTATGACGAGTTTCTTTTATTATCATAATTATTCATCTTTTTTTGATAAAATTTTTTTTCTTCTTATCTCAGCATATCCTATTCCATATTTATTTAATTTCACAGTTAAAAAACGTAAAATACGCTCATCTTGTCTTAATTTTAATTCTAAATCATATACCAAATTAGAATTTAACAAAAATTCAAACAAATGATAACATCCACTTTGTTTTTTTTGAATAGTATAAGCTAATTTTTTTAATCCCCAATGTTCCTGATAAATTATTTTACCTTTTTTTTGTATTAGATAATTTTCATATTCTTTTACTGTTTCTTTTGCTTTATCATCAGATAATATGGGTGTGATTATCATGATATTTTCATAATGTTTAAGCATTGAATTTTTTTAAAATGTAAATCTATATTTTTATGTTCTTTTTTCAAAAAGAATATACTAAATTTTTTTTTTTATTTCTTTTATTAATTTTTCTATGCGTTGTATACTTTCTTTTTTTCCAAGCATTTCAAAAATAATGAAAATATCAACTCCTTTCAGTACACCTACTAATGCTAATCGAAATAATTGCATAATAATTTTTCGTTTTTTATTGTTTTGAAATAAAAATTTCAAATTCACAGATGTGAATACATTCACATTAGATATAACTATTTTTTCATTTTCTAATCTATCTATTATATTTTTATGAATTATTTTTTTTAAAAAATTTTTTTCAAAAGAATTAGGAGGAATAAAAAAATAAAAAGAATGGTTCCATACTTCATGAACAAAATGAATTCTATCAATTATTATATGTATTACTTTCCACAAATAATCTTCTTTATATTTATGTAAAATAGAACGTTTTTTAAGTTCTTTACAAAGAAAAGAAAATATTTCTTCTTGTTTTTTATTTAAATATTTTTTATTAAACCAATTAGCTTTTTTTATATCAAAAAAAACACCAGATTTTTTTATTCTTTCTAAAGAAAATAAATGTATTAATTCTTGTAAAGAAAAAATTTCTTTTTTTACTCCAGGATTCCATCCTAATAAAGCTAACATATTTACAAATGATTCTGTAAAATAACCTAATTCCCTATATCCAGGTATTATAATTCCAGTATCTGGAACTTTCCATTGTATAGGAAATATAGGAAAATCTAAACTATCTACATTTCTTTTACTAATTTTACCTTTTCCATCTTTTCTTAATATTAAAGGTAGATGTGCAAAATTAGGAATAGACCAACCAAAAGCTTTATACAGTAAAATATGTAATGACATAGATGGAAGCCATTCTTCTCCTCTTAGAACATGAGTAATTTTCATGATATGATCATCTATAGTATTAGCTAGATGATAAGTAGCCATTCCATTTGATTTTAACAATATTTTATCATCTAATTCATTTGTGTATACTATAATATTACCACGTATAATATCGTGCATCTTTAATATTTCTCCAGGTTCAACTCTAAATCTAATAACATAAGAAGAACAAGATTGCAATTTATTATGCAATTCTTCTTTTGTCATAGTTAATGAATTATTTAGTTCTATTCTGTTTCTATAATTATAAGAAAAAGTCAATCCACGTTTTTTATATTCCTTTCTTTTTATATTAAGATCATAATCTGTGTCAAAAGCATAATAAGCCTTTCCTTTTTTTAACAATTTATTAATATAATAATGATAAATATTTCCTCTTTTAGATTGATAATAAGGAGAATAAGGACCTCCATATCCTACTCCTTCATCTGGTTCTATACGACACCATTTTAATGTTTCCAAAATATAGGATTCAGAATTAGATACAAATCTTTTTTTATCAGTATCCTCTATTCTAAGAATAAATGTTCCTCTATGTTTTTTAGCAAAAAGATAATTATATAATGCAGTTCTTAATCCACCTAAATGAAGTGGTCCTGTAGGACTAGGTGCAAAACGAACTCTTACCAAATGTGACATATAATTTTTTTAATGTTATTTTCCAATACAAAATTTTGAGAAAATATTTTTTAATATATCTTCATTTGTAATTTCACCCGTTATTTCTCCTAAATAACGTAACGCTTCTTTAATATATATAGAAACTAAATCTTCTGAAAGTCCTTTATTTAAAACTTCGTAAGCCAACAAAATTTCTTTTAAAGATAATTTTAAAATCTCATAATGTCTTATTTGTGTAACAACAATTTTTTTTTTTTTTAATTTTTCAAGATACAAATGACTTAGACTATAAAGTATGTTTTTTATTTCTTGACGATTTTCTGCAGAAATTTCAAAAAAATAAGAAATTTTTGATTTTATATTATAAAAATCTTTAAAAGAGGATATATCTGACTTATTCGCTATTATAAAAATATTTTTTAATGGATATTTATTGTAAATATTTAAAATATCATTAATGATTTTTTTTTGTTTAATTCTATTTCTTATAGAAGAATCCAAAATATATAATATAACTTGAGATTCTTCTATTTTTTTCATAGTTCTTTCTACTCCCATTTTTTCTATAGGATCTTTAGAATTTCTAATTCCTGCTGTATCCCAAAAATGAAAAATAATTCCATCAATAATTATTTTTCCTTCTACACAATCTCTAGTTGTTCCTTCTATATGGGATATAATGGAACGGTCTTCCTTAATAACCTTATTAAAAAAGGTAGATTTTCCAACATTTGGTTCTCCAATAATTACGACATGAACTCCTTTTTTGATCATTTTTCCTAATGAAAAAGATTTAATTAAATTTTTTAATATTTCTTTTAATTCTTGTAAAAAAGAAAAAAGTTCTGATTTATTATAAATAATAGCATTTTCTTCAGAAAAATCTAATTCCAGTTCTAGCAAAGAGGCAAAATTTAATAATTTTTTTCTTAATTTTTTAATAGTTTTAGACAATGATCCTTTAATTTGTTGTAAAGATATTTCATGATATATTTTATTTTCAGAGGATATAAGATCAGCTATAGCTTCTGCTTGTGATAAATCTATTTTTTTATTTAAAAAAGCACGAAATGTAAATTCTCCAGGACGTGCTAAACGTATTCCTTTTTTTATTAATAGTTGTAAAATATTTTTTTGAATATAATAAGATCCATGACAAGAAATCTCTATCATATTTTCTCCTGTATAAGAAAAAGGAGATTTAAAAATGGAAACTAATACTTGATCTAATAAATTACTATTATTTTCTTTTATATATCCTAAATGAATAGTATGTGTAGATTGATTTACTAATTTTTTACCAGGTTTTACAGAATAAAAAATATCTTCAACAGTGGATATTGAATCTTTTCCAGAAATACGAATAACAGAAATAGCACTATTACCTATAGGAGTCCCTAAAGCAACAATGGTATTTTCATCATATAACATAGAAGATTATTATTTTAATTCGCATTATTTTTTAATTTCATTAATATGGTATCTATTTACAAATTTTATAATTTATTTCAAAAAACTCTTAAACATTTATATGAAGATCCTAGGGAGTTAGAAAATATATTTTTCTTGCTCACTACTCACATTTTAAAATGTGATAAAACAACTGTATTGCTACAATTAATAAATAAAAAAGGAAAAATAAGTATTTTTTTTTATAAAAAATTAATAAAAAAATTATGGGAATTGAAAAAAAATAGACCAATCCAATATGTAATTGGAATAGCCTATTTTTTTGGTATGAAATTTATTGTTAATGAAAAAGTATTTATTCCAAGACCAGAAACAGAAGAACTTGTATCTTGGATTTTACATATTTTTAATACCAATATCATCACTATAAATACTGGTCATATTCAAATATTTGATCTTGGAACAGGATCTGGATGTATTAGCATTACATTAAAAAAGAAAAAACCTGATATAGGGCTTATTTATGCAATAGATGCTTATACTGAAGTTATTGATATTGCCCGTAAAAACGCTGCATTACATAATGTAGAAATATCATTTAAAAAAGTGAATATATTGAAAAATATAATTTCTATACCAATAATTAATAAACATTCTATTAATATAATAGTTAGTAATCCTCCTTATGTAAAACTTTCTGAAAAAAAATTGCTACATCTAAATATTATTCAATATGAACCACATAAAGCTTTATTCATTACTGATGAAGATCCTTTGATTTTTTATAAAAAAATTTCTTTTTGGATTAAAAAAAGTTTTACTGGAATAGTTTACGTTTTTTTTGAAATAAATCAATTTATTTATTTAGATATTATTGATTTCATGAAAAAAATAGGGTTCTCTAATATAAAAATAAAAAAAGATTGTCAAGGTTTTTTTAGAATGATTCATGCCGTTTTTTATGGAAAAAATGTAAAAAATAAAATATAGTTATGGATAAAAAAATAAAAGAAAAAATATATCAACTAAGAAAAGAATTATCAAAATATAATTATATATATTATAATTTAGATCGTTCTGATATATCAGATTATAATTTTGATAAAAAATTAAAAGAATTATATCTTTTAGAAAAAAAATATCCTGAATTATATGATCCTACTTCTCCCACAAAAAAAATAGGAACTAATATTTTTAAATCTAGAATTTATCATTATAAATATAAAATGTACTCTATTAAAAATACCTATTCAAAAAAAGAATTTTTAACTTGGTTTAAAAAAATTAGTAAATCTATTCATTCATCTTTATCCTTTATGTGTGAATTAAAATATGATGGAGTATCCATAAATTTAATTTATAAAAAAGGTTTTTTAACACATGCAGTTACTCGTGGAAATGGAGAAAAAGGAGAAAATGTGATAAATAATATACGAACTATAAAATCTATTCCATTAAAATTAGTAGGATGTAATTACCCAAATTATATTGAAATACGTGGAGAAATATTTATTTCTATAAAAAATTTTATAAAAATAAATAAAGAACGTATAAAAAATGGGACTATACCTTATACAAGTCCAAGATATACGGCTAGTGGAACGCTTAAAATTATTAATAATATTAAAGAGGTACGTAAAAGAGGTTTATCCTGTATTGCATTTCATGCTATAGGAGAAAACTTACCTTTTAATTCACAATATGAAGCTATAAAAAACATAAAAAATTGGGGATTTAAAGTTCCAGAACCTGCTATTTTTTGTAAAAAAGTAGAAAAAGTATTAGATTTTATAGATTTTTGGAGTTTATTTTTACATAAACTACCTTATCAAATTGATGGAATAGTTATTAAAATTAACGACTTAAAAAAACAATCCATATTAGGATATACCAGAAAATACCCACGTTGGTCTATAGCTTACAAGTTTAGACAAAAATTATCAGAAACTAAATTATTAAGTATTACTTTTCAAGTAGGACGCACTGGTATTATAACTCCTGTAGCTAATGTTGCTCCTATTCACATTTCTGGTACTACAATAAAAAGAGTAACACTTTATAATAAACGTTTTATACAAAATATGAATATACATTACGGTGATACCATTTTATTAGAAAAAGCAGGAAACATTATTCCAAAAATAACAAAAATAAATAAAAATAAAAGATTAATAAACGCTTTTCCTGTTTTGTTTTTAAAAAATTGTCCATCATGTAATAGCTCTTTAATAAAAAAAAATGAACTTTTTTATTGCACAAATAAAAACTGTCATTCTAAAATAATAGAGAAAATAAAACATTTTGTTAGTGAAAAAGCTATGGATATAAAAAAAATTGGATATAAAATGATTATAAAATTACATAAAAATGGTTTGTTATATAATTTTTATAATTTATATCAATTGAAAAAAGAAACACTTATTAAAATAAGTGGAATAAAAGAAAAATTGGCAAATAACATCATAGATAATATAGAAAAATCTAAAAAAAAACCTTATGATAGAGTTTTATATGCTTTAGGTATTCGTTATGTTGGAGAAGATATTTCAAAAAAATTAACTAAATATTTTTTTAATATCAATTCTTTAATGAGTACCAATTATGATCATTTAACTTCTATTACAGGTATAGGAATAAAAATCGCAAAAAGTATCATTAATTATTTTTCAATTACTGATAATCAACATATAGTTAAAATGCTTATAAAATATGGATTACATTTAGAAAAATGTTCTATGATTAAAAAATCATCTTATTTTGAAGGAAAATCTTTTGTTTTTACAGGAAAATTATCTTGTATGACCCGTAATAAAGCTAAAAATATGATAGAAATTCTAGGAGGAAGAGTATATAATACGGTAAATAATAATATTGATTTCATTGTAGTTGGAAAAAATTTCGGATCCAAATTAAAAAAAAGTATGAAAATAAAAAATATACAAATTTTAAAAGAAAAAATTTTTATAGATGAGCTTAAAAAAACAAAAAAAATTGATTTTTAGTAATGAATTATAGTACATATGTATAGGTTTTTTTTTTCATATAGAAAACAGTATATTTAATTTTCAAGTGGTGTGTGTATTATGATTAACATCATTTAAGTAAGAAATCTATTTTTTTATGTTACTAAAAAATATATTTACCGAATCTGGATTCGAATCTGAAGCTGAATTTATACCATTAATGAGTCAAGATGAAGAAGATCAGCTTCTTAAAGATGATATTCCTGAACAATTATGTATCTTAACAGTAAGAAATATGGTTTTGTATTCTGGAATTGTCTTTCCAATTATAGCAGGAAAAAGTGGATCAATACAATTATTACAAGATGCTTATGGATTAGATAAAACAGTTGGAGTGTTAACTCAAAAAAATTCTGGTATAGAAAAACTAAGCGAAAAAGATTTATATTCTGTAGGAACAGTTGCTAAAATATTGAAATTATTGAAAATGCCAGATGGAAACACAACTGTTATTTTGCAAGGAAAAAGAAGATTTAAAATAAATCGTTTTATTCAAAATGATCCATATTTTAAAGCAGAAATTATAGCTTTAGAAGAAAATAAACCATCATCCAAAGATAAAGAATATCTTGCTTTAGTTGAATCTATTAAAGAAATCGCCATAAAAATTATTCAGGATAACCCAAATATACCATCAGAAGCAAGTATTGCTATTCGTAATATAGAAAGTCCTTCTTTTTTAATAAATTTTGTAGCAGCTAATATGAATTTAGCTACTAGAGATAAACAAAAACTATTAGAATATGATGATTTAAAAAAAAGAGCAATGGAAACATTGCGTTTTTTAAATGTAGAACATCAACAAATAAAATTAAAAAATGATATTCAATCTCGTGTTCGTAGTGATATGGACCAACAACAAAGAGAATACTTTTTACATCAGCAAATTAAAGCTATACAAGAAGAATTAGGAGATATTTCTTATGAAAAAGAAATTGATGAAATGCGGGCTAAAGCTTCTAGAAAAAAATGGACTAAGGAAGCTAAGAAACAATTTGACAGAGAATTATTAAAAATGCAAAGAACTAATCCACAAATGCCAGAATATACGGTACAAAGAAATTATCTAGAACTGATGATAGATCTTCCTTGGGGAAGATATTCAAAAGATAGTTTTGATTTAGAATATGCACAAAAAATACTAGACAGAGATCATTACGGATTAGAAAAAGTAAAAGAACGTATTATAGAATATTTAGCTGTATTAAAATTGAGAGGAGATATGCGTTCCCCTATTTTATGTTTTTACGGTCCACCTGGAGTAGGAAAAACATCCTTAGGTAGATCTATTGCTACTGCTCTTAAAAGAAAATATGTTCGTATTTCTTTAGGAGGATTACATGATGAATCTGAAATACGTGGACACAGAAGAACTTATATTGGAGCTATGCCAGGTAGACTTTTACAATCTATACGAAAAGTAGGGACCTCTAATCCTGTTTTTGTTATTGATGAAATAGATAAAATGGGTATAGGTGCAAATGGAGATCCTTCTTCTGCTATGTTAGAAGTTTTAGATCCGGAACAAAATACCTCCTTTTATGATAATTTTTTAGAAATGGGTTATGATTTATCAAAAGTATTATTCATTGCCACAGCAAATTCACTATCTAATATACAACCAGCTCTTATAGATAGAATGGAGATTATAGAAATGAATGGATATACGGTAGAAGAAAAAACGCAAATAGTAAAAAAACATATATTACCAAAACAACTAAAAGAAAACGGATTAAAAAAATCTGATTTAATACTTGGAATAAAACAAATAGAAAAAGTGATTGAAAGTTATACCAGAGAATCTGGTCTAAGAACTCTGGAAAAAAAGATAGCTAAATTAGCACGTAATGTAGCAAAGCATATTGCTATGAATAAAAAATATGTAAAAAATTTAAGTATTGAAAAAATAGAAAATGTTCTTGGAATACCAAATGATCCAGACCGTTATGAAGGTAATAATGTTCCAGGTGTGGTTACAGGTTTAGCCTGGACTAATTCTGGTGGAGATATTTTATATATTGAATCCAGTTTATCTAAAGGAAAAGGAAATTTAAGTATTACTGGTAATTTAGGAGAGGTAATGAAAGAATCTGCTACTATTGCTTTACAGTATATTAAAGCTCATTATAAAGAATTTAACATAAATCCTATAATGTTTGAAGAAATCAATGTACATGTACATGTACCTGAAGGAGCAGTTCCTAAAGATGGTCCATCAGCAGGAATAACAATGTTAACTTCTCTAGTATCAAGTTATACTAAAAGAAAATTAAGACCTCATTTAGCCATGACAGGAGAAATTACCCTAAGAGGTAAGGTTTTACCTGTAGGTGGAATTAAAGAAAAAATATTAGCAGCTAAACGAGCTAATATAAAAGAAATTATCCTTTCACAGGATAATAAAAAAGATGTAGAAGAGATTAAACCAGAACATTTAAAAGGATTAACCTTTGATTATGTCATAAATATGAACGATGTAATTCTTTTATCTCTATTATAATATCTCTATTTTTTATTATTATATATGATGAAAGAATTAGAAAACATGATTTATACAGTTCATAAAGAACATTTAATTCAATTAGCAAAAAAATACGGAACTCCACTTTATGTATACGATTCTTTTAAAATAAAGAAACAATATATAAAAATGATAAAAGCTTTTAGTGGAATAAAAAATATTATAATTAATTATGCATGTAAAGCGAATACTAATCTTAATATATTAAAATTTTTACAAAAATTGGGTAGTGGATTAGATACAGTATCCATTCAAGAAGTAGAATTAGGGTTAAAAGCAGGATTTCATCCAAAGAAAATCATATTCACTCCTAATTGTGTTTCTATTCAAGAAGTTAAAAAAGCTGTTAATTTAGGGGTTAGAATTAACCTAGATAATCTATCCGTTTTAGAACAATTTGGAGAATGTTATCCTGATTATTCTATAGGAATAAGAATAAATCCGCATATTATGGCTGGTGGAAATTATAAAATTTCAGTAGGACATATTGATTCTAAATTTGGAATATCTTATTATCAAATTCCTCATATGAAAAGGATATTAAAAAATACAGGATTAAAAATAGAAGGGTTACATATGCATACAGGATCTGATATATCAGATATCAAATCTTTTTTAGAAGGTGCAAAAATATTGTTTAAAACAGCTATAGATTTTCCAAATATTGATTATATAGATTTTGGTAGTGGTTTTAAAGTACCATATACAAAAAATGATATAAAAACGGATTTGACTTCTTTAAGCAAAGAGATTACAGAAAAATTTAAAGACTTTTGTACTTCTTATGGTCATCAAATTACTTTAATTTTTGAGCCAGGAAAATTTTTAGTAAGTGAATCTGGATACTTTTTGGTTAGTGTAAATGTTATTAAACATACTACTTCTACTGTATTTGCTGGAGTAGATTCAGGTTTTAATCATTTTATTCGTCCTATGTTTTATGATGCTTATCATTATATTGAAAATATTTCTAATCCAAATGGTCGTTTTCGTTTTTATACTGTAGTTGGATATATCTGTGAATCAGATACTTTTGGTTTTAATAGAAAAATAACGGAAATCAGAGAAGGAGATATTTTATGTTTAAAAAACGCAGGAGCTTATTGTTTTTCTATGTCTTCTAATTATAATTCTCGTTATAGACCTTCTGAAATAATGATTTTAAATGGAAAAGATTTTATTATAAGAAAAAGAGAAACAATGCAAGATATTCTTAGAAATATAGTAGAAATAGATATTTAATTTTATGGAGAGATGGCAGAGTGGTTAATTGCGGCGGTCTTGAAAACCGTAGAGGTTAGTTCCTCCGGGGGTTCGAATCCCTCTCTCTCCGCATTATTTTATAATAAAACTAAAAAATTAACTATAAAAAAGTTTTTTTTTGCATTTTTTCTAATTTTTTTATTTGATATTCAATACTTTCATTAGTTATTTTTTTAAATAAAAATGTTGATTTACCTAATAAATGTCCTGGACATAAAATTTTTTCTATGTTTTTAATTTTTTTCCAAAAAAAAGGCTTCAAATGAAGCATATCTAATAGTTTTATAGCTGTATGTGGAAGAAATGGTTCAGCTAATTGAGCTAACATTGCAACAATTTGTAGAGATACATAAATAATTGCATCTAAACGTTTTTCTTTTTTTTTTTTCCAAGGTTCTTCTTCTGTTAAATATTTATTTCCTATTCTAGCTAAATCCATAAAACCGGATAAAGATTCTCTAAATTTATAAGATTCAATTAAATCACCTATGTATTTTGGATAATTTTTTATTTTATTTAAAATACTTTTATCTTTTTTAGATAAAATTCCAGGATTAGGAACAATTCCATTATTATGTCTTTGAACTAAGGTAAGGCTTCTATTTACAAAATTTCCTAATATAGCAACTAATTCCGTATTACTTTTCTTTTGAAAATCTTTCCAATTAAAATTATTATCTTTTGTTTCTGGCATATTAGCTATAAGAATATAACGAAGTGTATCTTGTTGATTTGGAAAATCTTTTAGGTATTCATGAACCCATACTGCCCAATTTTTAGAAGTAGATATTTTTTTATTTTCTAAATTTAGAAATTCATTAGCTAATATTTTATCCGGTAAAATATATCCATTATTATACGCTTTAAGTATAACCGGAAAAATAATACAATGAAAAACTATATTATCTTTTCCTATAAATTGAATTAATTTAGTTTCTTTATCTTTCCAATAAAATTTCCAATCTATTTTTTTACGTTTAGACCATTCTATAGTAGAAGAAATATATCCTATAGGAGCATCGAACCAAACGTATAACACTTTTCCTTTTGTTTTAGAAATGGGGACAGGTACACCCCAATTTAAATCTCTTGTGATTGCACGAGGTTTTAATCCTTTATCTAACCAAGATTTAGCTTGTCCATATACATTAACTTTCCAATCTTTTTTATGGTTAACTAAAATCCATTTTTCTAAAAAATTTTGATATTTATTCAAAGGTAAGTACCAATGTTTTGTTTTTTTTAAAATAGGTATATTTCCACTTATAGTAGATTTTGGGGATATTAAATCTTCAGGAATCAATGAAATTCCACAATTTTCACATTGATCTCCATAAGCTTCTTTTTTTTTACAATGGGGACATATGCCAGATATGTATCTATCTGCTAAAAATTGTTTGGTTTCTTGATCGTAATATTGTTTAGAAAATTTTTCCAAAAGTTTTTCTTTGTCATAAAGTTTTTTAAAAAAAGAAGTAGAAATTTTGTAATGAATTTTTGTAGAAGTTCTAGAATAGTTATCAAATTGTATACCAAAATTAATAAAACAATTTTTAATAAGATAATGATATTTATTAACTATATCTTTAGGTTTTTTTTTTTCTTTTTTAGCTTGTATAGCAATAGGCACTCCATGTTCATCAGATCCACATATAAAAATAACATCTCTATTTTTTCGTTTAAGAAAACGAACAAAAATATCTGCTGGTAAATAAACTCCTGCTAAATGACCAATATGAATTGGTCCATTTGCATATGGTAAAGCTGCAGTTACTATATATTTATTTGATTTTTTCATACCTAATAGATTATGAATAAATAAATTTAATATATAATAATAAATAATATGAATAATAAAAAATTATTTTTAATAGACGCATACTCTATTATTTATCAGAGTTTTTATGCTTACATAAAAAATCCTCTTTTTACTTCTAAAGGATTAAATACTTCTCCTATTATATATTTTACATATTTTTTGATAAATATATTAAATAATGAAAAACCAAACTATATGTCTATCATTTTTGATACAAGTCAAGAAACTTTTCGTAAAAAAGAATATGACAAATATAAAGCACATAGAAAAAGAACACCTGAAGCTATTTATATAGCTATTCCTTATATTAAAAGAATTTTAAAAACTTTTAAAATATCTTTTTTTTATGCTAAAAATGGATATGAAGCAGATGATATTATAGGTACAATAGCTAAAAAAGCGGAAAAAAAAGGATATTTTATTTATATAATTTCTTTAGATAAAGATTTTTATCAACTGATAACAAAAAATATTAAAATTTATGTACCACCTTTTAAAAGAAATCCAAAAAAAATATTGGGAATAGAAGAAATTAAAAATAAATTTGGAATAATTCATCCAAAACAAATTATAGATTTATGGAGTATGATGGGAGATCCTTCTGATAATATACCAGGATTACCAGGAGTAGGAGAAAAAAATGCTAAAAAATTTATTAAAAAGTATGGTAGTATTGAAAACTTATTCAATTCAATCCATGATCTTAACGGAAAAATTAAAAAAAATATAGAAAATAATAAATATTTAGGTTTTTTATCTAAAAAGTTAGTTACTATTGTAACTCATATTCCATTTTTTTCTTTTCAAGAAGAAAAATTATATATTAAAAAACCTAATTGGACTTCTATAAAAAAAATATTTCTAGAACTAGAATTTAATAGACTATTAAAAATGGCTTATC
Source organism: Blattabacterium cuenoti (assembly GCF_014252395.1). GTDB lineage: Bacteria > Bacteroidota > Bacteroidia > Flavobacteriales > Blattabacteriaceae > Blattabacterium > Blattabacterium cuenoti_AA. The sequence goes on from NZ_CP059219.1 coordinate 325,449, forward strand.
AATATTATATATATAAAATAAAAGAATAAGTTTATCTATAAAATTTATATTTATTAATATAATTCCAAACTTCTGTATGAAGTAAAGGTTTTATATTTTTTCCTTTTTTAATAGAATTTCTAATAGAAGAAGAAGATATATCAATAATTGGAGCTTTCAAAAAAATTATTTTACCCTGTTTAAAAATAGGATTATAAAAAAATCCAATTCTTGGGTATACCAAGATATCATATCTATTTAAAATTAAATTATAATTTTTCCATTTTTTTAAAGAAGAAAATGAATCTTTTCCCAAAAGAATAGAAAATTTATTATTAGGAAATTTTTTTTCTATATTACATAATGTATATATAGTATAAGAAGGTGAATATCCAGATTCAATATCTAAAATATTCATCTTTTCATAACCATAAATAGCTATTCTAACCATTTTTATTCTATTTTCATAATCCAAAAGATCACATTTTTTTTTAAATGGATTTTGGGGAGAAACTATAAACCAAACATGATCTACATCTTTTATAAATTCTGTTATATAATTAGCAATAATTATATGTCCTAAATGTATAGGGTTAAACGATCCAAAATAAAGTACTATTTTCATTTTAAAAAATACATATTTTTTGTATCTATTTTTTTAATAAAAATTAACTAATAAGTAAAAATTTTATTTATACTTCTATTAAAAAATAGAATAATTCCATCTTTTTTGTATTTTTATTTGAAATATTTTAATACAAATTTACATAAAATCATGATTTTACAATATCAAATTTTTGAATAGTATAAAATATGAATGAAAATAAAAATAAAATTATAGACACTATTTATGGTTTTTTTTTATTAGGAAATAGTATTTTTTTATTTTTAAGTTTTTTTTCTTTTCTTTTTCATTGGAAAAATGATCAAAGTCAATTAGAATATTTTTTTGATAAGGAAATAATAGCAGATAATTTACTTGGTAAAATAGGAGCATCTGTATCTCACAGTTTTATTTATTGTGGAATAGGTATTAGTGCTTTTTTTATTCCTATACTATTATTTTTAACAGGATTAAAAATACTTTTTATAAAAAAAAAATTATTAAACAATTTTTATAAATCAACAATATATAAATTTATATTTTTTAGCGTTTGGCTTCCTATAACTTTTTATATTATACTTCCAGATAATAATGATAATAATGGAATATTCTGTGGAATTTTTGGATTTGAGGTAGGTAATTTATTAATTAATTTATTTGGTAAAGTAGGAGTATACATATTACTTTGTACGAGTATTATTTTTTATTATATTATAATTTTTCATATCACTACTCATAAAATAAAAAATGGAATAAAAAAAAAAAATGGAATATTATAACAAATATAATATTCAAATTTTTTAAAAAAAGATATAAAAAAAACAATAATTTAAACGATTTTACTAAAAAAAAAGAGGATAAAAATATTTTACATACAATTCTTTATCAAAAAAAAGAAAATGATACTACATATAAAAAGGATCATACTGATTTAGAATTTAATAAAAAAAAAATAGTTAAAATACTTAAACATTATAAAGTTGAGGTCCATCAAATAAAAGCTATAGTAGGTCCTACTATTACTTTATACGAAATATATCCTCATGTAGGAGTACGTATTTCAAAAATAAAAAATTTAGAAAATGAAATTGCTTTAAATTTATCCGCTATATCCATAAGAATTATAGCTCCTATACCTGGAAAAGGATCCGTTGGAATAGAAATACCTAACAATCATCGTTCTATTGTTTATATGAAAGATATTCTTTTTTCAGAAGAAAGTGATAAAAAAAGTTATAAAAAAGAGCTTCCTATACCCTTAGGAAAAACTATATTTAATGAAATATTTATTATAGATTTAGTAGATATGCCTCACTTACTTGTAGCCGGTTCTACTGGACAAGGAAAATCTGTAGGATTAAATGTTATGATAATTTTTTTATTATATAAAAAAAATTCAGAAAATATAAAATTTATTTTAATTGACCCTAAAAAAGTAGAATTATCTATATACAAAAAAATTTCAAAGTCTTATTTTGCTACATTGCCTAATTCTAAGGATACTATTATTACAAATTTACATAGAGTAAAAAATATATTAAATTCCTTATGTAAGGAAATGGAAAAAAGATATGTTATTTTAGAAAAATATCAAGTAAGAAATATTAAAGAATATAATATAAAACATAAAAAAAAACATTTACCTTATATTGTATTAATTATTGATGAATTTGCAGATTTAAGTCTTTCTTTCAAAGAAAAAAAAATAGAAACATATATAACTCGTTTAGCTCAACTTGCACGTGCTGTTGGAATTCATTTAATTTTAGCAACACAACGTCCATCAGTAGATGTAATTACTGGATTAATTAAATCTAATTTTACTGCAAGAATATCATTTAGAGTAAGTTCTAAAATAGATTCTATAACTATACTAGATTGTGCAGGAGCGGAACAATTAATAGGAAAAGGTGATCTTCTATTTTCCAATAATAATGAATTAATAAGATTGCAATGTCCATTTATGGATTTATCAGATATACAAAAAGTTGTTGATTTCTATGGAAAAAAGAATCATAATAAAAAAGAATACTTTTTACCAAAACCAGATATTGAGTAATATATAATAATAATGCTAATAAAAAAGTTTGATTTATATATGATTCGTTTATTTATAATTCCTTTTTTAGCTGTTTTCTCTATAATATTTATTGTATTTATGATTCAGTTTTTTTGGAGTCAGATAGATGAATTAACAGGTAAAAACATAAATATTTTTATTATAATAAAATTTATATTTTATTTTGGTGTATCTATTATTCCATTAATTACTCCTATAGCTTTATTATTTACTTCTATTATAACTTTCGGAGAATTATCAGAAAATAAAGAATTGGAAGTAATTAAATATTCTGGAATATCTCTTTTTCGTGTCATGAAACCTATTTTATGGATAACCTTTATACTATCCATAGTATTGTATTTTTTTTCCGATTTTATTATTCCAAAAGCAAAAATGAAAACTAGAAAATTAGGATATAAAATATCATTAGCTCATCCATATTTCAAATTAAAAGAAGGAGTTTTTGTTAAAATATTACCTGATTTTTTTATAAAAGTAGATAAAAAATTAAAAAACAATAAATTACATAATATATTTATTTTTTTTTATGGTAAAAATTCACTTGTAAATACTATTTTTTCTAAAAAAGGATCAATAAAAAATATTGAAAATAAATCTATTCAATTAAAGTTAGTTCATGGAATTTTATATAGTGAAAATGATAATTTTTCAAAAAAAGAACAATCATCATATCAAATTATAGAATTTGATACTTTAATTCAAAATTTTCAAATACCTTCAGAAGAAAAAATAATAAATTTAAATGAATATTATAATTACTATAAAAATTTGAATACAAAAAAATTAATTAAAAAAATTAACTTTTTAAAAAAAAAAAAAAATTCTTTTTTTGAAAAAAAATATTTATTAAATCTACAATTAGAATTGCAAAAAAAATTTACATTTCCAGTAACATGCATTATGATGTTTCTTATTGGAGCTCCATTAGGTGCTATTATTAGAAAAGGAGGTATAGGTTATCCAACCATTGTAGCACTAGCTATATTTATAATTTATTATATTTTACTTACCATAACTCAAAATAAAGTAGAAAAAAATGAAATAACTCCATGGATAGGAGCGTGGATTCCTAATTTTATTTTTTTTCCAGTAAGTATATGGATGACGTATAAAACTGTAATGGATGATTTTTATATAAAAATTTAATTGATATGATTTTTGATTCTACTAATCAAAACTTAGATGATATTGAAGATGCTATACAGGACATACAAAATGGAAAAATTATTATCGTTGTTGATGATAAAAATAGAGAAAATGAAGGAGATTTTATGGTATCTGCTGAAAAAATTACTCCTAAAATTGTAAATTTTCTAATAACTCATGGAAGGGGATTAGTTTGTGTTTCCTTAACAGAAGAAAAATGTGATCAACTAAAACTTAAAATGATGGTAAAAAATAATACAGATCCTATAAGAACTGCTTTTACAGTATCCGTAGATTTAATAGGATATGGAGTTAGTACAGGTATTTCTGTTTCAGACAGATCAAAAACTATTTTTGCACTAGTAAATGAATTTAAACCTGAAGCATTTAATAAACCAGGACATATATTTCCTCTACGCGCAAGAAAAGGAGGAGTCTTAGAAAGACCTGGACATACAGAAGCGGCTATAGATATAACTAAAATGGCAGGATGTATCCCTGGAGGGGTTATAGTGGAAATACTTAATAAAAATGGATCTATGGCACGTACACCACAATTAATTCATATTGCTAAAAAATTTCATATCAAAATCATATCTATAGAAGATTTAATAAAATATAAAATTAAACATAAAAAAATTAATAAAAAATAGCGGTCTGGACGGGATTTGAACCCGCGACCCCATGCGTGACAGGCATGTATTCTAACCAACTGAACTACCAGACCAAGAAAAAAAAATTAGAATATTATATTATATTATTAAAGCATCTAATTTTTTTCTAATGTCCTCTTTAGAAGCAATTCCTATATGCATATCCTTTTTTTCTCCATTTTTAAAAAAAATCATAGTTGGAATACTTCGTATACCATATTTTGAAGAAGCTTTTGGATTATTATCTACATTTAACTTCATTACTAATACTTTAGTTTTATATTCAGTAAATATTTCTTCTAATAAAACTGATAAAGCTCTACATGGAGCACACCATGGAGCCCAAAAATCCAATAAAATAGGTTTATTAGATTCAGATAATAACTTTTCAAAGTTATCATCATTTATTTCTTGTAACATACTTTTTTCCATTTAAATAAAAAAAACATAACAAATTTACCTTTTTTGTTTCAAATTCAAAAGTTAAAATCTTTTAATAAGCAGATATATATATCTATTCCTTCCATTATTTCTGAAATAAAAACGTATTCATTAGGAGTATGAGAACGTAAACTATCACCTACTCCCATTTTAATAGTAGGAAAAGGCATAATACTTTGGTCTGAAAGTGTAGGAGATCCATAAGTATTTATACCTATAAATTTAGCTTTTAAAACAATAGGATGCGTAGGATCAATAAAAGATGAATTTAAATGATAAGAACGTGGCTTCATTTTAGATTGAATTTTAGTTTGTATCATTTCAATCAATTCTTCATTTTTATATAATTCATTAGTTCTAATATCTATAACAAAGGAACAAAAATCAGGAATAACATTATGTTGTATACCGCCTTGTATTTGAGTTACATTTAAAGTAGTAAAACCTAATAATTTTGATTTTCTTTCAAAATAAAAATTTTTTAAATATTCTATATCTCTTGTAGCTATATAAATAGCATTAATTCCTATATTATATCTTGCAGAATGTCCTGTTTTACCTTCAGCTATACAATCTAATACAATTAATCCTTTTTCAGCAATAGCTACCTGCATTTTTGTTGGTTCTCCTACAATTCCTAAATCTATACGTCCTAATTCAGGTAAAACAGTTATTACACCTAAAGAACCAGATATTTCTTCTTCTGCAGTAATAGAAAGTATTAATCTATAAGATAGTTTAGATAAACTACTTAAATATATAAAAGAGGATATTAATGAAACAACAGAAGCGCCTGCATCATTACTTCCTAATCCTATTAATTTACCTTCTTTTTTTATAGCAGTAAAAGGATTAGTTATCCAATTTTTACCTGGTTTTACTGTATCATAATGAGAATTTAATAATATAGTTTTTGTATTTTTTTTTTCAGAATAATTAGTATTTTCTGTCCATATATTGTTAAATTTTCTTTTAACATAAAATCCATATTTATGAAGATAATCTTCTATTAAAAAAGAAACTTTATTTTCTTGTTTGGATATAGAGGGAATATTTATTATTTGTATAAGAAGTTGTATAGCCTCTTTTTTTAATACTTGTAAATTTACTACAGACATAAAATAGTATTATCATAATTAGGTCTCCCTATACTAACTTTAGTTACTCCATTTTTTAATGCAAAAAAAGCATTTTCCAATTTAGGTATCATACCATTTTTAATAATATTATTTTTTTTCATTTTCTGAAATAAATCAAAATTTATTTCTCTTAAATAAGATTCCGAATCTTGTATATCTCGCAATACTCCCTTTTTTTCAAAATAGAAATGTAATTCTATTTCACAATCCTTTGCTAAGGATATAGCAATATAAGCGGCTATTGTATCTGCGTTTGTATTTAGAAGATTTCCTGTTCCATTATGAGTAATAGAACATAATACAGGTATTATATTATTTTTCAACATAAGTTTTATGAAATGTGTATTAACACTATTTTCTGTATTTAGATCTCCAACATATCCATAATCAATATTTTCTTTTTTACGTAAATATGATTTAATGCAATTACCATCTGCTCCACACAAACCTATAGCATTACAATGATAAGATTGTAATAAAGACACAATATTTTTATTAATTATCCCTGCATAAGTCATAACAACTATATCCAGAGTTTTTTTATCTGTTATTCTTCTACCTTGTATAATTTTTTGAGGGACTCCCATTTTATTTAAAATAACATCTGCTTTTTTTCCTCCTCCATGAATCAAAATCTTGTATCCTTTTAATTTACAAAAAGATTCCAAAGAATTATTAAGTAATCTTTGTTCATTAATTAAATGTCCTCCAATTTTTACTATATGTATTTTCATAATAAAGATTGTATAATTTTTTTAAAAATTATTTGAGAAGCATAAATTCTATTTTCTGCTTGTTGTAATACAATGGAATTTTTGCTATCTAAAACTGCATCTTCCACTACTATATTTCTCCTTACAGGTAAACAGTGCATAAATTTAGCCTGATTAGTTAGCTTCATTTTTTTTTTTGTAATCATCCAATCATAATCATGACAAAGTACTTTACCGTAATCTAAATAACTGCTCCAATTTTTGGCATAAATAAAATCTGCATTTATAAATGCTTTATTTTGATTATTTATATAAATTCCGTTATAAAATTTTTTATGAAGATGATATTCTTTTGGACACGTAATAATGAAATCTATTTGCTCTATCTTAGATATCCACTGAGAAAAAGAATTTGCTACAGAATGAGGTAATGGTTTTATATGTGGGGCCCAACTTAACACTACTTTACATTTTTTTTTAAAAAATGAAGTATATTCTGCAATAGTCATAACGTCTGCTAAAGATTGCAAAGGATGCAAAGTAGCACTTTCCATATTTATTACAGGAATTTTAGAATAATTCAATATTTTCTTAAAAAGAACTTCCTTATAATCATAATCTTTATCTATAAGATTAGGAAAAGTTCTTACTGCAAGAATATCACAATACATACTCATTACAGAAATAGCTTCTTTAAGATGTTCTTGTGTTGTTTTCATAACATTACCATCATTCATTTCAATTTTCCAAGTATCATTATTAATGTTTAATACCCAAATATTACATCCTAAATTAAAAGCTGCTTTTTGACAACTGATTCTAGTACGCAAACTAGGATTAAAAAAAACTAATCCTATTGTTTTATTCTTTCCAATATGTTGTATTCCATATGGATTTTTTTTCAAAAAAATGGCTTCTTTAACAAGATCAAATATGTTTGGAACATCTTCTACACTAAAAAATTTTTTCATAAATTTTATTCATTTACATTTATATTCATCCCAAGCTTTTATAAATAATTTTTCCATAGATAAATTACAAAATGCTTGTATAAAAGCTTTTGTTAAACGTGTATTAGTAAGCAAAGGTATATTAAAATCAACAGCATAACGTCTTATAGTATAATCATTATCCAATTCAGATTTACTTAGATTTTTTGGAATATTAATAATAAGATCTAATTTTTTATTCTTAATTAATTCAATAACATTTGAATATTTCTTCACATTAGGCCAATAAACTCTTGTGGATGGAATTCCATTTTTATATAAAAATTTATTAGTGCCTTCCGTAGCAAATATGATATATCCTTTTTTATGTAAAATTTTTATCTCTTCTAAAAGATCTAATTTAGATCCAATAGGACCTCCAGATATCAATATATTTTTTTTTGGAATGGTATAACCAACAGAAAGCATAGATTTTAAAAGTGCTTCTTCAAAAGTATTTCCTAAACATCCCACTTCTCCTGTAGAAGTCATATCTACTCCTAAAATGGGATCTGCATTTTGTAAACGAGAAAAAGAAAATTGAGAAGCTTTTACTCCTAAGAAATTTGTTACAAAAAAATTAGGTTCTATTTTATTTTTCTTTTTACCAAGAATAACTTGAGTAGCTAATTCAATCATATTAAAATGAGAAATTTTCGATACAAAAGGAAAGCTTCTAGAAGCTCTTAAATTGCATTCAATTACTTTTATTTTATTTTTTTTCAATAAAAATTGAATATTAAAAGGACCAGATATATTGAAATATTTAGAAATTTTTTTAGATATACAAATTATTTTTTTTAATGTAGATAAATAAAGATTATGTGGAGGATATACTAATGTTGCGTCTCCTGAATGTACTCCTGCAAATTCTACGTGTTCAGATATAGCATAATACAATATTTCTCCATTTTGAGAAACAGCATCTAATTCAACTTCTTTTGCGTTTTTTATAAATTCTGTTATAACTAATGGATATTCAGTAGAAATAGATACTTTTTTATTAAGAAAATGTTGTAATTCTTCTTTATTAGAGAAAACATTCATATTCGCTCCTGAAAGAACATAAGAAGGTCTAATTAATATAGGAAAATCTACTTCTTTTACAAATTTATAAATAGCATTTAAATCAGATAACTCTCTCCATCTAGGTTGTTCAATTCCTAAATAATCCATAGCATTAGAAAATTTGTATCTATTTTCTACTTTATCTATAGAAATAGGAGACGTTCCTAGAATTTTTACCTTATTTTTATAAAGTTTTAAAACTAAATTATTAGGTATCTGACCTCCCATAGATACAATTGTACCTTTTGGATTTTCTAGTTCAATAATGTCTAATACACGTTCTAAAGTAAGTTCTTCAAAATATAATCTATCACATATATCAAAATCAGTACTCACAGTTTCCGGATTATAATTAATCATTATTGATCTATAAGATTCTTTATTAATAGCATTTAATGCATTAACACAACACCAATCAAATTCAACACTACTTCCTATTCTGTAAACTCCTGATCCTAATATTATTACAGATTTTTTATCTTTTTCATAAACAATATCATGTTGAATAGAATGATAAGTCAAATATAAATAATTTGTATATGCAGGATATTCAGAAGCTAAAGTATCAATTTGTCTAACAAATGGAATTATGTTAATTTTTTTTCTATATTCTCTTATATCTTTTTCTAAATCAAAAATATTTTTATATTTATCATTTTTTTTTGAAAAAAAAATACTAGCTATTTGTATATCTGAAAAACCTTGCTTTTTAGCTTTTATTAATAATTCTTTAGGAATATTTTTCCAATTATCAAAATGTTCTATCTTTTTTTTAGTTTGATAAATATTATTAAGTTGATGTAAAAACCATGGATCTATTTTTGTAAAATTGTGTATTTCTTTAATGGAAAATCCTTCTTCTAAAGCTTTTTCTAAAAAGAAAATTCTTTGATCTGTAGGATTTTTTAGAGATTCTTTTAGTAGTTTATTGGATAAATGTTTTTTTTCAAAATTTATAAATCCTTTTTTTCCTATATCTAACATACGAATCCCTTTTTGTATAGCTTCTTCAAAAGAACCCCCAATAGACATTACTTCTCCTACACTTTTCATACTACTTCCAATTTTATTGGATACTCCATAAAATTTTTTTAAATCCCATCTAGGTATTTTACATACTACATAATCTAAAGCAGGTTCAAAAAAAGCAGAAGTATTTTTAGTAACTGAATTCTTTAATTCATGTAATCCATATCCTATAGATAATTTAGCTGCCACAAAAGCTAAAGGATAACCAGTTGCTTTGGAAGCAAGAGCACTAGAACGAGAAAGACGAGCATTAACTTCAATTACACGATAATCTTCTGAACTAGGACTTAAGGCAAATTGAACATTACATTCTCCAATTATATTAAAGTTTTTTGCTATACGTATAGCTAATTCTCTTAATTTATAATATTCCGAATTAGTCAAAGTTTGCGATGGAGCTACCACAATACTTTCTCCTGTATGAATTCCTATAGGATCAAAATTTTCCATATTACATACAGCAATACAATTATCATAATGATCTCTAACTATTTCATATTCAATCTCTTTCCATCCTTTTAAATATTCTTCTACAACTATTTGAGAAGAATAAGAAAAAGCTTTATTGACTATTTTTTTTAAATCATTAATATTTTTAGCTACTCCACTTCCTAATCCTCCAAGTGTATAAGCAGATCTAATAATAATAGGAAAACCTATTTTAGAAGAACATAAAACTGCCTCTTCCATAGAATTAGACACAAAACTTTTTGCCGTTTTTATGTTTATATCATTTAATTTATTTCTAAATAAGCTTCTATCTTCACTATTAATAATAGATTCAATAGGGGTTCCTAAAACTTTAATTTTATATTTATCTATAATTCCTTTTTTAAAAAGTTGAATTCCACAATTTAATGCCGTTTGTCCACCAAAAGATAGTATAATTCCTTTTGGTTTTTCTTTATCTATAACATTTTTAATAAAAAATAAAGTTAAAGGAAGAAAATAAACTTTATCAGCAATTCCTTTAGAAGTTTGAACAGTGGCAATATTTGGATTAATCAATATAGTATAAATACCCTCTTCTTTAAGAGCTTTTAATGCTTGCGTTCCAGAATAATCAAATTCACCAGCTTCTCCTATTTTTAATGCACCTGATCCCAGTATAAGTACTTTATCTATTTTCATACTAATTTTGGAAGATTCTTTTAATTATTTTTATTGCCTTTAACAATATTGATAAAAATATCGAATAAAAATTCTGTATCTGTAGGACCGCTTGAAGCTTCTGGATGAAATTGTACTGAAAAAAAAGGTTTATAATCATGAATAATACCTTCACAAGTATTATCATTTAAATTTCTAAAAAACATTTTCCATTCTTTAGATAAATTTCTAGCGTCTAATCCATATCCATGGTTTTGTGATGTAATAAAACTTTTTCCTGTTTTTAATAAAACAACTGGTTGATTATGACCTCTATGAGCATATTTTAATTTAAAAGTATCTCCTCCTGCAGCAATACCCAAAAGTTGATTTCCTAAACATATTCCAAATATAGGTTTTTTATTTTCCATAGCTAAGCGAATATAATGTATAGGTTTTTTATAAATTTTAGGATTTCCAGGTCCATTTGAAAGAACCACTCCATCATATTCTTCTTTAGTAAAATCATAATCCCATGGAACTCTTACAATAGTACAATTTCTTCGTAAAAGACAACGTAAAATGTTATTTTTTAAACCAAAATCTACAAGTATTATTTTATATTTTCCATTACCATATATTATTTTTTTATGAATAGAAACTTGTTCAGAAAGATTATCTTGGTTAGGATCATAAAAAGGAAGATCTTCATTTTCTATTAAAATTTTTCCTAACATAGATCCTCCATTTTTTCTAAGTTTTTTTGCAATAAATCTAGTATCTATTCCATATAATCCTGGAACTCCACTTTTACATAACCAATCAGATAAAGATAGACTCATATTCCAATGATATGGATGTTTAGAATAATAAGAAATAATAATACCGGATACTTGAATTCTATCTGATTCATAAAATTCATGAATAGATTCTTTGCAAGAAAAAGACGGAAGACCATAATTTCCTATTATAGGATAAGTATAAGTCAAAATTTGACCTTTGTAAGAGGGGTCCGTTATACTTTCTGTATAACCTGTCATAGCTGTATTAAACACCACTTCTCCAGAAGAAGATACTGTAGCTCCAAAATGATAAGCTTCATATTTTGTTCCATCTTCCAATATAAGGATTCCCTTTTTTTTTATTTTATTATTTTCCATTTTTAAGATACGATAAAGCATTCTTTAATTTTTCCAGGAATAATTTTATGTGATTAATGTTAATGTTCAATGAAGGGAGCAATCGTAAAACATATGGATTGTTAGAATTTCCTACAAATACTTTTTCTCTATAAACTAAAATATTTTTTAAATATTGAATAGGAAAATTAAATTCTAAACCTAACATAAGGCCTCTTCCTCTTATTTCTTTTATTTCAGGAATTAAACTCAATTTTTGTAAAAGTATTTTACCCATTTTTTTTGCATTTTCCATTAAATTCTCTTTTTTAATAATTTCCAATACAGCAATACCAGCTGTACAAGCTAAATGATTACCACCAAAAGTAGTTCCCAACATACCATAATATGGTTTAAATTTAGGATGTATTATAACCCCTCCTATGGGAAATCCATTACCCATACCTTTAGCTACAGTAATTAAATCTGGTTGTATAGGATATAATTGGTGAGAAAAAAAAGTACCTGTTCTTCCATATCCACTTTGAACCTCATCAACAATAAATATTATATCATATTTTTTACAAAGTTCATAAACTTTACAAAAAAAATTTAAACCTGGATCTATAATTCCAGATAGACCTTGTATTCCTTCAGTAATTAAAGCACAAATATCTTTTTTTTTTAATTCTTTTTCTAAAAAATCAATATTTTTATAATCTATAAATACCGTTTCATGTTGAGAATTAAAAGGAGATAATAATTTATAATTATCTGTAACCGATAAACTTCCACTTGTTCTTCCATGAAAAGATCCCTTAAATGCAATAACCTTTTTTTTTCCAGTATAAAAAGAAGCAATTTTCAATGCATTTTCATTAGATTCTGTACCAGAATTACAAATAAATAAAGAATAGTTTTTATATCCAGAAATACTACCAAGTAGACTAGCTAGTTTATTTTTTTGAGAAATAAAAACACTATTTGAATAATAAGATATTTTATGAATTTGTTCTGTTATAGCTTTAATATAATATGGATGAGAGTGCCCTATAGATATAACTGCATGCCCTCCATAAAAATCTAAATATTTATTACCTTTTGTATCAAATACATATGACTCTTTACTTTTATTTAATTCTATATCATTTAAAATAGGATAAACGTCAAATAATTTCATTTTTTTTTTATTAAAAACGAACAGATTTCAATTTTAAACCACAAGTTTCATCTAAATTAAATAGAAGATTCATATTTTGAATAGCTTGACCTGAAGCTCCTTTTATAAGATTATCTATAATGCTTATAATAATCAATTTATTTTTTTCTTTAAGAATATGCAAAATACATTTGTTAGTATTAACAACTTGTTTCACATCAATATTAATATCAGATATTTCTACAAATGGATGATTTTTATAATATTCTTTATATATTTCTATATTCTTTTCTAAAGAAATAATAGAATAAGTATATAAAGTAGCTATAATACCTCTAGAAAAATTTCCTCTATAAGGAATAAAATAAATTTTTTCAGAAAAATTTTTTTGTACTTTATAAATGATTTCTTCAATTTCTTGCAAATGTTGATGTTTAAAAATTTTATAAGTAGAAATATTATTATTTCTCCAACTAAAATGATTAGTATCACTATTTTTTATTCCTGATCCTGTTGATCCAGTTATAGCGCTAATATGAATATTTTTTTTTAATAATTTTTTTTTAGCTAATGGTAAAATTGCTAAAAGAATAGCCGTAGCAAAACATCCAGGATTAGCTATATTATTAGATTTTTCAATTATTTTTTTTTGTAATTCTGGTAATCCATAAATAAAATTTCTATTTTTAAAAACAGATTGATTTTTTATTCTAAAATCTTGACTAAGATCAATTACTTTTATATTATCTGGTATATTATTCAATTCTTTTCTAGATTTTCCATGTCCAGAACAAAGAAATACAATATCTATATTTTGTTTTAAATCAATGGAAAATTTCATATTTTCTATTTCTCCTAATAAATCTTGATGAACCAAATGAATCAACTTTCCTGTATGACTTCTACTTACTACACTTTTAATTTTTACTTTTGGATGATGAATCATTAATCTAATTAATTCTCCAGCAGTATATCCAGCTCCTCCTATAATACCTATTTCAATCATTTTTATTATTTAAATTATGATATATTTTCATTTGATTACTCAAAATTTTTGTAAAACCTTTAACATCTTCAGCAGTCCAAGCATGATTCATTTCTCCATATTGAGCTATTTTAGAAGATGCCATTAAATCGAACTTAGATTTAATTCCAACTAAATGAAATCTATAAGGATATAAAATTATATTTACAGTTCCTGTTAATCTTTCTTGTGTACTTTTCAAAAATTTTTCTATATCACGCATAACAGGATCTAAATACTGAGCTTCATGAAGCAACATTCCATACCAATTGGATAATTGTTCTTTCCAGTAAAGTTGCCATTTTGTAAGAATATGTTTTTCTAATAAATGATGAGCTTTAATGATAATAATTGCTGCAGAAGCTTCAAAAGCTACTCTTCCCTTTATACCTAAAATAGTGTCCCCTGTATGAATACCTCTTCCTATAGCAAATTTTGAAGCTATTTTTTCAATTTTTATTATATTTTTTATAGCTTTTTCTTTTTCTTGATTAACACTTACTAATTCACCTTTTTCAAATTCTAATTCTAAATGTTCACTTTTATTTTTGCTCAATTTGGTAGGATAAGCTTCTTCTGGTAAATCGTGATAAGAAGTTAGTGTTTCTTTTCCTCCTATACTAGTACCCCAAATACCTTTATTTATAGAATATTTAGCTTGATCCCAACAAATAGATATTCCTTTTTTTTTTAAATATTCTATTTCTTCTTTTCTAGAAATTTTTTTATCTCTTATAGGAGATAAGGTTATTTTTTCTGGACAAATAATTTGAAAGGCTATGTCAAACCTAATTTGATCATTTCCAGCACCTGTACTTCCATGAGCAATAGCTATTGCTTTAATAGAAGTAGCATATTTAGCTATTTTAATAGCTTGAAAAATTCTTTCAGAACTTACTGAAAGTGGATAAGTATTGTTTTTAAGAATATTACCAAATATAAGATACTTTATACAATTTTGATAGTATTCTTCTATAGCATCAATAGTTTTATGAGATTTAGATCCAATATTTAAAGCTCTATCTTCAATTTTTTCTAATTCATCTTTATTAAATCCTCCTGTATTAATGATTACGGTATGAACTTCATATTTCTCTTGTATAAGATATTTTAAACAATAAGAAGTATCTAAACCTCCACTATAAGCTAGAACAATTTTATCTCCTGGAAATAAACAATTTTTTTTATTATTATTTTTTTTTGTATTTTCTGGATGATATAAAAGACCTGTACATAAACACATTTTTCTTTTATTTTTTGTTAATATATCAAAGTTTGCACAACTTTTACATCCTTTCCAAAATTTTTCTGATTGAGTCAATTCACTAAATGCTACAGGCTTGAATCCCAATTCTGTATTTATTTTAATAACTGGGTTACTTGTTGTAATACTAAATATTTTGGAATTTGGAAATTTTTTTCTGGAAAGTTTAAATATTTCAACTTTAATAATTTTTGCTAATCCTTTTTTTCTAAATTCTGGGAAAACAATCAATCCAGAATTAACAACAAATTCATTGTTTTGAAAAATTTCAAGATAGCTAAATCCAGCTAATACCTCATCAAAAAAAGCAATTATTGCATTTCCATTAATCATTTTAGATTTAATATATTCTGGATCTTTTTTTGCTATTCCAGTTCCTCTGCTTTTTGCTGATTCCTGAATTTTTTTACAAATTAGGTAAGCATATTTTGTATCCTCATCATGAGATACTCTAACTTTTATTTTCATTTTTATAAGAAACCACAACAAAATAAATGCGTTGCACTGATTGGTAGTAGTAATATTTCATATTATATAAACCCTACTACAAATTTAATATTTTAATTAATTTTAGTCTATTATCAGTTTTAATTTAAACAAAAATCTAATCCTTTTATTTTTTCTAATTTTTTTAAAAAATTTGAATTAATATTAATTCCATATTTTTCAGATTCAAAATTTAAAAAAATTTTATTTTCTTTATCATAAAGAAGAATATTAAATTTTTTAGTTCCTATATCTTGATAGATAACTTTTTCTATATTATTAATAATTATATCATTTAAATTATCTATATTAATTTTTATTATTAATCTGTATACCAATTTTTTTAATACCTCTTTCAAATTTTCTATATGCAAAATTATCATTTTGCATTCTTTATATTTTTTTTCTATATAAATACACAGATGTAATAAATTATTATTAGTTAATAAAGGTTCATACTTTAAATATTGTTGTCCATAAATTCTAAATTCTTTAGAATATTGATAATCTTCTAATAAAAAAAAACCATATTTTGTTCCACTTTTTGTATATATTTTTTTTTCTATTTTAGATAAAATTCCACATATATAAATTTTTTTTCTTATATATTGTTGTGTAGACTCAATTTTTTTTAATTGATATAAAGATGAATTAGTGAGATATTTCATTTCATAATAAAAATCATCTAAAGGATGTGAAGAGGCATAAATACCTAATACTTCTTTTTCTTTAGATAATTTATACACATTATCCCATAACTTGCATTCCATACCAATAGGTGGTATATCTATTTTAATGTTTTTTTTATTTTTTTCTTTTTTATATTTTGATCCAAATCGAATAATTTTTTCTAAAGTACTTAATTTTTCCATATTTCTAATATGAAAATATTGTTCTCTATAAATATGAAAACAATCTAAAGATCCAGATAAAATTAAACTATCTAAAGTTTTTTTGTTCACTATACGTAAATCTATTCTTTTTACAAAATTAAAAATGGAAGTGAAAAATCCCTTTTTTTTTCTTTCTTGAATAATTATTTTTACAGCATTTTTTCCTACACCTTTTATTCCAGCAAGACCAAATCTAATGTATTTTTTATCATCATCTACTTTAAAAAAAGAATCACTTTCATTTATATTTGGACTTATTATAGGTATATTCATTTTTTTGCATTCTTCTATAAAAAAAGTAAGTTGTTTAATATTAAACATATTATTACTTAATACAGAAGCCATATACTCATATGGATAATGAGTTTTTAAATAAGCAGTTTGAAAAGCTATATAGGCATAACATGTTGCATGTGATTTATTAAAAGCATAACAAGAAAAATATTCCCAATCTTTCCATATTTTTTCTAATGTATATTGAGAATATCCTTTTTTCATAGCTTGATTAATAAATTTATTTTTCATTTTGTTGAGAACCTCTTTTTGTTTTTTACCCATAGCTTTTCTAAGTAGATCTGCATCTCCTTTGCTAAAATCAGCTATTTTTTGGGATATTAACATAACTTGTTCTTGATATATTGTTATTCCATAAGTTTCTTTTAAGAATTCCTCCATTTCTGGTAAATCATAATTTATAGTTTCTTTTCCATGTTTCCTGGATATAAAATTAGGAATATACTGTAAAGGTCCAGGTCTATATAAAGCTGTCATAGCTATTAAATCATCAAATTTATCAGGTTTTAATTGTTTTAAATATTTTTGCATTCCAGTAGATTCATATTGAAAAACAGCTACAGTTTTTCCTTTTTGAAAAAGACAATAAGTTTTTTGATCCTTTAAAGGAAATATAAAATCTGTAATATTTTTTCCTTTTTTTATAAGACTGATGGCGTCTTTAATAATAGTAAGGGTTTTTAATCCTAAAAAATCCATTTTTAATAATCCAGTATGTTCTACTACATTGTTATCAAATTGCGTAAGTAATAAATCTGATTCTTTTGATACAGAAACTGGAATATATTCTTTAATATCATGTGGGCTTATTATTATTCCACAAGCATGTATTCCTGTGCTTCTTATAGTTCCTTCTAAAATTCTTGCTTGTTGTAATACTTTACCTATTAAAGTATTTTTATCTTCTGCTAAATTTTTTATTTTTCTTATATTATTCAATTCTTCTTTACTAATTTTTTCTATCATATTTTTTTTAGAAAAAATAGATTTTAAAGAAACCATATTTGGTATCATTTTTGCTATTTTATCTGTATCTTTTAAAGATAAACCTAACACACGACCAGTATCCCTAATAGAAGATTTAGCTCCCATAGTAGCATATGTAATAATTTGTGCTACTTGATTTTTACCATATTTTTTTACTACCCATTCTATAATTTTATCACGTCCTTTATCATCGAAATCAATATCTATATCTGGTAAGGATATTCTATCCGGATTTAAAAATCGTTCAAAAAGTAAATGATATTTTATTGGATCTATATCTGTTATTTCTATACAATAAGCTACAACGGATCCTGCTGCAGATCCTCTTCCAGGTCCTATTGATATATTCATTTTTTTAGCTTGATAAATAAAATTATGAACAATAAGAAAATAACCTGGATATCCTATTTTTTCTATTGTTTTTAATTCAAAAATAATTCTTTCTTGTATTTCTTTAGTAATATTTTTATAACGTTTTTTAGCTCCATCATAAGTTATTTTTTTTAAAAAACGATTTTCTCCTCTATGACCTCCATCTATTTTATCCATAGGGTCTTCAAAAGATTTTGGAATTTTAAATTTTGGAAGTAATATTTTATTTGAAAGATGATAAGTTTCTATTTTATTTATCAAATCCTCTAAAAAGTCGAAAGATTCTGGAATATCTGAAAATATATTCTTCATTTCTTCTGTACTTTTAAAATAAAATTCATGATTTGGTAATCCAAATCTATGTCCTTTTCCTTTTCCTATAGGAGTAGATAATTTTTCTCTATTTTTTACGCATAATAAAATATCATGAGCATTAGCTTCTATTTTATCTAAATAAAATATATTATTTTGAGCTATATATTTTACATTATATTTTTTAGAAAATTTTAATAAAATATTATTTACATAATCTTCTTCTTCTAAACCATGACGTAATAATTCTATATAAAAATCGTCTCCAAAAAGGTCCTTCCACCATAAAAATATTTTTTCAGCTTTTCTTTCTCCATAATTTAGAATTGTATATGGAATTTCTGCATTAAGATCTCCACTAAGAGCAATTAAGTTTTCTTTATATTTTTCTATTAATTTTTTTCCAATTCTAGGAATACCAGCATAAAAACCTTCTGTATATCCAAGTGAACAAAGTTTTGATAAATTATGATAACCTTTTTTATTTTTAGATAAAAAAACTTGTTGATATCTTTTATCTGGAAATTCTTTAGTGAATTTTTTTTGTGAATAATTTTCTGATATAAATACTTCAGAACCAATTATTCCTTTTATATATTTTTCAGGATTATGTTTTTTATTTATAGAATGAATGGCCTTTAAAAAATAAAAAGATCCCATCATATTTCCATAATCTGTTATTCCTACAGCAGGCATATTAAGTTCTATTGCTCTATTTATCAAAGAATAAATATCTATAGTAGAATATAAAATAGAAAAGTGTGTATGATTATGAATATGAGAATATTTTTTTTTTTTTAGTTCTAAACTATTATTAATTATTTTTTTTTTTATTTTCTTTTTATGATAAAATAATGGTTTTTTAAATAAAACTGTAGAATCTGAAATTTTATAAGAATATTTTTTTCTAAATTCTAACATTATATTTTTTTCTATTCCTACATCTTTATGTGATATAACTCCAATACGCATTAATTCTAAGAAACAACGAGCTGTTGCTTTTACATCGTTTGCTGCATTATGTGATCCAGGAACTTCTTCTTTAAATAATTTTTGATATAACTCAGATAACGTAGGCCATTTATATTTTTTTCTACTTCCAGGTAATTTGCAATAATTAACTGATATTTCTTTAGTATCTAAAATTTTTTTCTCTTTAAAAGAAATTTTTTCTTTTTTTCTAAAAAATTCGGATTCTATAACTTTGATATCAAATTCTAAATTATGTCCTATTATACATTGATATTTATTAATATTTTTTTTAAATTCAATAAGGACTAAATTTAAATCAAATCCATTTTTTTCAGCTTTTTCATTCGTTATTCCATGTATTTTAAAAGCATTAAAAGGTATATCATAATTATCTGGTTTTATAATAAAGTTTTTAAATTCTATTAAATTTCCTAGAACATCGTGAATTTGCCATGAAATTTGTACAACTCTAGGCCAATTATCTGTATCAGTAATAGGATAATTATAATACTTAGGTAATCCTGTTGTTTCAGTATCAACAATGAGGTACATTTTATTTGAATTAATATAGAAAAAGTTACTGAAAAATTATTAGTTTTGTATTTATCTGTTTTTTTTATATAAAAATTCATTAAACAAGAATACTAATCAATTAACTATATATTATAGTTTCTATGTCCATGATTGTGTTTTTATTATGGATTAAAATAAATATAATTATGTCTAATCAAACAACTGAAAAAATAAAAAAAGAAGCATACCAAAAAATAAATGAAAAATTAAATAATTGTGATAAAATAGAAACAAGTTTCGATTGGACGAAATATGAAACTCATTTAAATAGTAAAGAAAAAAAAGATTTAGAAAAATTTTATGCAAATACATTGCCATATATTAGAGAATTAGAAATATACCAAGGAACCATAACTCATATTATGGAAAAAATAGTTCTAATAGATATTGGATTTAAAGCTGAAGGAGCTATTTCTATAAGTGAATTTAAAGAAAATTTTAATAATATTAAAATAGGTGATCATATTGAAGTGATGCTTGTTAAAATGGATTATAAAGGACAATGTATACTTTCTTATCAAAAAGCAAAAATGTTGAGAAATTGGCAACATATTAATGAAGTATACGAAAAATCTGAAGTTGTATTAGGTTATGTTGTAGCTAGAACAAAAGGAGGATTAATTGTTGAAATTTTTAACATTGAATGTTTTTTACCTGGTTCTCATATAAATGTAAAACCTGTTCGAGATTATGATACTTATGTAGGAAAAACTATGGAAGTAAAAGTAGTTAAAATTAATAAAAAAACTAAAAATGTTGTTGTTTCCCATAAAATATTAATAGAAAGAGATATAGAGGAGCAAAGAAAAGAAATGATATCAAAATTAGATAAAGGTCAAGTATTAGAAGGTAAAATAAAAAATATACTTCCTTATGGTGCTTTTGTTGATTTAGGAGGAGTAGATGCTTTACTTCATATTACAGATATGAGTTGGCCACATATAAATCATCCTACAGAAGTTGTTCAATTAGAACAAGAATTAAAATTCGTTGTATTAGGAGTGGATAAAGATAAAAATAGAGTTCAATTAGGATTAAAACAATTGCAACCTCATCCTTGGAATTCTTTAGATAAAGAATTAAAAGTAGGTAGTAAAATAAAAGGTAAAGTAAGTGTTATTGCTGATTATGGAGCTTTTATAGAAATTATTCCAGGTGTAGAGGCTTTGTTGCATATTAGTGAAATGTCTTGGGCTACTGATTTATCCTCAACACAAGATTTTGTGCAAATAGGAGATGAATTAGAAGCATTAATTTTAACTATAGATCGTCAAGAAAGAAAAATGTCTTTAAGTGTAAAACAACTTACAATAGATCCATGGATTAATATTCAAAATAAATATTATATAGGATCAAAGCATATTGGAATAGTAAAAAAATTTACTAATTTTGGAGTTCTTTTAGAATTAGAAAAAGGAATATCAGGAATCATTTATACTAATGATTTATCATGGATAAAGAAAATAAAACATCCTTCTGAATTTTGTAATATAAATGATGAATTAGAAATTATAATTATTTCTTTAGATTCTAAATTAAGAAAATTAAATTTAGGACATAAACAATTGAAAGAAAATCCATGGTATAAATATGAAAAAATTTATTATGTTGGTAGTATACATGTAGGAAAAATAACTACTTTATTTGATAAAGGAGCTTATGTTAAATTTTTTGAGGATCAAGAAATAGATGCTTTTGTTCCTTTACGTTTTTTAGAAAAAAAAGATGGTAGATTTCTTAAAAAAGGAGAAAAATCTAATTTTAAAATAATAGAATTCAATAAAGAAACAAAAAAAATTGTGGGGTCTCATACGTCTATTTTCCGTGATAAAGATCAAAAAAAAGAACAACGTATTAGAAGAAAATTTGAACGTTCTACTCTTGGAGATATAGCTGGATTAGCTAAATTAAAAGAACAAATAGAAAAAGAAAAAAATAAATAGTTCTAAAATAAAAATGGAAACACACTCTATTGCAGAAAAAGAAGGATGGAAAGTTGGTAAGGATTTTCCTGTTTGGGCTAATAATGAATTATATTTGACTACAATTAAAGGTGGATACTTATTAGATAAAGAAAATCCTTTTGAAGCATATAAAAGGTTAGCAAAAAACGCTGCAAAAATTTTAAAAAAACCTAAAATAGAAGAAGAATTTTTCTCAATTCTTTGGAAAGGCTGGTTAATCCCTTCTACTCCAGTTATGGTAAATCTTGGAACAGAAAAAGGATTACCTATTAGTTGTTTTTCAGGAAGAATTGGAGATAGTATGTATGAAATATATAGAAAAAATTTGGAAATGGCTATGTTAAGTAAACATGGTGGAGGGACATCATATGATTTTAGTTTAATTAGACCTATAGGTAGTTCTATAAAGAATGGAACTTTAGGTATATCTGATGGAATTATTCCTTTTATTAAATCATATGATAGTGCTATTGTAGCTAGTAAACAAGGAAGAACACGAAGAGGTGCAGTAGCTATTTATTTAAATATAGAGCATAAAGAATATCCAGAATTTTTAAAAATAAGAGAACCTAAAGGAGATATTAATCGTCAATGTCATAATGTTCATCAAGGAACTATAATATCTAATTCTTTTATGGAAAAAGTTTTAAAAGAAAATAGTAAAGAAAGAACATTATGGATAAATACTCTTAAAGAACGAGTTAAAACAGGAGAACCATATCTTTTTTTTAAAGATAATGCTAATGAAAATATTCCAGATAATTGGAAAAAACATGGATTAAAAATACATCATAGTAATCTTTGTTCTGAAATCATGTTACCAACAGATGAAAGTCATACTCTTGTTTGTTGTCTTTCTTCTCTTAATTTATATAAATATGTAGAATGGAAAAATACAAAAACTGTTTTTTATGCTATTTTATTTTTAGACGCAGTTTTACAAGAATTTATTGATAAAGGTCAAAATATAAGAGGAATAGAAGATGCTGTACGTTTTGCTGAAAAAAGTAGAGCATTAGGTTTAGGTGCATTAGGATGGCATTCTTATTTACAAGAAAATATGATTCCTTTTATATCTGTTAAATCTAGAATATTAACTCATAATATATTTAGAAATATTCAATTAGAATCTCAAAAAGCTACTAAATATTTAGCTAAAGAATATGGAGAATCTGAGTGGAATATAGGAACGGGTAGAAGAAATTTAACTTTAATGGCTATAGCTCCTAATAGGAGTTCTGCAAAACTAGCAGGAGGACTTTCTCAAGGTGTAGAACCGTTAGCTGCAAATATATATGTAGATGATGATGCAAAAGGAATGCATATTAGAAAGAATCCTTATTTAGAAAAAATACTCATAGAAAGTGGATATAATCTTCCAGAAATTTGGGAACAAATAGCTAATGAAAAAGGTTCTTGTCTTGGATTAACAGCTCTTAATGAAAAACAAAAAAATGTTTTTAGATGTTTTAAAGAAATTAATCAATTGGAATTAATAAAACAAGCTAGTATACGACAAAAATATATTGATCAAGGACAAAGTATTAACCTTGCTTTTCATCAAAATACTCCTGCTAAATATATTAATAAAGTACATATTGAAGCTTGGAAAATAGGTTTAAAAAGTCTTTATTATTATAGAAGCGAAAGTATTCTTCGTGCAGATACAAAAAATAGAGATTTATATTTTGAAAGTTTATTATAATAATTTTATTTGAAAGTTTATTATAATAATTTTAATAAAAAAATTGGGCAGCGACTTACTCTCCCGGAAAAACCAGTACCATCAGCGCTAATGTGTTTCACTTCTCTGTTCGGAATGGTAAGAGGTGGAACCACATTGCTATAACCACCCAATATAATATATAATTTATAATATACATGAGGACAAGAATAATAATAAAAGCCTACGGGTAATTAGTACTACTTAGCTATGACATTACTGCCTTTACACTTATAGCCTATCAACGTTGTCATCTCCAATAAAATAAAAATGGAAACACACTCTATTGCAGAAAAAGAAGGATGGAAAGTT
Organism: Blattabacterium cuenoti; assembly: GCF_014252395.1. Lineage (GTDB taxonomy): Bacteria > Bacteroidota > Bacteroidia > Flavobacteriales > Blattabacteriaceae > Blattabacterium > Blattabacterium cuenoti_AA. Next base: position 349,835 of record NZ_CP059219.1, read on the forward strand.
GGTAAGGATTTTCCTGTTTGGGCTAATAATGAATTATATTTGACTACAATTAAAGGTGGATACTTATTAGATAAAGAAAATCCTTTTGAAGCATATAAAAGGTTAGCAAAAAACGCTGCAAAAATTTTAAAAAAACCTAAAATAGAAGAAGAATTTTTCTCAATTCTTTGGAAAGGCTGGTTAATCCCTTCTACTCCAGTTATGGTAAATCTTGGAACAGAAAAAGGATTACCTATTAGTTGTTTTTCAGGAAGAATTGGAGATAGTATGTATGAAATATATAGAAAAAATTTGGAAATGGCTATGTTAAGTAAACATGGTGGAGGGACATCATATGATTTTAGTTTAATTAGACCTATAGGTAGTTCTATAAAGAATGGAACTTTAGGTATATCTGATGGAATTATTCCTTTTATTAAATCATATGATAGTGCTATTGTAGCTAGTAAACAAGGAAGAACACGAAGAGGTGCAGTAGCTATTTATTTAAATATAGAGCATAAAGAATATCCAGAATTTTTAAAAATAAGAGAACCTAAAGGAGATATTAATCGTCAATGTCATAATGTTCATCAAGGAACTATAATATCTAATTCTTTTATGGAAAAAGTTTTAAAAGAAAATAGTAAAGAAAGAACATTATGGATAAATACTCTTAAAGAACGAGTTAAAACAGGAGAACCATATCTTTTTTTTAAAGATAATGCTAATGAAAATATTCCAGATAATTGGAAAAAACATGGATTAAAAATACATCATAGTAATCTTTGTTCTGAAATCATGTTACCAACAGATGAAAGTCATACTCTTGTTTGTTGTCTTTCTTCTCTTAATTTATATAAATATGTAGAATGGAAAAATACAAAAACTGTTTTTTATGCTATTTTATTTTTAGACGCAGTTTTACAAGAATTTATTGATAAAGGTCAAAATATAAGAGGAATAGAAGATGCTGTACGTTTTGCTGAAAAAAGTAGAGCATTAGGTTTAGGTGCATTAGGATGGCATTCTTATTTACAAGAAAATATGATTCCTTTTATATCTGTTAAATCTAGAATATTAACTCATAATATATTTAGAAATATTCAATTAGAATCTCAAAAAGCTACTAAATATTTAGCTAAAGAATATGGAGAATCTGAGTGGAATATAGGAACGGGTAGAAGAAATTTAACTTTAATGGCTATAGCTCCTAATAGGAGTTCTGCAAAACTAGCAGGAGGACTTTCTCAAGGTGTAGAACCGTTAGCTGCAAATATATATGTAGATGATGATGCAAAAGGAATGCATATTAGAAAGAATCCTTATTTAGAAAAAATACTCATAGAAAGTGGATATAATCTTCCAGAAATTTGGGAACAAATAGCTAATGAAAAAGGTTCTTGTCTTGGATTAACAGCTCTTAATGAAAAACAAAAAAATGTTTTTAGATGTTTTAAAGAAATTAATCAATTGGAATTAATAAAACAAGCTAGTATACGACAAAAATATATTGATCAAGGACAAAGTATTAACCTTGCTTTTCATCAAAATACTCCTGCTAAATATATTAATAAAGTACATATTGAAGCTTGGAAAATAGGTTTAAAAAGTCTTTATTATTATAGAAGCGAAAGTATTCTTCGTGCAGATACAAAAAATAGAGATTTATATTTTGAAAGTTTATTATAATAATTTTATTTGAAAGTTTATTATAATAATTTTAATAAAAAAATTGGGCAGCGACTTACTCTCCCGGAAAAACCAGTACCATCAGCGCTAATGTGTTTCACTTCTCTGTTCGGAATGGTAAGAGGTGGAACCACATTGCTATAACCACCCAATATAATATATAATTTATAATATACATGAGGACAAGAATAATAATAAAAGCCTACGGGTAATTAGTACTACTTAGCTATGACATTACTGCCTTTACACTTATAGCCTATCAACGTTGTCATCTCCAACGACCCTTAAAAGAAGCCTAATCTTGTGGTGAGTTTCGCACTTATATGCTTTCAGTGCTTATCTCTTCCGAACGTAGCTACTCAGCAATGCATCTGGCGACACAACTGATGCACCAGAGGTTCGTCCAATTCGGTCCTCTCGTACTAGAATCAGGTCCACTCAAGCTTCTAACGCTCGCAATAGATAGAGACCGAACTGTCTCACGACGTTCTGAACCCAGCTCGCGTGCCACTTTAATGGGCGAACAGCCCAACCCTTGGGACCTTCTTCAGCCCCAGGATGTGACGAGCCGACATCGAGGTGCCGAACCTCCCCGTCGATGTGAGCTCTTGGGGGAGACTAGCCTGTTATCCCCGGAGTACCTTTTATCCTTTGAGCGATGGCCCTTCCATACGGAACCACCGGATCACTATGCCCTACTTTCGTACCTGATCGACTTGTAAGTCTCACAGTCAAGCACCCTTATGCCATTACACTCTACACACGATTACCAAACGTGTTGAGGGTACCTTTGGGAGCCTCCGTTACTTTTTTGGAGGCGACCACCCCAGTCAAACTACCCACCACGCAATGTCCTCAATTTTTTTAATTGAGTTAGATTTCAACTAAAAAAAGGGTGGTATTTCAAGGTTAACTCCACATTACCTGGCGATAATGCTTCAAAGTTTCCCACCTATCCTACACATTTCTTAATCGAAATCAATACGAAGCTATAGTAAAGGTTCACAGGGTCTTTTCGTCCCATTGCGAGTAATCGGCATCTTCACCGATATTACAATTTCACCGAGCTCACGGCTGAGACAGTTTCCAGATCGTTACACCATTCGTGCAGGTCGGAACTTACCCGACAAGGAATTTCGCTACCTTAGGACCGTTATAGTTACGGCCGCCGTTTACTGGGGCTTCAGTTAAAAGCTTTGCCGAAGCTTACCTTTTTCTTTAACCTTCCAGTACTGGGCAGGTGTCAGACCCTATACATCATTTTTCAATTTAGCAGAGTCCTATGTTTTTGATAAACAGTCGCCTGGATCTCTTCGCTGCGGCCTTCTGTTAAGAAGGCTACCTTTCTCCCGAAGTTACAGGTTCATTTTGCCTAGTTCCTTAGCCGTGAATCACTCGAGCACCTTAGGATTCTCTCCTCAACTACCTGTGTCGGTTTTAGTACGGATTACTTTTATCTGAAGCTTAGAGGCTTTTCTTGGAAGTTCTTACCTGTACTATCCACTCGCCCGAAGGTTTATGGTACTATCATAGATCAGCAAAATATACGTATTTTACAATATATTTTATACCTAACTATTTCAACGTACATTTCCATTCGTACGCGACAGTTTCATTACTCCGTCCCCCCTATCGCAATAAAAGTAAGTACCGGAATATTAACCGGTTTTCCATCAATTACACCTTTCGATTTTATTTTAGGAACCGACTAACCCTCAGCTGATTAACATAGCTGAGGAAACCTTAGTTTTTCGGTGTGCAGGTTTTTTACCCGCATTATCGTTACTTATACCTACATTTTCTTTTGTAATAGCTCCACTAAATCTTACAATATAGCTTCTACGCCATTACAATGCTCCCCTACCGATTGATTTTAATCAATCCCATAGTTTCGGCGATATATTTATGCCCGATTATTATCCATGCTTAGTCACTCGACTAGTGAGCTGTTACGCACTCTTTAAATGAATAGCTGCTTCCAAGCTAACATCCTAGCTGTCTGAGTAACTAAACTTCGTTTATACAACTTAATATATACTTAGGGGCCTTAACTGATGGTCTGGGTTGTTTCCCTCTTGGACATGGACCTTAGCACCCATGCCCTCACTACCGTGAAACATAATAACAGCATTCGGAGTTTATCAGGAATTAGTAGGTGGTGAAACCCCTTCATCCAATCAGTGCTCTACCTCTGTATTACTTAACACGATGCTGCACCTAAATGCATTTCGGGGAGTACGAGCTATCTCCGAGTTTGATTGGCCTTTCACCCCTATCCACAAGTCATCCGAAGACTTTTCAACGTCAACCGGTTCGGTCCTCCACTATGTGTTACCACAGCTTCAACCTGCTCATGGATAGATCACTCGGTTTCGCGTCTAATTCCTCCGACTATTTCGCCCTATTCAGACTCGCTTTCGCTACGGCTCCATAGCTAAACTATTTAACCTTGCCGGAAAAATTAACTCATAGGTTCATTATGCAAAAGGCACGACGTCACCTTATTAAAAGGCTCCGACAGCTTGTAAGCGTATGGTTTCAGGATCTATTTCACCCTTCTATTCGAAGTACTTTTCACCTTTCCCTCACGGTACTAGTTCACTATCGGTCTCTGAGGAGTATTTAGCCTTACCGGATGGTCCCGGTAGATTCAGACAAGATTTCCCGTGTCCCGTCTTACTCAGGTTACTACTAAGTCATTTTTTTATTTTACATACAGGATTATCACCTTCTATGATTAGTTTTTCCAAACTATTCAGCTATAAAAAAATAATCTATATATTGTAGACCTACAACCCCATTATAGCCTAGACTATAATGGTTTAGGCTTTTCCATTTTCGCTCGCCACTACTAACAGAATCACTATTTGTTTTTTTTTCCTCTAGATACTTAGATGTTTCAGTTCTCTAGGTTTGCTTTACTTAAAAAGTAATATCATAATTAATGATAGGTTTCCCCATTCGGAAATCTACGGATTAATTTGTATGTGCCAATACCCGTAGCTTATCGCAGCTTATCACGTCCTTCTTCGCCTCTCAGAGCCAAGGCATCCACCATACGCCCTTTATTAGCTTTTTATTTTATTATTCTTACCTCAATTTGTATATTATATATGTCAAAGAACTTCTTTATAAGATGGAGAATATCGGAGTCGAACCGATGACCTCCTGCGTGCAAAGCAGGCGCTCTAGCCAACTGAGCTAATTCCCCTTCATTGTAATTTGTAATAGTCTCGCGCGGAATTGAACCGCGGACCTCTACATTATCAGTGTAGCGCTCTAACCGCCTGAGCTACGAGACTGAATTCATCAATCTCAACTAATCACTAATTTTTATATTAAAAAAAGCTTCTAGCCTAAATTTAATTTAGAAATTAATAAGAAAAATACTCTAAAAAAGAGATGTTCCAGCCGCACCTTCCGGTACGGCTACCTTGTTACGACTTAGCCCCAGTTATCGATTTTACCTTAAGCAGCTCCTTTTATGGTCACCGATTTCAGGTATCCCCGACTTCCATGGCTTGACGGGCGGTGTGTACAAGGCCCGGGAACGTATTCACCGCATCATGGCTGATATGCGATTACTAGCGATTCCAACTTCATAGAGTCGAGTTGCAGACTCCAATCCGAACTGAGATCGGTTTTTAGAGATTAGCATCTGATTGCCCAGTAGCACCCTTTGTACCGACCATTGTAGCACGTGTGTAGCCCAAGGTATAAGAGCCGTGATGATTTGACGTCGTCCTCACCTTCCTCTCGACTTACGTCGGCAGTCTTGTTAGAGTCCCCGACTTTACTCGCTGGCAACTAACAACAAGGGTTGCGCTCGTTGAGGGACTTAACCCAACACCTCACGGCACGAGCTGACGACAACCATGCAGCATCTTGTACTCCGTCCGAAGACTAAACTATTTCTAATTTATTCGTAGCACATTTAAACCTTGGTAAGGTTCCTCGCGTATCATCGAATTAAACCACATGCTCCACCGCTTGTGCGGGCCCCCGTCAATTCCTTTGAGTTTCAGCCTTGCGGCCGTACTCCCCAGGTGGATCACTTATCACTTTCGCTTAGTCACTGAAAAAATCCAACAACTAGTGATCATCGTTTACGGCGTGGACTACCAGGGTATCTAATCCTGTTTGCTCCCCACGCTTTCGTGCCTCAGCGTCAGTATAGATTTAGTAATCTGCTTTCGCGATCGGTGTTCTGTGTGATATCTATGCATTTCACCGCTACACCACACATTCCAATTACTCCAATCTCACTCAAGTCTATCAGTATCAATAGCCATTTTAACAGTTAAGCTGTAATATTTCACTACTGACTTAATAAACCGCCTACGCACCCTTTAAACCCAATAAATCCGGATAACGCTTGTGTCCTCCGTATTACCGCGGCTGCTGGCACGGAGTTTGCCGACACTTATTCGTATAGTACATTCACAATTCTTATCACGTAAGAATCTTTATTCCTAAACAAAAGCAGTTTACAACCCGTAAGGCATTCTTCCTGCACGCGGCGTGGCTGGTTCAGAGTTTCCTCCATTGACCAATATTCCTCACTGCTGCCTCCCGTAGGAGTCTGGTCCGTATCTCAGTACCAGTGTGGGGGATCACCCTCTCAGGCCCCCTACCGATCATTGTCTTGGTAAGCTTTTATCTTACCAACTAACTAATCGGACGCACGCCCATCTTTTGCCGTATTTCTACTTTAATAAAAAAATCATGCGATTTAATTATATTATAGAATATTAATCCGAGTTTCCTCAGGCTATCTTCTAGCAAAAGGTAGGTTACGTACGTGTTACGCACCCGTACGCCGGTCGCCATCAAAATCTAATAGATTTTATGTTGCCCCTCGACTTGCATGTGTTAAGCCCGCCGCTAGCGTTCATCCTGAGCCAGGATCAAACTCTCCGTTGTTATAAAATTAATATCAAAAATACGTAAAACCTTATTAATTAATATTAAACCAGGTCTAGAAGCATTTTTATGCAAAGAACAATAGAAAATGAATACAATTATACATTTTTTTTTTAAAATACTTAATAATAAATATATATATATTTTTTTGTTGAAAAAAAAATAACCTAATTTTATGCAAATAGTGTGAAAAAAATATTTCCTATGAGAACTTCAGATTTTGATTTTATATCTCCTTTAAATCTTCTTGCTAAATTTCCTTCTCAAGAAAGAGATGAATCCAAATTAATGGTAATTCATAGAAAAAGTAAAAAATTTGAACATAAATTATTTAAAGATTTACCTATTTATTTTGAAGAAGGAGATACTATTATAGTTAATAATACTAAAGTTTTTCCTGCAAGATTATTTGGAAATAAAGAAAAAACAGAAGCAAAAATAGAAGTTTTTTTACTTAGAGAATTAGATTCAAATGATAGAACTTGGGATGTATTAGTAGATCCTGCAAGAAAAGTAAGAGTAGGAAATAAATTAAATTTTGAATATGGATTAACAGGTGAAGTTATAGATAATACTACTTCTAGAGGAAGAATTTTACAACTTCATTTTAATGGAACTCATAAAGATCTTATTAAAAAAATAAAAGAAATAGGAAAAACTCCTTTACCTAAATATATTAATAGACAACCAGAAAAAAATGATAAAAAACGTTATCAAACTGTATATGCTAAAGAAGAAGGATCAGTAGCTGCTCCAACAGCAGGATTACATTTTTCAAAACATTTATTGAAAAAATTAGAAATAAAAGGTATTAATATAGTAGAAATAACTTTACATTTAGGATTAGGAAGTTTTTTACCTGTAGAAGTAGAAGATATATCAAAACATAAAATGGATTCCGAAAAATGTTTTATTAATAACAAAACATGTGATATAATAAATAAAACAATAGAAAAAAAAAAAAGAATTTGTGCTGTGGGAACTTCTTCTATGAGAGCTATAGAAAGCTCAGTTTCTTCTAATAAAAATTTAAATCCTTTTTTAGGATGGACTAATAAATTTATATTTCCTCCTTATCATTTTAATATAGCTAATTCTATGATTACAAATTTTCATATGCCTAAATCAACATTATTAATGATGACAGCAGCATTTGCTGGTTTTGATATAATAATGAAAGCTTATAAAATAGCAATACAAGAAAAATATAGATTTTATTCTTATGGAGATGCTATGCTTATTTTATAAAATTAAAATTATAAATTTTTTTATCTCTTTATTAATTTTATGAAAATAATTTTAGAAAAAATAAAAATTCCTATAAAAAAAGAAATTCAAAAATTTGAAAAACAATTTATTAATATAATAAAAAGTAATGTTACTTTGATAGATAAAATTACTCATTATATTACTCATAGAAAAGGAAAATTAATACGTCCTATATTTGTTTTTTTAATAGCTAAAATGTTAGGTACAATACAAAAAAAAACATATCATACAGCTTGTTTAATAGAATTAATTCATACTGCTACACTTATTCATGATGATGTTATAGATAATAGTAATCTTCGTCGTGGTTCTTTTTCTATTAATGCTATATGGAAAAATAAAATAGCTGTTTTAGCAGGAGATTATTTACTTTCTAAAAGTCTTTTATTAGCTACAAATAATAATTATTATGATCTCTTACAAATTATTTGTAAAACTATTAAAAATATGAGTGAAGTAGAATTATTACAAATAGAAAAATCTAAAAATTTAGATATTACCGAAAAAATTTATAATCAAATAATTTATCATAAAACTGCAAGTTTAATTGCAGCTTCTTGTGAATGTGGAGCTCTTTCTGTTAATACAGATAAAAAAACAGTATTAAAAATGAGACAATTTGGAATTTTTATAGGTATAGCATTTCAAATTAAAGATGATTTATTTGATTATGATAGTCAAAATTTTACAGGTAAACCTACAGGAATAGATTTAAAAGAAAAAAAAATAACATTACCTCTTATTCATGCTCTTGAAAAAGCTTCTAAAAAAGATAAAAAATGGATATTATATTTTATAAAAAATTATGATGAAAAAAAAAAATATGAAATAATAAATTTTGTTAAAAAATATGGAGGATTAGAATATGCTACTAAAAAAATGATAAAATTTCGTGATGAAGCAATAAAAATATTGGATTTTTATCCAAAAAATGAAATAAAAAAAACTTTAAAAATAATGGCAAATTTTATTGTTGAAAGAAATCAATAAAAGTAAAAATTTAAATGAAAAAAAATTTAGTAATTGTAGAATCTCCTATTAAAGCAAATACTATACAAACATTTCTTGGAAAAAATTATTATGTAGTATCTAGTAATGGACATCTTGTAGATCTTCCAGAAAAAGAAATAGGAGTAAAAATTAAAGAAAATTTTAAACCTAATTATACCATATTACCTAATAAAAAAAAAATTGTTCAAAATTTTAAAATATTAATAAAAGATTATCAAATTATATGGTTAGCCTCTGATGAAGATCGTGAAGGAGAAGCAATAGCTTATCAAATTTATAAAATTTTTAATATTCCTAGTGAAAAATATAGAAGAATAGTTTTTCATGAAATTACAAAAAAAGCAATTTTTAATGCTATTGAAAATCCAAGATTAATTAATTATAATTTAGTTTATGCTCAACAAGCAAGAAGAATTTTAGATAGATTAGTAGGATTTAAACTATCTCCCATTTTATGGAAAAAAGTTAAAACAGGACTTTCTGCAGGAAGAGTTCAATCAGCTGTAGTAAAACTTATAGTAGAACGAGAAGAAAAAATACAAAATTTTATTCCTACTCCAGTTTATCAAATAACTGCAACTTTTATAAATAAAAAAATAATTTTTAATGCTAAATTAGAAAAAAAAATAGAGGATAAAAAAGAAATAAAAAAAATTTTATCATTATGTATTAATTCATCTTTTAAAATAGAAAAAATTCTTGTTAAACAAGAAAAAAAAACACCTCCTCCTCCATTTACAACATCTTCTTTACAACAAGAAGCTTGCAATAAGCTAAATTATTCTATATCAAAAACGATGTTTTTATCTCAAAAATTATATGAAAAAGGATATATTACATATACTAGAACAGATAGTATAAATTTATCAAAAGATATTTTATATGAAATAAAAAATTATATACTTTCTTTATATGGTAAAAAATATTTTTTTTATAGAAATTTTTCTAATTATAAAAAAAATTTTTCTCAAGAAGCACATGAAGCCATTCGTCCTACAATTATTTTCTTTAATAAAGATTATTACAAATCTCTAGATATTTTTCAAAAACGTCTTTATAAACTTATATGGGAACGAACTATTATAGGTCAAATGACTGATGCTACAATTGAAAAAAAAATTTTTTATATTAAATCTTCTCATATAGAAAATTTTTTTATATGTACAAAAAAAATTTTTTTATTTGATGGATTTACAAAAATTACAAATAAAAAAAAAGAAGAAAAAAATATACCAGAAAATATTAATAAAAAAAATTCTATTTTAAAAATAGAAAAAATTATAGCAAAACAAATTATTAAAAATAATATATATAGATATAATGAAGCTACTTTAGTAAAAAATCTAGAAAAATTAGGAATAGGAAGACCTTCTACTTATGTCCCTATAATTTCTACTATTCAAAGAAGAAATTATGTTTGTTTGAAAAAAAAATCTCAAAAAATAAAAACACAAGAAATTTTTCTTCTTAAAAAAAATATTATTACTAAAACAGATGAAAAAATTATTGAAATAGAAAAAAATAAATTTATTCCTACAGAAATGGGAATTTTAACTACTGATTTTTTGCAAAAAAATTTTCAAAAAATAGTAGATTATGATTTTACTGCAAGTTTAGAAAAAAAATTTGATGATATAGCTAAAGGTGAAATTTCTTGGACAAAAATACTTGAAGATTTTTATAATGAATTTTATAAAAAAATAGAATATGTAAAAAAATATGTAAAAAAAATTAATAAAAATCGTTTTCTTGGAATAGACCCTATTTCAAATAGAAAAATTTTTGCAAAAATAGCTAAATTTGGTCCTATTATTCAAATAGGAGAATTTCAAGATAAAGATAAACCTAAATTTTTTCCTTTATTAAATAGTCAAAAAATAGATACAATTTCTCTTCAAAAAGCTTTAAAAATTATTGATTTACCTAAAATTATAGGTACTTTTGAAAAAGAAAATATTTTATTAAAAATAAATAAATATAATATTTATATTAAACATAAAAATAAATTTTTTCCAATAGAAGAAGAAATTTTTTTTAATTCAAAATCATTTAACTTGGAACAAGCAATTGATATTATTATTAATAATAGAAAAAAAATTAATAAATAATTATTAAATATCAAAATATCTTTGATTTAAATATGTTGTAGGATAAGCTTGATCATGTCCTGTTCGTCTAATATGATCTAAATATTTAGGAATATAGGATAAAGCTTTAATTCTATCAGATAAAGTCATTTTATTCCATATATTTTCAGCCATTTTTTTTTTACCTACTTTATATCTATAATCAATCCAAAAACGATTAAAAGATAAATCAGTTGGTATTTCTTCTATAGAAAAAGATGCTCTAGAATTTTTCATTTTATTTATAATAGATTCATTATAAGGTAAATATTTACCAATCCATATATAATGTGATAAAGAAAGTTTTTCAGGAAAAATAATTTCTCTTAAAAAACCATTTAAATCATATTTAAATATAATATCTCCAGAAACTAAATGACTTCTAAATATATATTGTTTACCTTTCATTATTATTTATTTCATCATCATTAACTATTTTAAAATATATTAACTAATTAATTTTGTTATGAATAAAATAATTATTATTCTATTATTTATTTTATTAATATAATGATGAAATTTTTTTAAGAAAAAAGTATATCAAATATTTTATATAATTTTAAAAATTTTTGATTTATCAGAATTGATATAATTAATTATAAGTTATTTATTTTATAAATAAATTAAAAATTATATAAAAATATAATGCTATATATAGTACCAACTCCTATAGGTAATTTAGAAGATTTTACTATTAGAAGTATAAGAATTTTAAAAGAAGTAGATTTAATTTTAGTAGAAAATTATAAAATATCTAAAAGATTATTAAATTTTTATAACATTAAAAATCATATAAATAAATATCATATATACAATGAACACAAAATAATACCTTTTTTTATAAAAGAAATAAAAAAAGGTAAAAAATTAGCATTAATATCTAATGCTGGAACTCCAAGTATATCAGATCCAGGTTTTTTACTTATTAAATATTGTATAGATGCTTCTATTTCTATAGAATGTTTACCTGGTGCTACAGCTTTAATTCCAGCTTTAGTAAATTCTGGATTTCCATCTGATGAATTTACTTTTATTGGATTTTTACCAAAAAAAAAAAGAAATAAAAAATTAGAAATCTTATCTAAAGAAAATAGAACTATTATATTATATGAATCTCCTCATAGATTATTACAAACATTAAATGATATAAAAAATTTTTGGGGATTAGAAAAAAATATAGTTATATGTAAAGAAATATCTAAAATTTATCAAAATATATTAAGAGGAAAAATAAAAGAAATAATTTTATATTATGAAAATAATAAAAAAATATTAGGAGAATATACCATAATTATTGAAAAATAATTAAATATATTTTTTATTTATTAAGTATTCTGCAATTTGAACAGTATTTGTAGCAGCTCCTTTTCTAAGATTATCTGCTACTATCCATATATTTATAGAATTTTTATAAGATAAATCTTCTCGTATTCTTCCAACAAAAATTTCATCTTTATGATGTGCATATAATGGCATAGGATATATATTTTTTTCTGGATTATCTTGTACTATAATACCTTTTGTTTTTGATAATATTTTATATATATGCTTAATATTTGGTTTTTTACTAAATGTTATATTTACACTTTCTGAATGACCTCCTATAACAGGTACACGAGCGGATGTTGCTGTAATAGCTATATTTTCATCATTTATTATTTTTTTTGTTTCATTTATTAATTTCATTTCTTCTATAGTATAACCTCCTTTTGTAAAAGAATCACAATGAGGTAAAACATTTTGATATATAGGATGTGGATATGTTGTTTTATCATAAGATAATGAAACACCTTGTTTTTCTTTTTTTAATTGATTCAAAGCTTTCATTCCAGTACCTGTTACTGATTGATAAGTAGATACAATAATTCTTTTTATATGATATTTTAAATGTAAAGGATATAATACCATTACTAATTGTATAGTTGAGCAATTTGGATTAGCAATAATTTTATCTTCTTTTTCTAAAAAAGAAGAATTTATTTCAGGTACAATCAATTTTTTATTAATATCCATTCTCCATGCAGAAGAATTATCTATAACTTTAGATCCTATTTTTGCAAATTTAGGAGCCCATTTTTTTGAAAAATCTGATCCTGCTGAAAATAAAACAATATTTGGTTTTTTTGAAAAAAAATCATAAATACTAATAATTTTATGTTCTTTTCCTTTAAATAGGAATGTTTTTCCTATAGATTTATCAGAAGCAGAAAGATATAACTTATCTAATGGAAAATTTCTTTTTTCTAAAATATCTATCATTACACGTCCTACCATACCTGTAACTCCTACTATTCCTAATTTCATTATATAAAAATTTAATTTTCCATTTATTCAAAGTTAGGAAATTAATTAATAATGAAAAAAGGTAAAATAATCATTTTATCAGGACCTTCAGGATCTGGAAAAACAACTATTTCACATTTTTTACTATCAAAAATACCAGAATTAAAATTCTCTGTATCATGTACAAATCGTATAATTAGAAAAAATGAAAAACATGGAAAAGATTATTATTTTATATCTTTGGAAACTTTTATTACTAAAATAAAAGAATCTAAGTTTGCAGAATGGGAAGAAGTTTATCCTAAATTATTTTATGGAACTTTAAAAAATGAAATATATAATATTTTAAATTCTAATAAACATATTTTATTTGATGTAGATATAAAAGGAGCATTAAATTTAAAAAAAAAATATACTAATTCTTTATCTATATTTATAACAGTAGATTCTATGAAAATTTTAAAAAAAAGACTTTTTTATAGAAATTCTGAAAATTTACATAAAATAAATATACGTTTAAATAAAGCTAAAAAAGAAATGAGTTATGCTCATTTTTTTGATTTAATTTTATTAAATACGGATTTATTTAAAATAAAACAAAAAGTTTATAATTTAGTTTACAACTTTATTTATAATAATTAATTTTAAAACTCCTCAGGCTGGATTCGAACCAGCGACCCTCTGATTAACAGTCAGATGCTCTAACCAACTGAGCTACTGAGGATTAAAAATAATAGGTATTTTTTTAATTCTTATTTTATGTCTTCCTCCTTCAAAATTTGTTTTAAAAAAAACATCTATTATTTCTATAACTTTTTCTAGATTTATAAATCTAGCAGGTAAACTAATAATATTTGCATTATTATGTTTTCTTGCTAAAATTGCTATTTCTTTATTCCATACTAAAGCAGCTCGTATTTTTTGATATTTATTAGCAATCATAGCAGCTCCATTTCCACTACCACATATAACAATTCCAAAATCAGCTTTTCCTTTTTCTACAAAATTAGCTGTAGGATGAATAAAATCTGGATAATCCACTTTATTTATATGTTCTTCTTCATAAAGTCCAAAATCTTTTATTTTATATCCTTTTTCTTTTAAAAAAATATTTATTATATTTTTGTGAAAAAAACCTGTATGATCAGATCCTATTGCTATTAGCATATTAAAAACTAATTAGAACATTGTAAATTTAATAAAATTTAATAAATAATGATGTATGAATAGGATAAAAACTGTTAATGATTTTAATTTTAAAAATAAAACAGCTCTACTAAGAGTAGATTATAATGTTCCTGTAAATAAACAACATATCATAACAGATGATACACGTATTCAATATAGTATTCCTACTATAAAAAAAATTCTTTCTGAAAATGGAAAAATAATTCTTATTTCTCATTTTGGAAGACCAAAAAAAAAATATGATAAAAATTTTTCCTTAAAATTTTTAGTTCCTTATTTATATAAAAAATTAAAAGTTCCTATTAATTTTAGTAAATCCTGTATTGGAGAAGAAACAAATAAAAAAGTAAATGAATTAAAAAATGGAGAAATTCTATTATTAGAAAATATTCGTTTTTATAAAGAAGAAGAAGAAAGAAATGAAAATTTTGCTTTTGAATTATCAAAATATGGAGATATTTATGTTAATGATGCATTTGGAGTTTCTCATAGATTACATACTTCTACCACTGTACTTCCAAAATTTTTTGGAAAAAAAAAATGTATAGGATTACTTATGAAAAAAGAAATACAATTTTTAAATAAATTTATATCAGGAACAGGAAATAAACCTATTACAATTTTATTGGGTGGAGCAAAAATAATTTCTAAAATAAAAGTTATTGAAAATCTTATTAATTTTTCTAATCATTTATTAATAGGTGGGGGTATGTCTTATCCTTTTATTAAAATAAAAGGAGGTAAAATAGGTAATTCTATTATTGAAAATGATAAAAATATAGAAAAAACATTAAAAAATATACTTGATAAATATCAAAATAGTAATAATAGATTACATCTTCCAAAAGATATTTTAATAGCAAAATATTATGATAATAAAACAAAAACTAAAATTGTTCCTATTAATTCTATTCCAAATGAATGGATGGGATTAGATTTAGGTCCTAATTCTATTAAATATTTTAGCAAAATTATAGAAAAATCAAAAACTATTTTATGGAATGGTCCTGTAGGAGTATTTGAATTATCTAATTTTTCTTTAGGTACTAAATCTATTGCAAAAATTATAGTAGAAACAACTAAAAAAGGAGCTTTTTCTTTAGTTGGTGGAGGAGATACTATTGCTGCTTTAAAAATGGAAGGTTTAGATAAAAAAATTAGTTATTTATCTACTGGTGGAGGGGCAATGTTGGAAAGTTTAAAAGGAGAAATATTACCTGGAATAAAAGAAATAATATAAAATAATGAAATTAATTATATTTGTTATTATTAATATATAACAATTATGTCATTTAAACTTCCAAAATTATCTTTTTCTTATAAAGATTTTGAACCTTATATAGATAGAAAAACTATGGAAATACATTATAGTAAACATCATGCTACTTATACTAATAATTTAAATAAAGCTATCTATGAAACAGATATGACAAATATTTCTATAGAAGAAATACTTAAAAGAGCTCATATCGAAACTTTAATGATACGAAATAATAGTGGAGGATTTTATAATCATAATATGTTTTGGGAAATATTAATTACTCCTTCAAAATTTATTCTTCCAAGTAAAGATTTTAGTGAAATAATTAAAGAAAATTTTAAATCTTTTGAAAATTTTAAAGAAAAATTTTCTACTATTGCAATTAATTGTTTTGGTTCTGGTTGGACTTGGTTATGTGTTCAAAAAAATAAAAAATTAACTATTTGTTCTACAACAAATCAAGATAATCCTCTTATGTATAGTATAGGATGTGACGGTATTCCCATATTAGGATTGGATGTTTGGGAACATGCTTATTATCTTCAATATCAAAATCGTCGTATAGATTATATATCTTCTTTTTGGAAAATAATTAATTGGAATAAAGTAGAAAAAAATTATAAAAACGTTATAAAATAACTAAAAAATAATGGGGAAGATTATTCTGGAAAATATAAAATTATTTGGATTTCATGGATGTATGCCAAAAGAAAAATATGTAGGATCTTATTATTCTATAAGTGTAGAAATTGAATTAGATTTTTATGAAGCATCTGTTAATGATGATTTATCAAAAACTATTGATTATGTAGATTTATATCATATAGTAAAAGAAGAAATGTGTATTAATTCTAAATTAATAGAACATTTAGCTCAAAGAATAATTAAAAGAATTCAAAAATTGAAAAAACCAAAACATACAAAAATAAAAATTTGTAAAGAAAATCCTCCATTACAAAATAGTATAGATAGAGTTTGTGTAATTTTAGATGATTATTGAATTTTTTGGCACTGTGGCCGAATGGATAGGCAGAGGTCTGCAAAACCTTTTATAGCGGTTCAATTCCGCTCTGTGCCTTTTTTTTTAAATTATATTTTTTATATTAATTTTTATATAATTTGCAAATTTAAAACATAATAAAAAGAATAATATAAGGATGAAAATAAATAATATTCTTATTTCACAACCTCTTCCTATAAGTTATAATTCTCCATATTTAGAACTTAGTAAAAATAAAAATGTAAAAATAGATTTTAGATCTTTTATAGAAATAAAAGGAGCATCATCTAGTGATATACGAAAACAAAAAATAAATTTTTCTGATTTTACTGTAGTTCTTTTTATAAGTAAAAAATCTGTAGATCATTATTTTAGATTAGCAGAATCTATGCGTTTTAAAGTTCCAATTTCTATGAAATATGTTTGTCAAACTAAAACTATAGCTTACTATTTACAAAAGTATATTACTTATAGAAAAAGAAAAATTCATATTGGTAAAAAATCATTTAAAGATATATTACCTTATATCAAAAAACATTCAATAGAAAAATTTTTTTTGCCTTCTTCAGATATATTACAACAAGAAATTCCAAATATGTTAAATAAATTAAATATTTTTTGGAAAAGAGGTATTTTATATAAAACCACTTATAGTGATTTATCTGATTTAAAACATATATGTTATGATATTTTAGTTTTCTTTAGTCCAGCAGAAATTAAATCTTTATTTGAAAATTTTCCAAATTTTGATCAAAATAATATAAAAATTGCTACTTTTGGAAAAAATACTTTAGATGCAGCTTACAAAGCAGGATTAAAAATAGATATAAAAGTTCCAACACCAGAATTTCCATCTATGGCAATGGCTTTAGATAAATATATAAAAAATTAAAAAATATTGAATAAACTAATTTTTTTTTTATTATTATTATCCTGTGCTAATTATGAACCTCTAACCGGTGGTAAAAAAGATATAAATACACCAATATTTTTATATTCTGTTCCAAATAATTTTTCAACTTTTATTAAAAAAGATTTAAAATATATTAAAATATTTTTTAATGAAAAAGTTACATTAAAAGATATAGATCATATTATTATAAATCCATTTTATTTACAAAAACATATTATTTTTTATCCTAGTTCTTTACCTAAAGAATATATAACTATCAAATTTAAAGAAAAATTAATGACAAATACTACTTATAGTATTTGTTTTAATAATTGTATAAAAGATGATAGAGAAGAAAATATTCTTCCTTATTTTATATTTACTTTTTCTACTGGATCATTTATAGACTCAATACATATAAAAGGTATAATAAATTCTAAATTTAAAATTAAAAAAAATATAGCCATAATATTATATAATTTAAACCATACTATACAAAAACCAAATTATATTGCTTTAATAGATTTGATAAATAAAAAATACAAAATTTCTTACATAAGAAAAGGAAAATATTCATTACTTTGTTTTAATGATGAAAACAAAAACAAAATATATGAACCAAATAAAAAAGAATTAATTTTTTTTCAAAAAAAAATTTTTTTATTAGAAAATAATAAAAAACATAATATTAATATTTTAATAAAATAATATAATTTTTATTCTACTGTTACAGATTTTGCTAAATTTCTTGGTTGATCTACATTTTCTCCACGTATGCATGCTATTTGATAAGCTAATAATTGAAGAGGAATAACAGTAATTAATGGACTTAACTCTTCAATAATATATGGTACTTTTATAGTAAAATCTGCTAATGTATTTATTTGAATATCTCCTTCATTTACTATTGCTATAATTTTACCTTTTCTAGCTTTAATTTCCTGAATATTTCCTATTATTTTTTCATAACAACCTTTTTTTGTTGCAATAATAACTACAGGCATATTTTCATCAATCAAAGCTATAGGTCCATGTTTCATTTCTGCTGCTGGATAACCTTCTGCATGTATATAAGATATTTCTTTTAGTTTTAAAGCTCCTTCTAAAGCTACTGGAAAATTAATACCTCTTCCTAAATAGAGAAAATTATTTACATTAAAATATTTTTTTGCTATTATTTTTATAGAATTATATACTTTTAAAGTATTATTTACTTTTTCTGAAATAGATCCTAATTCTTTACAAAAAGATTGATAAAAATTATTATTTATAGTAAATCTATACTTTCCTATTTTCAATGCTATTAAAACTAATATTATAATTTGTGCAGTAAAAGCTTTTGTAGAAGCTACACCTATTTCAGGTCCTGCATGAGTATAAACTCCTGCATCTACATTTCTTGCAATAGAAGACCCCACTACATTACAAATTCCAAAAACAAAAGCACCTTTTTTTTTTGCTAATTTTAAAGCTGCTAAAGTATCTGCTGTTTCTCCAGATTGAGATATAACAATAATGATATCTTTTTTTTCTAAAATAGGATTTTTATATCTAAATTCTGAAGCATATTCTACTTCCACTGGAATACGAGTTAATTTTTCTAATAAATATTCTCCAATTAAACCTGAATGCCATGAAGTACCACATGCCAATATAGTTATGCTTTTAGCATTAATAAAAATATCTTTATTAGATTCAATTCCATCAATACAAATAATTCCTTTTGGAATTAATAATCTACCACGAAGAGTATCCAAAATTGTTTTTGGTTGTTCATATATCTCTTTCAACATAAAATATTTATATTCTCCTTTTTCTATTTCTTTTAGGTTAATTTTAAGTTTTTTTATAATTGGATTAAGTTTATGATTATTTATAATTTTTCTAAGATCCAATTCTTTATTCTTTTTAAGAATAGCCATTTCTCCATCTTTTAAATAAAGTGTATTATTAGTATAATTAATAAAAGATATAGGATCAGAGGCAATAAAAAATTCTTTTTCATTAATACCTAAAGCAAGAGGACTTCCCAATTTTGCTATTATAATTGTTTCTGGATTTGATTTTTCTACTATAGCTATAGAATAAGCCCCTACTATTTCATTTAATGAAATTCTAACAGATTCTTCTAAAGATAACTTATTTTTTTTTTTAATATATTCTATTAAGTTTACAAGAACTTCTGTATCAGTTTTACTTACAAAAGTAAAACCATTTTTAAGTAAAAAAATTTTAATTTTATGATAATTTTCTATGATTCCATTATGAATCATAATGAGTTCATTAGAATTAGATACATGAGGATGAGCATTTATATCATCTGGAATTCCATGTGTTGCCCATCTTGTATGTCCTATACCAATTGTTCCTTTTATTTTAATTTTATATGAAAATATTTTTTTTTCTAATTCAGAAACTCTTCCTTTTGTTTTACACAAAAAAAATCCATTTTTATAAAAAATAGCTATACCTGAACTATCATACCCTCTATATTCCAATTTTTTCAATCCGTTAATGAGAATAGGATAAGCTTCTCTATAACCCAAATAACCAATTATACCACACATTCTAACTGATAGAATTAGAAATTTTTAATTTTAATTTATTTGTTCTAAAACAGTTTCTTTATAAAATTGTTGATAAACGGTTTCTATCTTTTCTACAGGATAATATTTTAATACTAATAATTTTGTTATTTTTATAAAATCTTCTATATCTTTAGGAAAAGAATAATCTCCTTTTATTATAGCATCTGAAAAATATATACATAATTTTATCAAATTAAAATAATTTGGAGTATCTAACAGTTTTAATTTTCTAGATTTAATACCATCAAGTTTTATTTTTTCTATAACGTTTTTATTTAAATTACCTTTAAAAATATTATTATAAATAGATGTTACTATTTTAGAACTTTGATATATAGGATCATTTTTATAAAAATTTTTTATATATAAAGGAATAAAAGAACTAATCCATCCATATACATGAATAAGATCAGGTTTCCAATTTAATTTTTTTACAGTTTCTAAAACCCCTTTTGTAAAAAATAATGCTCTTTCATCATTATCATGAAAAAATAAACCATTTTCGTCTTTATCTATTGCCTTTCTTTTAAAGTATTCTTCATTATCTATAAAATAAACCTGTAATCTTGCATCAGGAATAGATGCTACTTTTATTAATAAAGGTTGATCTATATCGTTAATAACTAAATTCATACCTGATAAACGTATTACCTCATGCAATTGATGTCTCCTTTCATTTATTACTCCAAAACGAGGCATAAATATACGTACATCGTTTCCTATTGATTGCATAAACTTAGTAGCTTTTAAAACCGATAAAGATATTAAATTTTCTGAAGAAAAAGGAAATAAATCTGAAGTAACATATAGTATACGTTTACCTGTCATCTTAGAGTTATTTTATTTTTATAGTAAAAAAAACGGATCATTGCAAATATAATAAATATTATCCAATATTTAAATTTCATAATAAAAATATGAATCCTTTTTTTTAATACAAAATCTTGTAGATTATAGATTTTTATCTTTGTATAGATATTCTTTTTAATCATGAAATTAGAAAAAAGAAAAAAAAAGCATTTTTTTGGTGAAAAAATTCAAAAAAATAATTATTTTACTACTGGATTCATTACTATTACTAGTCATGGATATGCATTTGTAAATGCAGAGGAATTTCAAAAAGATATTTTTATTCCAAAAAATAAAATAAATCAAGCTTTAGAAGGAGATTTAGTAAAAATAAAAATTCAAAAAAATAAAGGATTAAAAATAGAAGGAATAGTTATAAAAATAATTAAAAGAAAAATAGAAAATATTATTGGAATATTAAAAATAATTAATAATAATTCTAATAATACGAATAAATATGGATTGGTTACTAATAATAATATTCATGTTGACGTATTAATTCCAATTAATCAACTAAAAAAATATCATCATAATGATAAAGTTTTAGTTAAAATAATATCATGGCCTAAAAAATCAAAAAATCCTTTAGGAAAAATAATCAAAGTATTTGGAACTTATGGAGAATATAAAACAGAAATTTTTTCCTTATTAGAAGAATATGGAATATATGATAAATTTCCTAAAGAAGTAGAAGATGAAGCTAAAAAAATTTTTTTAGAACAAAATTTAGATTTAAATAGTATAAGAAGAGATATGCGTAATACTAATACCTTTACTATAGATCCTATAAATGCAAAAGATTTTGATGATGCTCTTTCAATAAAAAAATTAAATTATAATATATGGGAAATAGGAATACATATTTCTGATGTTTCTCATTATATTAAGGAAGAAAGTTTATTAGATAAAGAAGCGTACTTTCGTGCAACTTCTATATATCTTATAGGAAAAGTAATTCCTATGCTTCCAAAAATATTGTCTAATGATCTTTGTTCTTTAGAACCAAAAAAAGATAAATTAAGTTTTTCTTTTATTTTTAAAATAAATAGTAAAGGAGAAATATTAGAAAATTGGTTTGGTAAAACAATAATAAGATCTAATAAAAGATTTACATATGATGAAGTTCAAAAAATTATAAATAAAAAAGAAGGAGTTTTTTATGAAGATATTTATGCTTTATTTTATATTTCTAAAATATTATCTAAAAAAAGATTAAAAAATGGATCTCTTTTTCTAGAAAAAGTTGAAATTAAATTTCATTTAGATAAACAATATAATCCAATTTCTCTATATTTAAAAAAAAATAATGATGCTCATAAATTAATAGAAGAATTTATGTTATTAGCTAATCAAAAAATTTCAGAATTTGTAAGTTTACAAATAAAAAAAGAATCATTTAATGAATTTCCTTACATTTATAGAGTACACGATAAACCTGATTTTCAAAAAATTTTTTTATTAAAAAAAATAGTAGAACCTTTAGGTTACTCTTTAAATTTAAAAGATATAAAAAATTCTATAAATAATTTATTAAAAAAAATTAAAGGAAAATCAGAACAAAATATGATTGAGAATTTAATTCTTCGTGCTATGAGTAAAGCTAAATATTCTACAAAAAATATAGGACATTATGGGTTATCTTTTATTCATTATACTCATTTTACTTCTCCAATAAGAAGATATTCAGATATAATAGCTCATCGTTTGTTATATTATTATTTAGAAAATAAAAAATCAAAATTTAAATCAATAGATTTTTACGAAAAACAATCTCAATATTGTAGTTATAAAGAACGTATAGGAATAGAATTAGAAAGAGAGTTTTTAAAATATATGCAAGTAAAATTTTTAAAACAATTTTTAGGAAAAGAATTTTATGGAATTATTACAGGTTTTACTGATTGGAGTGTTTATATAGAATTGTTGTTATTTCAAACGGAAGGAATGGTTAGATTACGTGATATTAAAGAAGATATTTATACGTTAAATTCAAATAATTATAGTATAATTGGTAAAAAAAAAAGAAAAATATATCATTTAGGAGATAAAATAAAAGTAAAATTAGTAGATACTAATTTAGAAAAAAAACAAATTATTCTTAATTGGATATAAAAATTTTAATTCAATTTAATCCTAACAGGATAAGGAACAAATGTAGTATAATCTCCTCCATTTTTAATAATATTTCTTACTATACAAGAACTAATATAAGTATAAGAAGAAAATAAATAAATGGTTTCAATATCTTTTTTTTTGTTTAATTTTTTATTTATAAAATAAATATTTTTTTCAAATTCAAAATCTAATTGATTTCTAATTCCTCTTAATAAAAATCTAACTTTTCTTTTTTTACAAAAAGAAATAGTTAATCCATCAAATGAATCTATTTCTATTTTATTAGATAATTTTAAAAAAGTTTTTTTTATCCATATTTTTCTTTTTTCAAGAGAAAACATATTTTTTTTATTAAAATTTTTACCAATAGCTATAATAATTTTATCAAATAAAGTTAGTCCTCTAATAATAATATCGTAATGACCTAAAGTAATAGGATCAAAAGATCCAGCAAAAATAGCTATTTTTTTCATAAATTTTTTTAAAAAAAATTACAATAAAATAATTAAAAATTAAGCAAAAGAAAAGTTTTATTTTTACCCTAAACTTATGTAAAATGATGAATAAATCATGTCATGATTGTTTAAATAATATATGTTTAAAAAAAAATAATATTTTTCAATCATATTCAAAATTTAATACACTAGATTGGTTATCTAATATTCAATCACCTGAATATAATAAATACAACATTATTGAAGTAAAATTTAAAAATGATAGAAAAGATTTTTTTATAAATCAAAAAGAAATATTACTTACTAAGGGAGATATTATAACTGTAGAATCTAAATCTGGTATTGGATATGATATAGGAATAGTATCAGTAATTGGAGAATTAGTTAAATTACAAATAAGAAATAAAAACGTTAATTCAAATACCTTTAAAAAAATATACAGAAAATCAACATATAAAGAAATATCTATTTGGAAATCTTTTAAAGAAAAAGAATCTTTAACTCTTTTACAAGCAAAAAATATTGTAAAAAATTTAAATCTTTCTATGAAAATTTGTGATGTTGAATATCAAGGAGATGGAGATAAAGCTACTTTTTATTATACTGCTGAAAATAGAGTAGATTTTAGAAATCTAATTAAAAAATTAGCTTTATTTTTACAAACACGTATAGAAATGCGTCAAATAGGATATAGACAAGAAGCGGCAAAAATTGGAGGAATAGGATCTTGTGGTAGAGAATTATGTTGTTCTACATGGTTAAAAAATTTTAAAAGTGTTAGTACAAATTCAGCAAGATATCAACAATTATCTATAAATGTTCAAAAATTAACTGGACAATGTAGTAAATTAAAATGTTGTCTTAATTATGAATTAGATGCTTATTTATCTGCAATTAAAGATTTTCCAGATTTTAATAATAGTAAAATATATACAAAAAAAGGAATTGCTAAATGTATGAAAATTGATATTTTTAAAAAAAAAATGTGGTTTTCTTATGTTAATAGTCCTAATACTTGGTTTATAATAGAAGTAAAAAAAATTAAGGAAATTTTAGAAAAAAATAAAAAAAATCAAATTTCTCCTCCTTTAGAGGAATTATCAACAATAAACAATACTATTCAAAAAACTGAATTAACATTTAAAGATTGATTTATATAAAAATATTTTAACGTTTTATGCTAAAAAAAAAATAATTTTTATACGTGTATAAAAAAAGTACAAAAATAAACTATTATTTTCGCATACTACTTTTTTATTTTTGGTTTTTATTTTTCATAGGAATAAGTACTGTTTTTATAATTTTTTATGCTATAACTAAAGGTTATTTGGGAAATTTACCTAGCACTAAGGATATAGAAAATCCTACTATGGAAGTAGGATCAAAAGTATATGATTCTAATGGAATATTATTGGGAAGATTTTTTTCAGAAAATAGAACTTTAATTACTTATAAACAACTTCCTAAAAATCTAGTTAATGCATTAATAGCAAAAGAAGATATACGTTTCAATTATCATTCTGGAATTGATGTTAAATCTTTACTTAGAGCTATTCTTTCATTAGGAAAAAAAGGAGGTGGAAGCACTATATCTCAACAATTAGCTAAACTTCTTTTTACAGGTCCTTCAGCAAGGAATAAAATACAAAGAATACATCAAAAACTTTTAGAATGGGTAATGGCTATTGAATTAGAAAAACGTTATACAAAAGAAGAGATTATTACTATGTATTATAATAAATTTGATTTTTTGTATAATGCAAAAGGAATAGAAACTGCATCTCATACTTATTTTAATAAAAAAGCTTCTGAACTCCATTTAGGAGAATGTGCAATTTTAGTTGGTATGTTGGAAAATCCTTCTTTATATAATCCAAAAAATTATCCTTATAGAGCAAAAAAACAAAGAAACTTAGTTTTGTATCAAATGAAAAAATATAATTTTTTGAATATAGATCAATATAAAAAAGAATTGAAAAAACCTATTAAAGTTAATTTTAAAATACAAAAAAAAGATTTTGAATTGCTTACTTATTATAGTGATTTTTTAAAAAAAGAAATTAAAGAGTCTTTAGATGAATATGAAATAAAAACTGGTAATAAACTTAATCTTTATTCTAGTGGTCTTAAAATATATACATCTATTGATGCAAAAATGCAAGATTATGCAGAAAAATCAGTAAAAAAACATCTTAGTAAATTGCAAGTTTTGTTTAATAATTTTCAAAAAAAAAACAAAAATGCACCATTTTTGAATATTTCATCAGAAAAAACAAAAAGAATTTTAATATCAGCAATGCATAGAACACCTCTTTATCAAGATTTAAAACAAAAAGGATTTACAGAAAATGAAATAATAGAAAAATTTAAAAAACCACAATTAATAAAATTATTTACTTGGAATGGATCTAAAAAAGTATTAATATCTCCATGGGATTTTATACGTTATCAAAAAAGTATTATACAAGCTGGAATGTTATCTATAGAACCTACTACTGGATATATAAAAGCATGGGTAGGAGGAATTGATTTTAATTATTTTCAATATGATCATGTTGCACAAACTCAACGTCAAGTTGGTTCTATTTTTAAACCTATTTTATATACTGCAGCTATTAAAGAATTACATTATAATCCTTGTACAAAAATTTCAAATGAAAAATTTCATTTAGGAAAATGGAATCCAAGAAATTCTAACGGTAAATATGGAGGATATTTTACTTTAAGAGATGGATTAGCTTTATCTATTAATACTATTTCAGCTCGTCTTATTTCAGAAATAACTCCAAAACCAGTAATTAATTTAGCAAAAAAAATGGGTATAAAATCCATAATACCTGAACATCCATCTATAGCATTAGGTTCTGCAGATTTAACGTTATATGAAATGACAGGAGCATTTAATACATTTACTAATTATGGAGTTTATGTTAAACCTAGTATTTTGGTAAAAATAGAAGATGATAATGGAAATTTAATTAAAGAACATATAGATATTAGAAGACAGGTTTTTAGTGAAGATGTAGGATATATTATGTTAAATATAATGCAAGGAGTAATTAAATATGGAACAGCTAAAAGATTACAAAATTATAATTTTGTAGGAGATATAGCAGGAAAAACAGGTACAACTAATGATAATTCAGATGGATGGTTTATTGGAATGATACCAAATTTAACTACCGGGGTTTGGGTTGGATGGGAAGATAGATCTTCTCATTTTGATAATATACAATTAGGTCAAGGTGCTAATATGGCTTTGCCTATATGGGCATATTACATGAAAAGTTTATATAAAGATAAAAATCTTATATATCATGAAAAATTATTATTTCATAAACCAAAAAATTATCAACATTATTGGAATCAATGTGAAGAAAATAATCTTATTAAAGAAAAATATAATAAAGAAGAAGAAAAAGAAGAAATCAATGAAATAGAAAAAAAAGAAGAACAAAATTTTATAAAAAAAGATATAGATTTAAATACAAATTTAAATATAGAACATAATAAAGATTATGAAAAATAAATTTTCATATGATGAAGATATTAATTTTAGAAAAAAATCATCCTTTTATTATATATAAATTAAGAAAAAATGGTTTTATATGTGATGAATATTATTATGAATTAATAGATAATATAAATATATCTATATATGATGGTATTATTTTAAGAAGTAGATTAAAGATAGATAAAAAATTTATTCATAAAGCTAAAAAATTAAAATTTATAGCTCGTATTGGATCTGGAATAGAAAATATAGATAAAGATTATGCATCAAAAAAAGGAATAACTTTAATAACTTCTCCGGAAGGAAATAAAGATGCTGTAGCAGAACATGCTATAGGAATGTTATTATGTATAATGAATCATATAGTTAGTTCTAATCAACAAATAATAAAAAAAAAATGGAATAGAGAAATTAATAGAGGAATAGAAATAATGGGTAAAACAATAGGTATTATTGGATATGGAAATACAGGAAAAGCTTTTGCTAAAAAAATTTCTGGATTTGATGTTAAAGTATTATGTTATGATATTATATCAAAAATAGGAGATAATTATGCAAAACAAGTGAATATAGATACTATTTTTAAAAAATCAGATATAATAAGTTTACATGTTCCATATACTAAAGAAACAAAAAATATGGTTAATTATGATTTTATAAAAAAATTTTATAAACCTTTTTATTTAATAAACACCTCTCGTGGAGGATGCGTAACTACAAAACATTTAGTAAAAGCATTAAAATATGGTAAAATATATGGAGCTTGTTTAGATGTATTAGAATATGAAAATTTTTCATTTGAAAATATTTTTCATCATAAAAAACTTTCTAAAAATTTTTTTTATCTTATACGTTCTAATAAAGTAATATTAACTCCACATATAGCCGGATGGACTAAAGAATCAAAATATAAAATGGATAAAAAAATTGTAGAAAAAATTTTATCTTTAAATAAAGAATATAATTTAAATGTAAAATAATATATAAAAAATATTAATATCTATTAACGTTAGTAAACGTCTTTTAAATATCTTTTATTTTTTTTCATTTCTTCTAAAAAATATTCAGGATTTTCTCCTCCTATTTCTTTTATTATATGATATATCATTTTTTCAACATCTATACTCATAGGGTTTTTATTTCCACAAATATAAACATATGCTCCATTTTTTATCCATGAAAAAAATTCCACACGATTTTCCCATATTTTATTTTGTATATATATTTTTTTTTCTTGATCTCTTGAAAAAGCAAGATGAACATGATTAAGTATTCCTTTTTTTTGCCAATTTTGTATTTCTGTTTGATATAAAAAATCTGTATAAAAATATTGATTTCCAAAAAATAACCAATTTTTTCCTGTAGCATTTATAATTTCTCTTTCATATAAAAAAGAACGAAAAGGAGCTATTCCAGTTCCAACTCCAATAAGAATTATATCTTTATTAGGATTAGGTAATTTAAACAATTGATTCGTATAAATAAAAAAAGAAATTTCATTACCAATTTCTAATTGAGATAAAAAATCAGAACAATGACCATATATAGTTTTACCTTCATTTAATTTAAAATGATGACGAGATACAGTAATATGTATTTGATTATTATGTTTTTTAGGAGAAGAAGAAATAGAATATAATCTAGGTTTTATAGGTTCCATTATTTTTATTAAATCTTTTAAAGATACTTTTTTTATAGAAAAATTTTTTAAAAGATCAATAAGTCTCCATTTTTTATCCAAAGGAATATTTTTTTTTTTGGATAAAAAAGAATATTTTTTTATAAATTCTTTGGATAAATTTAAAATATTTAATTTTTTTTTAAAAAGATCAAACGCTTCAATTTTATTTTCATCTTTATCAAAAAAATTTATAATATTTTTTACTTCTTTTAAAGAATTTTCAGGAAATATTCCTATAGAATCTCCTGGTAAATATTTTATATCATTTTGAACAATAATTTCAATATGATGAATTTCTTTATCTTCTTTTTTTTTACATAAAAGTATGTTATTAAAAATTCTACCTTTTTTTATATTGTTTTTATATTTTTTTTGAAAAAAATTTAAAATTTCATAAAACCATTTTTTTGCTTTATTTTCATAATCTATATCACATTTATACAAAGCTATAATTCTATTAGCACCTATTTTATGCAAACGTTTATCTATATCTTCTCCAGCTTTACAAAAGTAAGTATAAGATTTATCTCCTAAAGCTAATACACTGTATTTTAAATGATTTAAACAAATATTTTTATGAATGAAATTATAAAAATTTTTTGCAGAAGAAGGTGGTTCTCCTTCTCCATGTGTACTAATTATTATAAATAAATAATTTTCTTTTTTTAAATCTTGTAAACAATAATCATTTAAATTAATTAATCTTATTAATAATTTTTTTTTTTTAATTTTTTGATAAATATCAAATGCTAAATTTTTAGCATTTCCTGTTTCTGTTGCATAAACTAAAGTAATTTTTTGATCTTTTTTTTTAAATTTTTTTGTATTATTTATAGAATATAAAATTCCAGATAAATAACCATACATCCATATAATTTCTTCTTTATCAGATTTTTCTATTAATTCAGTAAATATTTTTTTATTTAATTCAGATAACATATTTTATTTATTTACAATATTTAAAATATTTAATTTTATTAATTTTTTATAATTATAAATTTTTATCATTAAATAATTTTAAACTTAAATATCCTAATAATATTGAAAATCTTTTTTTATAAAAAAAGATTTTCAACTGAAAGATATCTTTCTCCAGTATCATAATTAAATGTTAATATTGTTGATTTTTTTGAAAATTTGGATAATTGTTTATCTATTGCAGATAAAGATGCTCCTGTAGAAATTCCTACAAGAATTCCTTCTTTTCTTGCTATTTTTCTAACATAACTGAAAGCTTCTTCTTTAGAGACTGAAAAAGATCCATCTAATATTTTTATATTTAAAATAGATGGAATAAAACCAGCACCTAATCCTTGTAAATAATGAGGTTTAATTTTTAATTTTTTTTCAAATATAACTTGAGATTCTATTGGTTCCACTGAAAAAATTTTTATATTTGGAAATTTATTTTTTAATATTTCTCCTATTCCAGTTATATGTCCTCCTGTGCCAACTCCTGTAATAAAATAATCTATTCCTTCAGGAAAAGAATCTATTATTTCTTTTGCAGTTGTTTTTTTATGTATGTTAGGATTAGAAATATTATCAAATTGTTTTGGCATCCAAGAATCAGGAATAATATTAACTAATTCTTTAGCTTTATCTATTGCTCCTTTCATTCCTTTATCTTTTGGGGTAAGAACAAATTTTGCTCCAAAAATAGAAAATAATTTTCTTCTTTCAATACTCATAGATTCTGGCATTACTAAAATAAGACGATATCCTTTTACAGAACTTACTATTGCTAATCCTATTCCTGTATTACCAGAAGTTGGTTCTATTATAATATCTCCTTTTTTAATAATTCTTTTTTTTTCTGCATCTTCTATCATAGAAAGTGCAATTCTATCTTTTATACTTCCTCCAGGATTATTTTTTTCTAATTTAATCCAAACTTTATGTTCAGGATATAAACGTTTTAATTGTACATGAGGAGTATTACCAATAGTTTTTAAAATACTATCTACTTTCATTTTTTTTTATTTATATCATAAAATTAATAGGATCAGGAAATGGACTATTATTTCTCATTTTTATTTCACTTTTTTGATATACTATAGAAAAAGGAGATATACTTTTAGTTATCCATACATTCCCTCCAATAACACTATCATGACCTATAACAGTATCTCCTCCTAATATAGTTGCTCCTGCATAAATGGTAACTCTATCTTCTATAGTAGGATGACGTTTTTTATTAGAAAGTTTTTTATCTACAAAAATAGCACCTAAAGTTACTCCTTGATATAATTTTACTTTATTACCTATATTAGTACTGGAACCTATAACTATACCTGTACCATGATCTATAGAAAAAGCTTTTCCTATTTTTGCTGAAGCATGTATATCAACACCTGTTTTACTATGTGCATATTCTGTAATTAATCTAGGAATAACTGGAATTTTTTGAATATCAAGTTGATGAGCTATTCTATATAATGCCGTAGCAAAAAAACCAGGATAAGATAAAAATATTTCTTCTATAATTGTTGCAGCAGGATCAGATTCCAATATAGCATTAGCATCTATTATTAATGTTTGATAAATATTAGGTACTTCTTTAAAAAAAATTTTAGAAAAAATACTTGAATTTTTTTTTGAAATATTTAATTCTATAAAAATTTCATATAAAATATTTTGTAAATTTTCATAATTTTCTTTAAAAAGAAATATATTATTTAAAATCTGTTTATCAGGTGTAAATAATATATGAAATAATCCTTCTAAAAAATTTTTTAATTTTTTTTTATTAAGAAAAAGATCTTTTTTATTATTTTTAGATATTTTTTTAAAAAAAGATAAATCAAACATATTTATATTTTTATTATGTCATACTATCTAAATAGTGTTTTTTTTATTTTATTTTTTTTAGATATAATCCATATTTTTATTATTTTTTTTATCCACAACACTAACATTTACTTCTGTAACTATCTACTTTTTTTTTAACATAATAATAGATAATGATAACCATACTATACTTAATTTTTATTTTTTAAAATGGTTATATTTTTCTTATAAAGAAACATTTTATTATTATTTTTTCTAAATTTTTATCAGGATAATATAACGAAATAAAATATCCATAATATTTATTTATTTAAACTTTTATAAGTTTATTCAAAAAAAAACTTTATTGTATCTAAAGTGAATATTTTTATAGGAATATTATTAAAATAAAATGATAAATTAATTAGTATTCAATACTAAAACTAGTATAAAAAAAAACTATTTTCCTATTTGAAAAAGTTTTTAATTTATTAATTACATAGTATAGTAATATATCGTATTTCATATTTATAATTCATTGACCATAAAAAAAACTCGTTTGAGTTATTCAAAGGAATAGTAATATAGATTACAAATCTATTAACAAATATAAGAATTTATTAATATTTTGTATTATAAATGTAATTTAAAAATTATAATAAAAAATTATTATATGATACATAAAATAAAAGTAACTAATCCTATAGTAGAAATAGATGGAGATGAAATGGCTAAAGTAATATGGAAATATATTAAAAAATATTTTATTAATCCTTATTTAGATATAAAAATTATTTATTTTGATTTGGGAATAGAAAATAGAAATATAACCAATGATCAAATTACTATAGATGCTGCTTATGCAATAAAAAAATATAATGTAGGAATAAAATGCGCTACAATAACTCCTGATGATAATAGAATGAAAGAATTTTCTTTAAAAAAGAAATGGAAATCTCCAAATGGAACAATTAGAAATATTATTAATGGAACTGTATTTAGAGAACCTATTATCGTAAAAAATATACCTCGTTTTATTCCAGGTTGGAAAAAACCTATTTGTATAGCTCGTCATGCTTACGCAGATCAATATGATGCAAAAGATTTTATTGTTGAGGAAAAAGGAAAATTATATATTTTATTTATACCAGATAATAATAAAAATAATACAAAAAAATTTAAAATACATCATTTTTTAAGTCCAGGAATTGCTATGGGGATGTATAATACATATCAATCTATATATGAATTTTCTCGTTCTTGTTTTAATTATGCTATATATAAAAAATATCCACTTTTTTTATCTACAAAAAATACTATTTTAAAAGAATATGACGGAAAATATAAAGATATTTTTCAAAACTTATATGATACTGAATTTAAATCAAAATTTGATGAGTTAAATATAACTTATGAACATTGTTTAATAGACGATATGATTGCAAAAACTATCAAATCAAAAGGAGGTTTTATATGGGCATGTAAAAATTATGATGGAGATGTTCAATCAGACTGTATAGCTCAAGGTTTCGGTTCATTAGGAATGATGTCTTCTATTTTAATCACTTCAGATGGTAAAACATTAGAATCTGAAGCTGCTCATGGAACTATAACTAGACATTATAGATTACATCAAAAAGGTAAAAAAACTTCTACTAATCCAATAGCTTCTATTTTTTCTTGGACTCGTGGTCTTAAACATCGTGCTTTTTTAGACAAAAATATAAATTTAAATTTTTTTTCAGAAAAAATAGAAGAATCTTGTATAGACTTTATAGAATCTGGAAAAATGACAAAAGATCTATGTCAACTAGTTTATGGAGATAAATCTAATAATTATTTAGATACTGAAACTTTTCTTAAAGAATTAAAAAAAAATTTTGATGAAAAAATGCATAAAAAAAATATATTTTAATTTTTATTTATTTGTTTTATAATTTTTTTTCTATTAAATTTTTCTAATAAATTTTTAGTAAAATGAGAAATAAAAAAAACTTTTTTTGGTTTATAAAATTTTTTTTCTCCATTAAAAATAAATTTTGGTATTGTTAATGGAAAAAAATCTCCTTCAATAACTAATACTATTTTTTCTCCTAAAATTTTATCAGGAATTGAAGAAATAAAAAATCGTTTATTACAAGGAATAAATGGATTTATATCTTTTTCTATTAATTCAGGAACAACTTTAATACCTCCACTATTAATAATATGATCATATCTACCTATCCATCTAAATCTATCTTTAGATATCATATGAACAATATCATTTGTTTGTATAAAAAAATTCATACTTTTTGAAAAAATTCCTAAACAATTTCTTTTATCTATACTAAGATGAACATCTTTAAATGATTTATAAAAAATGCTTTTATTTAATCCATTAATTTTTTTTAATGCTATATGACCTAAAGTTTCTGTCATACCATAAGTATCATAACAAATAGTTGTTATATTCTGCAGTTTTTTTTCTAAAAAATTAGAAATAGAACATCCTCCTATTAAAAGAATTTTAACATTTTTTAAATGTTTAAAACTAAAAAAAACTTGAATAGGGACCATAGATACTATATCAAAATTATATTTGACATTTTTTAAAGGATTAGATGATGGAGGAACGCAATATATTTTCCATTTAAAAATAATAGCTCTAACTAAAAACATTTTAGCTGCTATAAAATCTGTAGATAAACATAATAAACCTATAATTTTTTTTTTTTTTATTTTTAAAAATTCTACAGATTGTATAGCTTTTTCATACATATGTTGTTTTTTTACGAAAATTTTTTTAGGAACACCTGTTGTTCCAGAAGTATAAATCGTTAATAATGTATTTTTATTATACCATTCTTCTAAAAAAGAAAAAATTTTTCTTTTCCAAAAAGATGAATAAAGTTTTTTAGAAGAAAATATTTTTTTATAAGAAAAATCTAACCACATTTTATATTGGAAAAAAAAGATTTAATAATATTTTTTTTATTAGATTGAATAGAAGGTATATTATACCAAATATGTCCTTTTATTATTTTTATAGGAATATTAAAATTTTTAGTATATAAAAAACTAGTATTCAAACCATGAGTAATAATTTTTTTATATTTTTTATTCATCATAAAAGACCATTGAGCAATGGCATTAATTCCTATATTACTTTCTAAAGAAGAACTAATCCACCATTTTATATTTCTTTTTTTTGCTTCAAAAATCCATTCTTCTGATTCATAAAAACCTCCATTTACACTAGGTTTAATTACTATATAATTAGGTTTAATAAAATCTAATAATTTTTTTTTATCCTCTAATTTTTTAATTCCTTCTAATTCTTCATCTAATGCTATAGGTAGTTTAGATTTTTTACATATTTCATACATTTCTTTCCAATTTCCAGATAATATAGGTTGTTCTATTGAATGAATTATATGAAATTTATATAATATATTATTTATATAATATAAAGCTATGTTTTTATTATTAAAACAACCATTTGCATCAAT
Source organism: Blattabacterium cuenoti (assembly GCF_014252395.1). Taxonomy (GTDB): domain Bacteria; phylum Bacteroidota; class Bacteroidia; order Flavobacteriales; family Blattabacteriaceae; genus Blattabacterium; species Blattabacterium cuenoti_AA. Next base: position 384,921 of record NZ_CP059219.1, read on the forward strand.
TCGTATTTTTACAAATGGATATTTTTTATTAATATATTCTAAAATTTTACATTGATAATAAATTAATTTTATATTAATTTTAATTTTTATAAATAAAAATCCTTCAAAAATTTTATTTTCTATTTTTTTTATTATATCATGTTTTTTCCATGCATTTAACCATATTAAATCATTTATAGGAACTCCTTTCCATCCTTTAGTAAATTCTGAATTATATAATATAATAAATTTATTTTTTAAGCTTAAAAAAGCTTGTTCTAATCCAAATAAAATAGATGAATAATTAATATATTTATAATAATAAAATATTTTCATTTTATTAAAAATAATTTTATTAGAAACAATATATAATTCATTTTCAAATTTTTTCAAATTTTTTAAAGCTAATTTATCTAATATAGGATTACATTCTCCTATACCTATTTTATTATTATTTTTTAATATGATATACCAAATAATAGAATATCTAAATATTTTATTAGAATTATATATTTTATTTTTAAAAATAAATTTTTTTTTAAAAATAAAAATTTTCATATATATAAACTCTTTCCCATATCTAATAAAATTAAATTTTTATTTTTATCATAAAAAGATTTTATTGCTTTTTCTTTATCAATTTTAATAGCTTCAAAAGTATTATAATGAACACCTAATATTTTTTCACATTGTAAAAATTCTGAAGCAATTATAGCTTCTTCTATATCCATAGTAAATCTACCTCCTATAGGTAAAATTGAAAGTTTTAATTTACCGAAAATTGGTACAAGTTTCATTTCATATATAAGGGATGTATCACCTGAAATATATATATTTCCTTCATCTGTATGTATAAGAAAACCTCCAGGATTACCTCCATAAATTCCATTATTAAAAATACTAGAATGAGCTGCCCATATATATTTTAATTTTCCAAATGAAAATGAAACAAAAGAACCATAATTAATTGCACATGTTTTTATTCCTTTTTTTTCAAAAAAATTTGATATTTCATAATTAGAAATAATTAAAACATTATTAAATTTACGTGAAAATAATTCAACATCACATACATGATCATAATGAGCATGTGTTAATAATATATAATCTATTTTTTTTATATATTTATTAATATAATCATTAAATAAAAATTTCTTATTAAAAAAAGAATTTTTAGAAAGAAAAGGATCTATTAATAAATATTTTTCATGTATTTTTAATATACATGTGCTATGAGTAAGATAAGTTATTTTCATATATTTTTTATAAAAAAAAGCTAATACCAGTACTTAATCCATATAAAAAAGTAATAAAAATTAATTTTTTTAATTCTAAATTAAATAATTTATTATCTTTTATAATAATTATATTTTTAATATGTAATATTATAAAAAAAATAAAAAATATAAAAAAATACCATTGTATATTTTTTATTTGATTTAAAAATATAAACATACCTCCAAAAAATACAGATAAAAATATAATAAAAATATGATATATTTTTGCATATTTAATACCTAACCACACTGCCATAGTATATTTTCCATGTTTATAATCGTTATCAATATCTCTTATATTATTAATATTTAAAACTGCTACATTTAATAAACCAATAGATAAAGACAATAAAAATATATCTATTTTTAAAGTATGAGTATATAAAAAATAACTACCTTGAACTGAAATAATTCCAAAAAAAAATAATACTAATAAATCACTTATTCCTGTTTTATATCCATATGGTTTAGATCCTATAGAATAAAAAATAGAAGAATATATACATATAAAAATTCCTAAAAAATATAAAAAAAAAATAAAAATATCATTTATTGAAATAGTTTTATAAATTAAAAATAATCCAGAAATAAAAGATAAAATAGAAAATAAATAAATACCTTTTTTTATTTTTAAAAATGAAATAAAACTACATTGAACTCTTTTATTTGATCCAAAACTATTAAAATTATATAATCCTCTTATATTATCTCCATAATCATTTGATATATTTGCTAATATTTGTAAAAATAAAGCCGTAATTAAACATAATATATATACTATATATTCTTCAAATCCTCTAAATTTAGATATAAGAAAACTTAAAGTTATTCCAGTAATAGATAAAGGTAAAGTATGCAAACGCATTGCATAAATCCAATATTTTAATTTCATAAAAATTTTGTAAATTTTTTAAAGTTTGGATCTCTTTTTTCTAAAAAAGCTTTTTTTCCTTCTTGAGATTCTTCCATTAAATAAAACATCAATGTAGCATCTCCAGCCAATTGCATTAATCCATGTTGTCCATCTAATTCTGCATTTAAACATCTTTTTATCATTCTTAAAGACATAGGACTTCTTTTTTGTATAATTTTACACCATTTTATGGTTTTTTTTTCTAATTTTTCTATACTTACTACCTTATTAATTAATCCCATTTTTAAAGCTTCTTTAGCTGTATATTTTTTACATAAAAACCACATTTCTCTTGTCTTTTTTTGACCAATATGACGAGCTAAATAAGAACATCCAAATCCTCCATCAAAAGATCCTACTTTTGGACCAACTTGACTAAAAATAGCATTATCAGAAGCTATAGTTAAATCACATACAACATGTAATACATGACCCCCTCCTACAGCAAAACCATTTACCATAGCTATAACAGGTTTCGGAATTTCTCTAATTTTTTTATAAAAATCTAAAATATTTAATCTTGGAATTCCATCTTTTCCTAAATAACCTCCTAAACCTCTTGTAGTCTGATCACCTCCAGAACAAAAAGATTTATTTCCAGATCCAGTAATAATTATTACATCTATATCTTTTTTATCTTTACATATATTTATAGCATCAATCATTTCTTTTACTGTTTCCACACGAAAAGCATTATGACATTTTGGTCTATTTATTTCTATTTTCGCTATACCTTCCCAAAAAAAGAACAAAATATCTTTATATTTTTTTATTAAAATCCAATCAATTGTATAATTCATAACAAAAATAAAAAATTGATATTTATTTTTACAATAATAAAAATTATTTATGTACCAAAATATATTTTCAGTATTTATAGGAATAATAATAAGTATTTTAGAAATATTTTATGCTATAAAATTTATAAAAAAATGGTTTATAGAAATAGAATTTATTCCATTAATAAAATTGAAATATATTTTTAATGAAGCTCCTAATAAATTTTTTTTAATTTTAATTTTATTTTATGCATTTAGTCCTATATTAGGAGGTATAGTAACAGCTTTTTTTGCTAAAAATGCAAAAAAAGCTCATGCTATATTAACCGGTATTATATTATTTTTTATAATTTTATTTCATCTATTATTTTATAGATATCCTTTATGGTTTAAAATAATAATACTTCCATTATTTTTCCCTTTTTCTTATTTAGGAGGTAAATTCATAGAATTTTTACAAAGAAAAAAATGGATAAATTAATAAATAAATAAATCCAGATATATAACCTGCTAAAGCTAACCAGCTTATTTTTTTTAGATACCAAAAAAAATCTATTTTTTCCATTCCCATAGCTGCTACTCCTGCAGCAGATCCTATGAGAAAAATACTCCCTCCTGTTCCAGAAACATAAGCTATAAAATGCCATAATTCATGATCTATTGGATGAGAAAACATAGCTATAGTAGCAGCTACTAATGGAACATTATCTACAATAGAAGATATAAATCCTAATATAAAAGTTGTAATTTTCCATGTAGAAAAAGTATTATTTATCCAATGAGATAAATAATATAATTTTCCTAAAGATTCTAAAGAAGAAACAGATAATAAAATACCAAAAAAAAATAAAATACTAGAAATATCTAATTTTTTAAATATTTTATCTATAGATGATGATATAATTTTTGATTTATATTTATTAGAAATTATACAAAGAAGTATACTAAGAGAAAACATCATTCCCATATATGGAGGTAATCCAGTTATAGTTTTAAAAATAGGAACAAGTAACATTAGAAATAAACCTATTTTTAACATAAAAAAACCTTTATTAATATTTTCTTTTGATAATTTATTTTTTTCAATTTTAATTTTTCCATTAAAAATTGGTAAATAAGAAGCAATCATAGTAGAAACAAACATACATAATATAGAAGGTATTAATATTATTTTTATAAGATGTAAAATTGTTACTTTTTTAGAAATCCATAACATTGTTGTTGTAATGTCTCCAATTGGAGACCAAACTCCTCCTGCATTAGCCGATATAATAACTAAACCTAAATAAAATAAACGTTCTTTATAATTATAAATGATTTTTCTTAAAAGAGATATTAAAACTATAGTTGCTGTAAGATTATCTATTATAGCAGATAAAAAAAAAGAAACTAAACTTAGTTTCCATAAAAATTTTCTTTTTGTATTTGTATAGAATAATTCTTTTAAAGCTTCAAATCCATGATATTTTTCAATAATAGAAATAATAGACATAGCTCCAATAAGAAAAAAAATAATTTCAGAAGCTTTTCCTAAATGGAATAATAATAAATATTGCGGATTTTTTTTAATTATTAAATGTTGATCTAATTCATAAACAGGAATGTTAAATAACATAATTAAAGACCAACAAATAGTAGCCATTAAAATAGATGGAATTACTTTATTTAAATAAAATAATTTTTCAAAAGCAATAAACAAATATCCAAAAATAAAAACTATAATTATCATTATATTGCTCAATACTCATTATTTATGTAGTATTTTTTTATATAAAATTCCATCCTGAATAACAAGAATATTTTCCAAGTGTATTTTCAATACGTAATAATTGATTATATTTTGAAGTTCGTTCAGAACGACAAATAGAACCTGTTTTTATTTGTTCAATATTAAAACCAACAGAAAGATCTGCTATAAAAAAATCTTCTGTATCTCCAGAACGATGAGAAATAATATTTCTATATTTATTTTTTTTAGCAGCATTAATTGTTTCAATTGTTTCTGTTAATGTTCCTACTTGATTTAATTTTATAAGAATAGAATTAGCTACTTTTTTTTCTATTCCTTTTTTTAATTTATTTAATTGAGTAACAAATAGATCATCTCCTACTAATTGTATTTGATTTCCTATTTCATTTGTCAGTAATTTCCATCCTTCCCAATCATTTTGATCCATTCCATCTTCAATAGATATAATTGGATATTTTTTAATTAAATAAGATAAATATTTTACATGATCTTCTCTAGATTTTTTAGAATCTTCTATTTTTTTACTAAATTTAGAATAATCATATTGATTGTTTGAATAAAATTCAGAAGAAGCACAATCTATAGCTATACCTATTTGATCATAAGGCTCATAATTTGCCATATGTATAGCTTCTAATATGTTATCTAAAACATCTTCTATACTATTTAAATTTGGGGAAAACCCACCTTCATCACCTACACTTGTAGATAATCCTTTTTTATTTAAAATATATTTTAATTGATAAAAAACTTTATGTCCCATTTGTAATGCTTCTAAAAAAGAATTAGCTTTTATAGGAACAATCATAAATTCTTGAAAAGCTATAGGAGCATTTGAATGTCTTCCTCCATTTATTATATTTATTAAAGGAGTAGGTAATAAATAAGAATATATACCTCCTATATATTTATAAAGAGGTATTTTTAATTCATTAGCAGCAGCTTTAGCAGTTGCTATAGAAATAGCTAAAATAGCATTAGCTCCTAATCTTTTTTTATTATTTGTTCCATCTAATTCTAACATTAATTTATCTATATAAATTTGGTCTAAAATTGATTTTCCAATTAATTCAGGAGCAATAATATTATTAACATTTTTAATAGCTTTTAATACACCTTTTCCAAAAAAAAATTCTTTATTACAATCACGTAATTCAAAAGCTTCATTTTTTCCTTTTGATGCACCTGATGGAATAGAAGCTCTTCCTAAAATATTATTTTTTGTTATAACATCTACTTCTATAGTAGGATTTCCTCTAGAATCTAATATTTGTCTAGCCTGAATATTTTTAATTTTACTCATTATTCATTTTTTTCTATTTTTTTTTATACTACGTCTTACAGATTTTATAATTTTTTTTGAAGTATAAGTATAATTATTGAAATCTACTAATTCAATAAAAGATAATGCAGCGTTATCTCCTAAACGAAATCCTGTTTTTATTATTCTAGTATATCCTCCAGTACGTTCTCTTACCTTTTTAAAAGTGTCTTTAAATAATTCTGAAACAGTAATCTTATCTTTTAAATATGAGAAAATATTTCTTCTAGAATGAATTGAATTAATTTTAGATTTGGTTATAATAGGTTCAATATATTTTTTCAAAGCCTTAGCTTTAGATAAAGTTGTAAAAATTTTTTTTTCTTTAATTAAAGAACAAGCCATATTGGAAAGAATAGATTTTCTATGTCCATATTTTCTACCTAAATGATTATTTTTATTTCTATGATTCATTTATTTATTCTTTATTCAATTTATATTCCGATATTTCCATTCCAAAATATAATCCTTTTTCTTTCATTTTACTTTCTAATTCATCTAAAGATTTTTTTCCAAAATTCCTCATTTTTAACATATTATTTCTGTTACAACTAACTAAATCTGCAATAGTTTTTATAGAAGCTAATTTTAAACAATTTTTTGTACGTACAGATAAATCCATATCATTTAATTTAGACTTTAATAATGTTCGCATTCTTAAAAATTCTTCATCATATTTTTTATTTTTGTTAATTTCTTCTTGTTTTTCTTTTCCTATTTTATCATAGGAAAAAATAGAAAAATATTGAATCAATATTTTAGAAGCCTCCATTAAAGCTAATTTTGGACAAATGGATCCATCTGTTTTTATTTCCAATGAAAGATTTTCAAAATCTGTTTTTTGTCCAACACGACAATTTTCTATTGTATATTTAACATTTTTAATTGGAGTAAATATAGAATCTATTGGAATAGTTCCAATTAAATATTCTTTATTTTTTTTATTTTCTTCTGCAGGAACATATCCTCTACCTTCTTCAATTGTAAAATTAATATCTAAAGGAATAGATTCTTCTTTATTACAAATAACTAAATCCTTATTTAAAATTTGAAAACCAGAAATAAATTTATTTAAAATTTCACCTGTTATTTGTTTACCAGAATTAATTGAAACATTAACTATTTCATTATGAATGTTGGGTAATTTTTGTTTTAAACGAATTTTTTTAAAATTTAAAACAATATCTGTTACATCTTCAACTACTCCTTCTATAGTAGAAAATTCATATTTAACTCCTTTAATTCTAATAGAAGTTATAGAAAATCCTTTTAAAGAACCTAAAAGAACCCTTCGTAATGCATTTCCTAAAGTTATTCCATATCCTGGTTCTAAAGGTTTTAGATGAAAAATACTTCTATTATCTGCAAATTCATACATTGCAATTCTATCAGGTTTAACAAAATTTAGAATAGACATACTACTTATTCTATTTTGAATATAATTCTACAATAAATTGTTCTTTAATATTTTCAGGAATTTGTGTTCTTTTTGGCATAATTCTAAATAAACCAAACATGTTTTTTTCATCTAAAATTAACCATTCTACTAATGGACCTATTTTTTTATTTATAGATTCTAATATAACTGGATGTTTTTTAGATTTTTCTCTTATTTCTATCTTATCTCCTGGTTTTAATCTAAAAGAAGGAATATTAACAATATGATTATTAACAATAATATGTCTATGAGATACAATTTGACGAGCAGAAGATCGAGAAGGAGCAAATTTTAATCTAAAAACGACGTTATCAAGACGACTTTCACATGCTTGTAATAATAATTCTCCAGTAATTCCTTTTTTTCTTGCAGCTTCAAAATACAATTTTTCAAATTGACGTTCTAATATCCCATAAGTATATTTAGCTTTTTGTTTTTCTATTAATTGTATAAAATATTCTGAACGTTTTCCTCTACGACGATTATTTCCATGTTGTCCAGATGGATATTTTCTTCTATTAAAATATTTATCTTCTCCATAAATGCATTCTCCAAATCTTCTAGAAATTTTAGTTTTAGGTCCTATATATTTTGCCATAATATTTTTAATCATTAAACTCTCCTTCTTTTAGGAGGACGACATCCATTATGAGGTAATGGAGTTATATCTTTTATCATCGTTACTATAATACCAGAATTACTTAATGCTCTTATAGCAGCATCTCTACCTGCTCCTGGTCCTTTAACTTTTATCTCAACTTTTTTTATTCCTGCATTTAATCCTTCTTTTGCTACATTTTCTGCTGCCATTTGAGCAGCATATGGAGTATTTTTTTTAGATCCTTTAAAATTCATTTTTCCGGCAGAAGACCATGTTATCACTTCTCCTTTTTTATTTGTTAAAGTAATAATAATATTATTAAAACTAGATTGAATATGAGCTTCACCTAAAGAATCAACTACTACTGATCTTTTTTTTCCAGATTTTACCATAAAATTTTTATTTTGTAACTTTTTTCTTATTTGCTACAGTTTTCTTTTTTCCTTTTCTAGTTCTACAATTATTTTTTGTTTTTTGACCTCTTAATGGTAATCCTTTTCTATGTCTTGTTCCTATATAACAACCTATATCCATTAATCTTTTTATATTGATTTGATTTTCAGATCTTAATTCACCTTCAATTTTTATATTATCAGATATAAATTTTCTTATTTTACTAATATCATCATCAGACCAATCTTTTACTTTTTTATTTTCATCAATATTAACAGATTTTAAAATAGTTTTTGATAAACTTTTACCTATTCCATACAAATAAGTAAGACCAATAATTCCTCTTTTAGAAATTGGAATTTCTATACTAGAAATTCTAACTGCCATCTAACCTTGTTTTTGTTTAAATCTAGGATTTTTTTTATTAATAATACGTAAACGACCTTTTCTTCTAACAATTTTACAATTATCAGTTCTTTTTTTTAAAGAAGCTCTTACTTTCATAAAAAGTATGTTATAATTTTATTTATTTTAATATCTATAAGTTATTCTTCCTCTTTCTAAATCATAAGAAGACATTTCTAATCGAACTTTATCTCCAGGTAATATTTTTATATAATGCATTCTCATTTTTCCGGATATATGAGCTTTTACAATACATCCATTTTCTAATTCTACGCGAAACATCGCATTTGGAGATGATTCTATAATAGTTCCATCAACTTCAATATGCTTCTGTTTAGACATAATAATTTATTTACAATTAATATAATATACATAAAAAATTATAAAAAATTATAATCTATTATATTTACGATTTTTTGTCATCATTAATCCATCATAATGATAATTTAACAAATGAATACGAACCTGTTGTGAAACATCTAAAATAACACCTACTACAATTAATAACGAAGTTCCTCCATAAAATAATGCAAAATTTTGAGTAACACCCATTCTAAAAACTATACATGGTATTATTGCTATAATAGCTAAAAGTATTGCTCCAGGAAATGTAATTTTTGATAAAATAGAATCTATATATTCAGCTGTATCTTTTCCAGGTTTTATTTTTGGTATATGTCCTCCATTTCTTTTTAAATCATCTGCCATTTGATTTACTGGTATAGTAATAGCTGTATAAAAAAAAGTAAAAATTATTACTAATATAAAAATAGTTAAATTATACCATAATCCATATATATCTTGAAAAAGATGAAAAAAATTTTTTATTTTTATATTTTCTATATAATCATAAAAAGTTAATGGAAAAAGCATTATTGCTTGAGAAAATATAATAGGCATTACTCCTGCAGCAGTCATTTTTAATGGAATATATTGATGTTTTTTATGAATTAAATTAGATTCTAATTTTATAGATTTATAATGAGAAACATATTGTACTGGAATTTTTCTAATAGCTTGAATAATTATAATAGAAAATAAAATTACTAATAACCATAATAAAAATTCAAAAAGTAAAATTATTAATCCTCCATTTATATTTTCTAATTTACTAAATATTTCTTTTGCTATAGCATCTGGAAATCGTGCAATTATTCCTGACATTATTATTAAGGAAATTCCATTTCCTATACCTTTATCTGTTATTTTATCTCCTAACCACATTGTAAATAAAGTACCAGAAGTTAAAGTAGTTATTCCTATACACCAAAATATACTTTTACCATAAAAAGTATTTATATTAATTAAATAAGATGAAATAGAAGATGAAAAAGGAATAATTTGTTGAGTTAAAGAAATAAGATATACAGGAGCTTGTATAAAACATATGCCTACAGTTAACCATCTTGTAATAAGACTAATTTGTTTTCTTCCACTTTCTCCATCTTTTTGTAATCTTTGTAAATAAGGAATAATAATACACATTAACTGTATTATAATAGATGCAGATATATAAGGCATAATACCTAAGGCTAAAATTGAAGCACGGTTAAAAGCTCCACCAGTAAAAGAAGATAAAATTTGTATTAATCCTTTAGAACCTATATGAAATTTTTCCATAAAATCACTAATACCTAAAGGATTAATTCCTGGAAGGGGAATATAGGCTCCAAAACGATATATTAATAATAAATTTAAAGTTATTATTATTTTTTTACGTAAATCTTTAACATTCCAAATGTTATGAACAGTTGTTAAAAAATTATTCATTTTAGTATTATACTAAAAAAGCTTTTCCTCCTATTTTTTCTATAGAAGAAAAAGCTTTTTTGCTAAATTTGGATGCATATATATTTAATGGATAAGAAAGAATACCTTTTCCTAAAATTTTAATAAAATCATTTTTTTTAGCTAATTTTTTTTTTAAAAAAAATTCTTTATTTAAAATATCTCCTTTTTTAATTTTTCCTTTATTAATATAATTTTGAATTGTATATAAATTAATACAATTATATTTTTTTTTATTTCTTTTAAATCCAAATTTAGGAATTCTTCTTTGTATAGGCATTTGTCCTCCTTCAAATCCTATTTTTTTAGAATAACCAGATCTAGATTTTTCTCCTTTATGTCCTCTACCACAAGTCCCACCTTTTCCAGATCCTTGTCCTCTTCCTAATCTCAATTTATTTTTTTTAGATCCACTTTTTGGATATAAAAAAATTTTTTTTGTATTATCCATTATATACTTTTTTAATAGAAATACCTCTTTGTTTTGCTATAATATGAACATCTCTCATTTTACTAAGAGCTTTTATTGTAGCTTTAATTATATTATGATGATTAGAAGATCCTTTAGATTTTGATAATACATTTCTTAATCCAGCAGCTTCAAGAACAGCTCTTAAAGGTCCACCAGCTATAATTCCAGTACCATCTGAAGCAGGTTTAATTAAAATATGAGCCCCTCCATATTTAGCTTCTTGTTCATGAGGAATTGTTCCATTTGATATACATACTTTACAAAGATTTCTTTTAGCTTGCTCTCCAGCTTTGTGAATAGCATCTGGAGCTTCTTTAGATTTTCCAAAACCATAACCTACTACTCCATTTTCATTTCCTTTAATAAGGATAGCACTAAAACTAAAATATCTTCTTCCTTTAGTTACTTTACATACTCTTGTTACTCCAACCAATTTTTCTTTTAATTCTAATCCAGAATGTTTTATTTTTTTAGACAAAATAATTATTTTAAAATTTAAATCCTATTTTTCTAATTCCTTCAGCTAAAGATTTTATTCTACCATGATATAAATATTTACCTTTATCAAAAACTAATTTAGTTATTTTCAATTTTTTAGCTCTATCACCTAATAGTTTACCTACTTCATAAGATAATTCTATTTTTGTTTTTTTATTTTCATGAAATATTTTTTCCCTTGATGAAGAAGATACTAAAGTTTTTCCAGATAAATCATCTATAATTTGGGCATATATTTGTTTATTACTTCTAAAAACAGAAATCCTAAATCTATCTGGTTCTCCAAAAATTTTTTTCATATATAAAAAATTTAAGCAGATTTACCTGCTTTTCTATAAATTATTTCTTTTAAATATTTAACCCCTTTTCCTTTATAAGGTTCCGGAATTCTAAATGATCTTATTTTTGCTGCAACTATTCCTAATAATTGTTTATCATAAGATTTTAAAATAATAATAGTATTTTTTCCTTTTTCCGATTTTATTTCTATATCAATTTCTTTAGAAAGTTGTAACATAATATTATGAGAAAAACCAAGATTTAAATCTAAAATTTTTTCATTATAAGTAGCTCTATATCCTACTCCAACTAATTCTAATTTTTTTTGAAATCCTTTTGTAACTCCTATTATCATATTTTTAATTAAAACATGATATAATCCATGTAAAGATTTAGATTCTTTATTTTCTTTATTTCTAGTTATAAGTATTTTTTTTTCATATAAATTAAAATGTAATTTTTTAGAAATTTTTTGATATAAAATACCTAAATTTCCTTTTACAGATATCTTATCATTAATTATTTTTAATTCTACATTATCAGGTATTAAAATAGGTTTTTTCCCAATTCTTGACATTTTATAAAACTATTTACAGATATATTAAAAATTTGTATCAAAAAACATAACATAAAATTTCACCTCCTATTCTTTTTTTTCTTGCTTCTTTATCTGTAATTACTCCATTAGAAGTAGTTATTATAGCTATACCTAATCCATTTAATACTCTAGGTAATTTTTTATATTTACAATATTTTCTTAAACCAGGTTTACTTATTCTTATTATTTTATAAATAACAGAATTATTTTTATAATATTTTAATGCTATTTTAATTATATTTTTTTCTATTTTGTAATCTAAAATATATCCATTTTTTAATAAAACATTAATTATTTCTTTTTTTTCTTTAGAAAAACTAACTTTCAATAGTTTATGTTTTGCAAAACATGCATTTCTAATTCTAGTTAAAAAATCTGCTATTGTATCCATAACATAATTAATATTTACTTATTTTTATTTTTACCAACTAGCTTTTTTTATTCCTGGAATAAGTCCTTGAGAAACTAAATTTCTAAATACAATACGAGAAACACCAAATTTTCTCATGTATCCTCTACATCTTCCAGTAATAGAACATCTATTTTTTAAACGAACAGGAGATGCATCTCTAGGCAATTTTTGTAAAAGTTCATATTTTCCAGCTTTTTTTAAAGCAATCCTTTTATTTGCATATTTCATTACTATTTTTTCTCTTTTTTTTTGTCTTGCTTTAACAGATTCTTTAGCCATTTTTTTATTTTTTAAAAGGTATTCCAAAAAGTGATAAAAGTTTTCTAGCTTCTATATCATTTTTAGCAGAAGTAACAAATGTAATATTCATTCCTTTATTTTTTTTAATTTTATCAATATTTATTTCAGGATAAATAATTTGTTCTGTTATTCCCATATTATAATTTCCATATCCATCAAAACTATTATTTTTTACTCCATTAAAATCTCTTACTCTAGGTAAAGAAATAAAAATAAGTCTTTCTAAAAATTCATACATTTTTATTCTACGTAAAGTAACTTTTACTCCTATAGGCATTCCTTTTCTTAATTTAAATCCAGATTCATCATGTTTAGAATAACAAAAAATAGCTTTTTGACCTGTTATATCTGTTATTTCTTTTATAGAAAAATCTATTAATTTTTTATCTGAAACAGATTCACCAATACCCTGGTGTATAACTATTTTTTTTAATTTTGGAACTTCCATAATAGATTTATATCCAAAATTTTTTATTAAACTTGGAATTACTTCCTTTCTATATAATTTTTCTAATTTAGATTTAGAAATCATATTATAACTTTTATTACTTTTTTTACTCTTTTTTTACCTCTACTACTTTATCCTCTACTACTTTATCCTCTACTACTTTACTTTCTATTACTTTTACTTTATCCTTTACTACTTTATCCTCTACTACTTTATCCTCTACTACTTTACTTTCTATTACTTTTACTTTATCCTTTACTACTTTATCCTCTACTACTTTATCCTCTACTACTTTACTTTCTATTACTTTTACTTTATCCTTTACTACTTTATCCTCTACTACTTTATCCTCTACTACTTTATCCTTTACTACTTTATC